>NZ_LEKF01000024.1:0-103714 GCF_001029595.1 Pseudomonas sp. ARP3
CTTTTCGGTCACTTGTTTGACCGCCTGGATTTTGAATTCTTCGGGATATCGCTGGTTGCTCATGGCACCTCCTAATGGGCCTCATTTTAAGGCTTGGAGGTGTCTACGAAACTAGGGGCGATTCAGACTGATACTCAGCAGCATAATAATCTCTCTGAGGGCGAAAAAGAACCAATTAGTAATGAGCCTACGTCTCGCCCAGTTGCTAGCTGGATAAGGGGGGCTAATGTTTAATATCCGTGCCAGCTCCTTTGTTGCTGTCTATGCATGCATTGCAATATTTAATTCAGCAAGCGCAAACGCTAATGGATTTTCATTAAAAGGGACAATGTGGGAGCGAGCCTCAATGGCCACCGCATGCAAACCGGACCCATTGCTTCTATATTCACTGGCCCTGAATGAATCTAAAACTTCTGCCGGACAAGGGATGGTTGCACCACACCCATTTGCGCTTCGGAACGCGCCTAGTGGTGCCCTGTACCCTAAAACCTATATGGCTGCCAAGGTTGTACTCGGCAAATATATTGCCGAAGACATTCTTACCGATATAGGGATTATGCAAATAAATTATCGCTGGAATGGCAATCGAGTAGCACGCCCAGAGCTTCTTCTTGACCCTGAAGTAAACATTCGGATCGGTGCCCAGATACTTTGCGAGTCGATTGCGCAATACCCTGTCGATATGCAACTAGCCATCGGTGGCTACCATACACGAAACCCAAAACGTGAACTTGACGCACGTGAGTATGCGAGTAATGTGCTCAGAATTTGGCGTTCACTACAGCGTTTAAAGTAAGGGCAGGGACATGCGAGTTAAGATCAACGCATCGATGATACAAATGGGTCTGCGCTGGCTGACATCTGGCTTGCGAGATTTCAATGTCATTCTCGCTGAGCAGCGCTTGACTCAGAGCGATATGGTTTGGCTTTCTTCGTTGAGCACCAACCAACGTCAGTTGAACGCTGTCGACGCTCTCCCGGTCTCCCTCTACCGGGTCCACTACAACACCCTAAAGGTCGGCAGGGGCTACCTAGACGATGAAGAGTTTAGGGAGATAGGTAACAAAATGGTTATGTTCATGGAGTTTTGCCACTTCTCCCGCGTCAACCAGACAAGCCCAATTCTGGCTGTAGGCCTAGACGATGTTGGGTATCGGGTGTTCGAGGCAGGCTCTTTCGACTCTCGGATGATGCTGGTTAGCCGCGGCGGGTTCTCGGTTGGCACCAGGTGCAACCTCAGGAAGCTGAGGATGAACCTATCTTCGTCAGACGATCAACTCAGGGACGTGACTACAGTATTGCTTGGTGACCTTCGGTACTTTCTGAAGCCTGGCGTGAGTGGCATAGGTCGGATCAAGGACTATCCCTCGACGATGCCCCTCGATGTGGTAGCGACCGAGTTGCTTCAGCAGAAGCTACAGCCAAAGTTGGTCGCGCAATGGACTGGATTGAATGCGGACGAAGTAGTCAGGATGAAGCGGTCCTTGCTACGGGATATCCCCCTTGTTCAGTCCCAGAGTGGACGAATACAGGCACCGAATAAGACACTGGCCGAAAGCCCTCTTCACAGTTTGCTCTATCTGACTATATACAGGCTGCTCGCCGACAATCCTCTTCGGCGGACGAATGCTCGGGCGGTGGTTGCGGCTCATCGCGAGTATGTAGAGCTGTGCAGAGCTGTCGGCATTGAGGCCAGCGATATGATCTCCCCTTCCAACGGTTACCAGCTCAGCAACGCGATGAAGACCGGAGACATCACTCTCACTCCATGCAGCAAGTGCAAGGAAATCAACGCTCGTTACGCACTCAAGCCCGGCCGATGCATCTGGTGCAACCACTGAATCCCATCCACGTGAAGCTATTCGCAGGCCCTGTTCCCCCTGGCTGGAGCTTTCCGTTTGGGATTCTGCGTGGTAGTGAGATTATATTGGTGAGATGAATTGAATGGTGAGCGACATGCGAAACGACAAAGTTGAGTGCCAGTGCTGCAAGAAAATGATGGTACCGAAGGTTATCACCAGCGCCCCTTTCTACATCAGCGGCGTCCCTGTTGGTGGCCGTGACCCGGAGGCCTCGGTTTGCCCGTTTTGCCTATCTCCCAAGTGGATGCTGACTGAAGAACAGGTTCTTACCGGTGCAAAGGCGAATGCTGAATTTTACGGCCTCATCGTGTTGCTGATGATCAACATCGTTGTGTTCACCCGCTTGGGTGCAGAGGCGGTCGGTGTAAGCGTTGGCCTGTCTGTTTTGTTGTTCCTGTTCCGGGCGCAAATCGCAAAGGCGGTGAAGGATCGGCTGACTGAAATCTTCAAGGGGTAAACTATGCAGGTGGGTAAGAAAAAGGCCGGGGAATCCCGGCCTTGTCGTTTCAGCTTAACCTCATCTAGTCAGCGTTGATCCCTGTCGGTCGCTGAGGTTTGTGGTTTGTGGCTCCCGCCGAGGATGGCGACGGTGCAGGTGGCGGAGCGGATCTGGCTGGTTGTGGGGCTGTAGCCGGTGTTGGAACTTGAGGAACATCCTCATTCGAAGGGCCCTGGTACGCCTGGTACTGCACGGCATCCCTTGAATCCGCCAGCGCCGTCAGGGTGGGATAGGAACCGCTTTCAGGGGCCTTGGCAGCATCATCGATCGCAGTAATAGCCCCTGCGATGTAGTTATCATCCCGGATGCCTTGGCTACGATAGTAACCATTCAGCTCTCGATAGGCATCACCCTCGGCCGATCCAAACTCACCAGTAGCCTTGGCGGCAAAGTATTGTGCTTCCTCGGGCTTCAACCCTTGTTTGATACCGATGTCGTAATAGTTTTCGAGCTTTTCACTATCGGAGCCGCTGCGGAAAGCTCCAGCAATCGTATTGATCCCTGTAAAGGCCGCATTCGCGCCATTAGCTACAATGTTGCCCAGATTCGTACCTTGGCTTGCAGCTTGCCCCCTTGCTGCCAGGGTGTCATATGCAGCTTGGGAGGAACGGTTATCCACGTGATCCTGATTCTGCGAATTAGCATCAATCACTGGCTGCATGTTCTCAGAATTTCGCTGCCCAATAACCGTAGCGCCATCCTCCTTCGTAGCTTGATAGCCACTGGCATTCATGTCATTTGAGTTTGCATAGGCCCCAGCATTTGAATTCCATTTTGCATCAAGCTTGCCAGCGATGGCGTCGGTGCCGGCAGTGGCCTTGGCGGCACTGCTTGTGAGACCAGCGTTCGAGTTTGCATCTCCTTGGTTGACGTTAAAATCGAACGGGTTGTATTGACTCATCAACAGATCACCAAGGCGTCCGTCCTGATTGATCGCACGAATCGCTGCCATCGCTCGACGCTCGCTCGTGTCTTTCGACATATCCTGGATGCTCTGGCTACCGAAGGCTTGTTTGTACAGATCTTTACCTGACTCTGTTTGTCCTGCCATTTTCTCGAGCGCCAGCGCGGTTTCATTGCGGCCGAGACCGCGAGTGAGCGCTTTGACGCCGGCGTCTCTAAGGTTAAGTGATTGACCGGCCTTGATCGAATCTTGTTGCGCAGATGCCTGGCTATAGGTCTGTTGCGCCTGAAGGGCGCTCGAACGGGTTTTCCCGATCTCGTCTGTGTTCGATGCGCTCTGCTGTGCCAACGCGCTACTTGAGAAGGCATCGCCCGTCGCGAAGGTCAATGTGCTCGAATCGGTTGCCTGGACAGACTGCGTAAGTTGGGCAAGTGCTTTCTCCGCCTTGGCTTTGCTTTCCTGAGTCATGGTGTCGGCCGAGGTGTTATCCGACCGCTTCATGCCGCCAAGCGGCGTAGAAATACCCATTGCGGCGTTGGACGTGGCCTGATTCAGCGAAGACTCGGATAGGCCGAGGCTCCGCAGGGACTCTTTTGCCTCGTTGTAAGATGCATTCGAACTGAGGACCGAACCTGCCGAAAGGTTTTCGCCGATCTGCGCAAGTGCTTGCCGCCCTGTGGCCGATGAGTTGAGTTGTTGACCAGCTGCCTTGAGGCTTTCTTGGTACTGAGAGGTTGCCGTTTGAGATGCCATGCTCGCGCTCTGCACAACAGCGCTTGCTGCTTGTTCGCTGCTGATGGTTTCTGCCAGTTGCGGGCTACCTGTTTTAGCAACGCCGGCCCCTACCTGGTCAGAAGTGAACGAAGCATTGGTACTTAGAACAGGTGCGCTCTCCTGAGATCGAGGATTCACGTCTTCGGACTTGAATTTTTCGCCAGCTGTCATTTGGCTCATGATGCTATTCGCAACCATGGCTGAGCCAGAAACGATGAAAAGAGCCAAAGGCGGCACAGAAGCGGCGAGCAAGCCGCCGATACCGAGAGCCTTGCCGATCGCCTTATCAATGTCCATGAGTTGAAGCATTGCAAAACCAGATCCAGTCGGATCGTATCCATTGAATACGGCCTCCATCTGGGAACCGGCATACCAGAGGGTAAAAGCATTGACGATACTTAACAGCGGCATCCACAACCCAACGGCCAACGGCAACACGAGATACTTGCCGAGGATAGAAAGGCCAGGCCCACCCAGGAGTAGAGCAAAGGCCAAGAACGGCGTCATCGCATAGAGCATGCCCTCGAAGAAGGCGATCATCGGCCTCATGTAATGCTTGAAGCTGTCGCCCTTCCCCGCCCATTGAATTTCTTGCTGGTTGAGCGATTCACGGAGAGCCATTGCAGCCCTTTGTTCTTGCCAATGGTTCATGGCGTCGACACGAGAGTCGTTAAAAATCGGGGCTATTAGCGAAGTCAAAACGTAGTCCTGAGCCGACTTGCTACTGAGTGCCAGACTTTGAATTGCCTGGTCTGTAGCAGCTTGAACCTGTATACCGGTGGTCATTCGATTGGTTTTGACTTCTTCGCTGAATCCTTTCTGAAGAATGTCCTCCAGCACGTCTGTGTAGACGTTTTGCAAATGCGCGTTGAGAAACGACCTGGCCTCTGCACAGCTCTTCATGGTGCCGGCGGTACCGTCGTAGACATAGATGAACATCGATGATGTCTGATTTGAGAGCACCTGAGCCCAGCCGGGAGAACGGTACAAGTCAGTCAGGGTCTTATCCGTTCTCAGCGCGACGGGGTTTAGCGAACAGAATGTCATGTACTCGTTTACCGATCGGGGCAGATCCCACCCATCAGACTTTCGGTAGTTTTGAAAACCGTCCAGTGCCATCGGGTTCCGAAGAGCATCGCGCACCTTCGACAACGTACTCAGACTCGAGAACAGCCCATAGTCGGTCATGCTCGGAGTAGAGAACGCTTGCTCCGTGGTTTTGGTGATGCCGTAGGCCACCGTTGAGATGACTGAGCCGACAAAGGCAGGGCCAAGAGGCACGTTGTCCACCACCCGCACCTGCGACGACACCGTATCCTCGATAACAGTGGTGGCTGTAGGCCCGTAGAACATCATGTAAAGGACGAGCACAAGGCCCGCCTTTCCGAAGGTAATGGCCTGGTTATTAAAAACTGCTTGGAAAGCCAACAGAAAAAGACCTATCAGCGCGCCAATACGGGCAAGATCTTCTGCGTCACCGCTGCCTGTGATCATTGCGCAGGCATTGAGCATGATCTCAAGGAACTCGGCGCTGCCTGTGGTGTAGATAGTGAAGTCCATAGATATCTCCGTTACGCGCCTGCGTTATCGTTGATGGTTCCCTGTGGCAGAGTTCCGCTATCAAACACAGGGGCCATCTGGAGCATTTTTTCTGCTTGGCCATCGGCATCTTTGCCCTGCATTGCGTCCTCGATGTACGAGCGGTATTCGTCCATGAGCTCACCCTTTGTAGCCCGCAGATCCTCGATCACCTTCCCTGCGTCCGCCATGTTTAGGCTGGTCAGGCCCTTCTCTGTGTGCCCAAGCAGCTGGTAGATCAGGCTCATCGATGCATCAGCAGCAATTTTCTTGGCGAACTGATTCAGGTAGTCATAACCGGATTGCGCCCCTGCCTTCTGGGTGATCTTCATCAGATTCACCCCTACGCGGCTTGATGCGAGGTATGCAATCCGGTTTCCGTCAGCAGCGGTTGCAGTGCCGTTGGCAAAACGCTCAAGGATTCCATTGTTTTGAAGATCCTCAAGGATTCGGGTTTCGAGGCCCTTGAAGCTGGTGAGAGTGCGGATGTTCGGTTCTGAGCAGTCAGGGTCATCCTGGTCGCACTGGTAGACCTTGACATCGAGATTGGTTGAGCCCTCAACCAGAATCTTCAGACCTTCGCCGGTGATCAGCTTCGGCATGGGATGCGCAGCGAAGTTTTTCCCCCCGCTGGCGTCGTTGGTGAGCGACACGTTGTAGCTGCCGACCATCGACATGATGAATTCCGCGTTTTCGTCGCTGCCGAATAGGATCTGCGACTGGAGGCCAGACTTCATCATGGCGCACCACAGAACATTCCCTGTGTTCTCACATTGAACGGCCTTACCAGAGGCAGCAATCCGGTTGGCTGGTGAGTCTTCTTTGGTGGATTTCGCGGTAAAGAAGTCAGATGAGACGTTCGACCCGAAGGCCGTCATCGCGGATTTGAAGTCGGTGCTTTCTTCGTATGCCTTTTTGGCATTCGTAACCAACCCACTCGCCAGCTGGCAGCTGTTGGAAAACATTTGATTGAGCGCCTGGATCTTGTTGGCCAGGTTGCGGATCACACCACCTGTCTGAGCGTCCATCGCATCGAGGGCCAACTCAAAGGCAAAGCCCGAAACAATGCCAGCCGCGTTCGACGCCACATTCCTCATGAGCGCTACAAACTCTTCGCCGTTGATAAAGGAGAACGAGCCGCTGTAAAGGTTGATCCCCCCGCATCCACCCTTTGCGCTTGGCGGGGTAATGCTGATGAGGTTGGCGGTGGATATCCGATTCCGAAGGACAACGGACCCGCCGGTAATAACGCCGCGTGTGGCTGTTTTATATGCCCCTGGACTGGTGACGTTGATCATGCCGCTGAACATTTCATTGACCTGCTGTTGAATGTTCGCGTGAGCCCCGAAGGGCACCATCAGCGCTACAGCAAGGGCGATCGGTTTGATTTTCACTGGGCACCTCCGTTGTCTTTTTGAAAGGCGCGACGAGCTTCATCGCGCATCCGATTCACGAATTCGTTAGGGTTTTTTGTTGCGTCGGGCGGTGCGTCAGCCAGTTTCGTGGCGTCGATCAAACCCATGGTGTTAAGGCGGGATGTAGCGTTGTATTCCTGATCGGAAATCAGCCCTGCTTCATTCGCTGCCATTAAAATCCGAGTGGTTGCCGTCTCCATTGAGACGGTGCTGAAGCTGACGATCTTCACGTCATTCGGAGGGATGACTAGGGCCAGCGCAGGCGAGGTGATGATGCCCAGCTGCTCTGCGAGCCCAGTGTCGTACTGTGTGTTTGGGTATTTGCCGCCAGGAAGGGGGGCCCCATCCATCGAGACGGGCATGACAGTAAACCCGTACCTGAACTCGAGAGCAGAGACCGCTGCCTGGGCCTGTTCGCACAGAATGCAGTCGTTACCGTTGTAGAAGAACATCAGCGCAGAGCTGCCAGCGATGAGCTTCAACAGGGTTTCTTTCTGCTTGCCGGCCGCAGTTGCCAAAGCATCTGAGGCGGCGTTGGAAGCCGGATAACGCATGTCCTCATCGAGCAGTGGATCATTTCGGATTACGTCAGCTGAGCGGCGTGAGAATCGCTCGGCCTTGTCCATCATGATTCGGTTGGCCCAAAAATATGCACTCACGTTCTCTTTGGTAGGGTTATCCATTGCTGCGTCACGCAGTTTCGGAAGCATCTCCCGAATCCACGCCACGCTGCCGGTCGGGGGCAGCTCGGGCGCGGCTGGTTCGGAGGCTTCCCTTTCGGCTTGAGGTGGGGCCGCTGGAACCGGCGCGGGCTCGAGTTTTTCGGGTTCCTGTTCAGGAGGCGGATCTTCGTACCAGAACCAACCGCGCTCTTTGTCCTGGTAGAACGAAGAACCACCAACCTGTGGCGTTTTCGACTCGGTGGGCTTGGTCTCTCCCGCAAGGGATGTGCTGCTTATAGCGGCAGCAAGCAACAAGATGGGAAAATTTAGGGGCGTCATGAGTCCGTCTGGCCAAGATGAGGATGCTCGAATTGTGAGCGTTGGCCAACAGGAGGGGGCGCGTTTTCAGGCGCTTTTACGGTCGGAAAAAGAGGGGGAAGTTGAGAAGGCCAGAGGCCTATCGCTGTGCGCGATAGACCTCGTGGCCGAGGAAGCCGAGAGAACCACGTTCACGAAGAACGTCATTCCAATCGACACCTTTGGAGCCGTCAGGGATGGGCATGTCCGGCAGCATTATTTGCGCCTTGATCCCCATTTCCCACAGACGTTTTTTTAAGGCGAATGCCGCTTTTTGGCCACCTTCTTTGCGGTCCTTATCAGCCCAGATTCGGACTGCTTTAGTGCAGGCTGGTGGTACGAAGCTCTCCAACAGGTAGGAATTCACCAAGGGCCATACTGGTATACCCATAGCTGTTTCCACTGACAGGGCTGTTTCCAATCCTTCACATACATCCAAGACTTCTCCTGGATGCGATGTTGGAACCGCGCAGCCGGGAAGCTTGCGGTAGCTGGGGATTGGGAACATTTTTTTTGGCTCAGCGAGATCGGCTTTCTCACCTTTCATTGTCAGGTAGTGACGGTTGATGGTCACAGCCTGGCCTTCAGGATCGATGAGCGTACACACTATCCCTGGATGCTTAGAACGCTTGCCGGCTTTGTCCTTGTAGGTCAATTCCGGGTGAAAGCGAACGTAGCGGCTCAGCTCTGGTCGATCCCAAGCAAGAATGCCTCGGGAGCGAAGATAGAGCCTTGCTGGTTCCGCTGATGGGTCTGTGAGAGGAACGGTTCCCTTCCACAGGTTGCGCATAGCTTCACGCAGCCAATCGTCTGAAGCCTCTGGTTTTGCTGGGGCTCGCTCCTTACGGATTACAACGCTTGGGATAAATCCGTCAGCGGTGCGTCCATACGGGTCTTTGACCCGGAGCAATGCTCCAACCTCCTGTAAAGCATGATGAAAGCTCCAACGGTTGACCCACATCAGCAAGGCTATGCCATCAGCCTTGACTCCGCAGGTACGGCAGATACCACCGCTCGACGATCCAGCCGTCTTGCGGAAAATCTTAAAACCGTCTTCCCCACCATGCACCGGACATGGAACCCCACGTCCTGCTTTCTTGTGTGCCGGCACCAATGAAGATGCGAGGCTTGCGTAAATGTCATGCCAGCGGCCATCAGCGGCTACCAGCACATCTTGCTTCTCTGGGGCGTAATTGCCTTCTGAGTCTTTGGACATGGGTACCTCCGTTTGGTTGAGATGCGCCCCGAAGGGCGCATTGCTGGCTATTTCACGATTTTGATTTCCCAGGAGTTGCGGTAGGTATCAACCCACTCCTGTTCTTTCTTACCGTCGACAAGGACCTCTTTGAGCACACTCACGGCGGTTTTGCCGAGGAATGTCAGGGAGATATTGTCACCTTGTTGCGCTCCAGATTGACGTAGCTGAGCGTTGAGCTCGATTCCCCACACCAGGTGTTCACCGATACGCAAGAAGAACGACTTTCCGTTCTTCTTGAGAAACCGATAATGGGCGAAACCTGAACCGCGGTATTCGCCGGTAACAGACCTGCCAGCAACGCCTTGGAAATTGAGTTCTGGTGCGCGCTCATCTTGATCTTCATCGCCTTGGGCGACTTGGATCTCTTGAGCTGTTTCTTGATGCGCGGGCTGGGATTCGCGAGGGATGAACTCCCCTTTGATCTCGCCCTGCTCTTGGTTCTCGATCGATGCAACCTGGTTGCGGCCTTGCGGCCGGTACAGTGTGTTGATCACCACCGGTTCAAGCGCTTGGTGCAGCGTTTCATTGCTTTCTGGCCCGGGAAGTTTATGAGCCAGGCGCTCTGAAACAATGCACAGGCCTTGCGGCAGTCGGAGATAGCTTGGAACATCGAAGTCAATACGGATCATTTCTCTTCTCCCTGGCGACGCAGGTAGGAGGGAATGTAGTAGTTGTCATAATCGACGCTGCTACACCAACGGGCGTTGGGTAAGGTCTTGGTCGCTTGAGGAGCCGAAGCCTTCAGACAACCGCGTAGGTAGCTCAGAACACCACGCAGGATCTGCTCAGCATTCAGGATTACCACGGCGAGGAACACGCAGAGAGTCAAAGGCAAAACATGCTTTGCAAACTGCGGTGCGTATACAGCTCCCAACGTAGCAACGAGGAAGCCAAACGCGGTCAGCACTTTAACTTTGAGGGTTGTAGATGCCATTTTTCAGTTCTCCATTTTTTTAAAACGGAGAACGCCCTAACGGGAGTTCCCCGTCAGGGTTTTTTTGACACAAAAAAAGGAAGCCAATGGCTTCCTTTTTTGATCGGCGCTACGCGAACGCAGGCTTGGTTTTTAAGCTGATAAGCTCAGCTTGGCTTGCTCCCAGACGCATACACGTCATGGGTACCAGTGGCAGCAGCATGCTGTCACTTAGGGTCAATGGCCTCCAGGAGGCGAATTCTTAATCGACCTTGGCCGATGAGTGCTGTAATTCTCGCCGCCATTTCAGTCTGTCGTCAACCAGAAAAAATCACTTCAAATTCCGACGCTAATCGTGCGTGAAATCGCGATCCAGATACTCCGCAAGCTGGTGCAATAGTCCGGCCACCAACATCCGGAGAAACCGCTAATGGCGACCACTCAACCACAACCGAAGAAATACCAATACTCCAAACCATCCCTCAAAGGAAAGATGGTACTGAACACTGAGCAGGCGAAGTTCTTCGCCGGCAACCGTTTCGATAGCCTCATGACGGCTCTTTTTATCATCGACGTTACGTCCCGCAAGCTGGCCAAAAACCTCAAGACCTTTGATCACAAAGCGGTGGTTGATGCGGTCTCGAAGAAAATCGAGCGCATGGAAGTAGCCGTGCGTGACGAGTCTGAGCGGATGGACACGCTTTTGAAGAGCCTGGGAATCAAAGAGCTTGCAGGGTACAGCTCACCACTGACTCGCGAATTCGAAATCACCAGCCCGGAAATCAAGAGGATGAGCAGCCTGCTTCAGGCATTTGACCATCTGATTATCCAGGTTGATACAGCTTGGCTGCATGAGAAGATCGATAGCTCGGAAGCTGAGGAGTTTCGTGCAAACAAGAGCAACCAAATGGCCCGGCTGATCCGCTCGCTCGTTGGCCTCGGTCAGAGCGCGCGTGCAAAGGCATACGCGAGCAAGGTCGCAGAGCTTCAGGAAGATATCGAGAAGGCTGAAGCCAAAGTGAACGCTGACAAGGAGGAGCGCGAGGCGGCGGGTCACATTGAGCCTGATGGCAATGCCGACCCTCTCGATTCGCTTCCTGAAGAAGCCGTTGCTTGATCGCGCCAGTTATGAAAACGCCCCGCATTGCGGGGCGTTTTGCTTAGGAGAGTCATTATGCTTGATGATCTTACGTCAACACCGGCAAGAACCAGTAGAAGACGCAGAAAAGCGACGGATCAGCCTCCTCCACGCGAAGCTATCCCACTGTGGGTAGAAGAGCTGGCCACCGACGAATCACTTGAAGCGCCGCCAGAGGCGGTATTTTGGGATACGGTCGCGATCATCTCTGTCACTGTTGCCGTTCTTGTTGGGGTGGCGATAGGTGTTCCTCTCGGGGTCTATCTTCATGGCACGTTATAGATCCATCCTCGCCTCGGCGCTTCAGCTTCTCGACATGCCGTCTTGCAGCCCAATACCCCCCCTTGATTCTGCGCTCGCTCAGCGCCCGGCAGATTGACACAACATGGCCCCGAGTAAAAACCGGGGCTTTGTAGGACTGGATTTTACGAATCACGCCCCAAATGCTGTAGACCCGCTCAGGCATTCCATAGGTGAAGCTGGCCTGCCCTGCCATCACTGCGTAGCTGTGGATTTTCTGAGAGTGGACTCCGGTGACCTTCTGAACTGCCTTCACGTGTGCGTAGTTCTGCATAAGCGGGTTTTGCACGCGGTATTTCCTTCGGCCGACAATCTGCAACCAGCTCTCGGGAGCTTCCGGGTAGGTGATGATCTTTCCCTTGAAACACTTCGTTTCCAGGACAAAGATCCCGTAGCGCGACACGATGATGTGGTCAACCTGTGTCGACTCTCCCCTTGTCTTGCCACGATAGATCGCGTTGGCGAACACCTTGTATTCGCCACTTAGGCATACGCGGAGCATGAAGTTCACCTTGTACTCCCCCCACCACCCTCGGTAGGCTGGGAATTCAAGTAGACGAACGTGGGCGATGCCCGCGAGAACCCCCAGAATCAAAACCGGGGGTAGGTACAGCATTAGAAAGTCATTCATACCATCGCAAATCCGCCCTTACGGGCGGATTCTCCATTAGAGCTTCGAGCAGCAATCTGTCCATCGCCAGAACATGTACATGGCATCGTTCCCAGTACCTGGAACATGCCGACTAGGCCCACCCTCCCAAGTCTGCGGCGGTTCTCCGAGCCACATTGCTCTGCTGTTCTGCGACTTTGGCCAGAACTGGGTCACTTTGTACTGGCTTTTCGGAATCGTCGGGTAGATACCCGCCTTGCACACGTTTTCATCACCCATAGTGCGTCGAGCGAGGCCCCTGCGGTGTTGCTGAGCGATCACTCGCGCAGCCAGCAATGCTGTCGTCCGGTTTGCATCTTGCGCCACGGTTACGCCGGCAAATGGATAGATACTCCCCCATGTACCTGTACACCACCAAAGCGACTCAAGAGGTTCCTTTCGTGCGGTAACCAACGCGGATTCGGCAGCACATGCCGCAATAGCGATTGGGTTTGCCACTGCCGCGGACTCGGGGTGCTGGAAGAACGCCAACGTACCGTTGTTCCAGGTCGGGTCGATCTCAGTGAACGAGATGATATCGAGGTCGAGATAACCGTCCGGATTGCATTTGGTAGGCGTGTAGAGATCGAGGATCTGAAGCAGCGGGAAGGCATACAGGTGAGCGTGGTAGAACGAACCGGCGGCCTGTCCTGTCTGGGTACTATTGTCCTGCCGAAGCCGACCATAGCTGCGCTTGTTGCCAAGCGGGAGCGTCACACCGCCTAGGGTTGGCGAGCAACCAGGCTTGCGGACAGTTTCAACCATCCGGGCCGGCTCCCACATAGCAGTGATGATTCCTGGCTTGTAGATCGAGGACGAGCCTTCCTGGCAGATACAGAAGACCATTTTTGTAGCCTTGGCGGGTGCTGTGCCGGGGGTTATTTGCACACCAGATACACGGATTGGGAAAAGGCACGCCCAGCAGATGTCGGTGAACAACTTCGGACCAAAAAGGCCAGAGTCCTCACACATCACCTCACCGGACGAAGCCGTATCAGCCGCTATCCCTGGCAGGGAAAACATACCTGCAATCATCAGAAGTGCGGCGGCTATTACCTTATTGATGCTCATGATTGGCCTCCTCGAAGGCTGATTGAGCAACCTCGCGGACGATGAAATTTTCTGTGTCGGCTGTTACGACAGAAGGTGCGCGAAGGATCTGGAAGCGCTCCGCCATGTCAGGCGGCAATAGGTAGAGGGGCGCATCCAGGCTGTCCTGTACGCTGTTGAACAGATCCCAACCAGAGGAAGTGGGAATCTGAGTAGCCATTACCGTGACGGTCAGATTTTCCCCGTGGTCTGCGTATTCACGCTTCGCCAGGGCAACCTGCCAAGGCTGCGTCGGATCGATTACTACCAGTTTCTGGTCAAACGGCATCATGTCGAGTGGATTAATCCTTCCGGCCTTTTGAACGACCCTGCCTTGGCTATCGAGGATGTCATCGGGGACAATGACCGATGGGTCGACGAGGCGGGTGGCACTCTCAGTTACCGGCGGCAATGGATGCCCTTTGTGGTTATCCCAAAACCGGGCGATTGCTCGCTTTTTCATGGCGTCGGTGTCCAGCTCTGCAATGCGCTGTTTCGCAACCTCCATGAGGTCTGGCTCTATGATTTCCTGTGTGGAGCCAATAGTGCCTAAATCCCCCCGCTTCCCCTCCTTAACCGCTCCCTCGATATAGCTGACAGAAGACGACCCAGCAGCTTTAGCGATCAGAGCATCATTCGGTGCTTCGAGAGCCACGGTGGGGACGGCTGAAACGCTGTGACGTTGGAATGCGAGAGGGTCAAGCAGAACGCTTACAGTGCTTTGCGTCTCTTGCGTGAGAAGGTGCATTTTGGTCACAGCATCGCCCATCGACATACCATCAGGTATGCCTCGAAAAACGATGCCAACACCAGGCAGTCCGTCAAAAGACAGCAGTATGTCTTTGAGGGCGGTAGCGCCCATCGACCACGACACGAAAATCAGAGTGCGATTTCCATCGCCCAGAGGATGTTTTTTCTCGCGATCTGAGCCATCCGCGCTAGCTAGCCCTGAGTCGCTCTGCTGAACATTTTCATCACCGGCTTGAATGATGGCCTTTTCAGCCATCTCACTCACCCAACTCATGTCATCTTGGCCGCTTTCTGCGCGCGCGGCATTCGCATTTCGGCTGATTTCCCGAACCTGCTCCAGGAGCACAGGATCGAATTCCTTGATGTCGTACTTGCGAATGCCAAGGTCATCGCCGGCGATGGCCATCGTGCAGCCAAAAGCCAACCCAATGCACATGGCTAATTGCTTTTTCACCATATTGGATACGCCTTCCCGATGATTTGGTCTGTCGAAGCTGAGCCCCAGTAGCGGGAGTCGAAAGAGTCTGGCGTGCGGCCGAAGAACCAGTAACGGCCCTCGCCTATTTTCCCTTCCCGAACATATTGCTGGGGATCAATGCCGTGCTGGCTGGCGACCTGAAGCCCTTTGCCTACGGACACTCCATTGATGGTTGTTTCATCAAGCGTGACTTTGGCGTGATCGCCAGGCATCCCCTCAAGCACCTTCACGATGATTGTGCCGTCAGCAAAAATCGGACTCAGACCTTTGGAGTGAAAGGCGTAGATTTCACCGCGCACCAAGTCATCCTGCTTTTTATCGATGATCCATAGCCTGTAAGGGGGCAGGCATAGGGAGTCCTGGCTAGCGATAGCGATCGAGTAACGGGATGCCAGCAGCACAATGCTGCCGGCAACCACTGCCGAAAAGAGTAGGCCTTTGCCGATAAAGGCCACCGAGAGTCGCTTTGGAGCTCGATCTCGCTCAACCTTCGCCATTGCCCTTCGAACCTTGGCCTGAATGCTGAAGGGGTTCGACAAGGCCATTACGCGACTTCCGCCGGATCAGGGTTGTACTCGACACCTCGATCACGGAGCACGCGCAGAATTGCCTCATCCTGCGGAACGCCGGTGAGCGTGTAATTTCGGATCGCTTGCACATCTTCGGGTGCGGTCGAGTAGAGGAGGATCGAGTATGGGTCCACCGTGAGTCGCACGATGCCGGCACCGCGGGGGGTGAGCATGAATATCTCGGAGTAATGCCCTTTGTACGACTTAACAGTCTTCAGGATTCGATACCCGCCCTCACCCAGCGGCAGGCGCTTGTTTTCCTGGATAGCATCAATAGCTTCGGCCTTCTGTCCTAGCAGTAGGGTGAACGCAGAGTTTTCAGCGATGGCTTGTCCGACTTTATTCTGATAGAGGTCGTTGACCCCCTGGGTAATGACGATGGCACTACCGCCATATTTCCGGAATCGCCGGTAACCGTGCTCGATGAACTCACCAACGTTGCCCTGGGAGAGAAGCGACCAGGCTTCGTCAATGATCACGATTTTCGGGCGGTCACGCTCACCAAGGTACATGTCCTGCTGGATCTGGTAGATGAGCTGAAGGAGTACGACTTGCTGAAGGTGTTGACGCCCCTTCAGTTCCTCAAGCTCGAGTACGGTGAAGGGGTTCTTGAAGTTGAGATTGTTCTTACCGTTGAAGAAGCGGCCGTACTGTCCCTTCGAGGTGAATGCGAAGAGCTGATGACCAATATCTTGAATACGCGGGTCTGGGTCGGCAAGGAGAGAGTCAGCAATGCTGTCGACAATCATCGTCTTGCCAAGCGTTTCCCAGCATTGTGTAAGGTGCCTTTTTAGCCCTGCGGTTTGGAAGTCGATCAGAGGTACGGTCGGAGCAGCCATAGCAGAGAGCAACCCAACCAGGACATCCTCCTCCTCGCTGTAGTCTTCAATTAGCTCGAAGGGGTTGAGGCAGAGGTTCGACTCCTGGTCAAAGCGTGCAAAGTCGCCCTTGTACGCTTCAGACAGCTTGAGGTAGGAGAGGCCCACATCGATGACCCAAACCTTCGCCCCAATACTCAGATACGACGTGATGAGATAGTTGGTCGCAAACGACTTCCCGGAGCCCGACTGAGCGGCAATCATTGCGTTGTAATTGGTGTCGGAGTCAAAGAGGTGGAAGCTGACCGGCTGACCGTTTCGGGAAATGAACGGGGCCACATGAGTTCCTGTGCCCTTCCAGTCGCCATAGATTGGCAGCAATGGCAGTGCTTGGGTGAGGCTCAGTGTTTTGAACCGGAACAGCTCCTTCATCGCATCCGGGTCGGCGCACATCGGCAAGGAGTTCACGAACACGGGCAGCACACAGAACTTGTCCTCCATGAGACTGAAGCCCTGCGTAGCAAAGTGGCTCTTCGCATTCGATGCCGCCTGAATAAGGTCTTCGCGGTTCCGGCCGAACACCACGAGGGTCATTGTCGCTTGTACGTTGGGAAGCCCTTTGTCTAGGTCTTCAAACAGCGTGTCATAGGCCTCCTTCGTTTTCCGTAAAACGGGAACGAAATGCACCATCGGGCCGAAGCTCTGGTTGATGGACCATTGGCGGCGTTTCGACAGCTTGTCCTTTGTCTCCAGCTGGGGAGGGAAATACAGGGTCATATTGATAATGCAGTTGCCCCGGATGCCGCCGCGCTGAGACAAAATGTCAGCGAGATACTGAGAGGCATCGCCCTGCCACATGACATCAGGAAAGCGCTTGGCCGAGAGCGTTTTTACGAAGCAGTCCTCTCCGATCTGAAGGTGGTCTTTCTTCACGTCGAGGCTGCGGTTGTAGTCGAGGATCTGCTCATTCAAGGGCTTGTCTGTGTCCGCTTTCATGTCCGGATCTTCGCGCCACGATGCTGTTGGCCCCTGGTTCAGGATGGAGGAGAAAATTTCTCGGTAGGAATCGTTGGTGAGGGGCACGGCTGCCAGGTTGCAGCTGTCCAGCGAGGTTCGCAGTCCGTCGAAAAGCTCCTTCGCCGCGTTCGCTTCTGTCTGGGTAGGCAAAGCATTGGCGATCGGAATAGTTACGGATACGACCAGACTCTGCTCACGAATTCGTACACCCGAGATTGAATCAACTGGGCGCATGGTGCGGTCGCTGAAATAATCGGCTCGCGCGTTTGTCACCTTCTCCAACAATGCTTGAGTTTCTACGGGAAGGTCAGTGCGGCCGGATTCACGGAAGGCCCGGCGCAGACGAAGGAATCCCGTCTTCATCTCATTGATATTTTCAGTGCAAATGAGGCTGAACTGGATCGTCGTCTTCTCAGGCCAGTCGACCGTTAAACCAGCCTTCAGGCGGTCGCCTTCATCCCCGTTTGAGCCTGAGAGAGGGGAACACAGGAATGCGAATCCTAGGCGGTTCCCTTCCAGCTGGAACAAGTAAAGATTCGGCTCGTAGGCAAGGCCGTTGATCAGTTTCGAGAGCCGAGGTGTTGAGCGGATAAGCGCTTTGAGCATTTCTGAATTCCTTAGAGGGTGCGATTCGATTCAATCCAGGCGCGCAAGCCTTCTTCAGGCTTGCCTTCTCGGGTCAAGCCATCATCACGAATGAGGAAAGGAACATTTCGAGCGCCAAGAAACTGAGCAGTCATCCGGCGCTTCGAGATCACATCCAGATCACACTGAGCGGTCGGGAGCTGTTCGAGAGGAGTTTTCATGTCGCCGGACGCGCCGGCTTTCCACGCAGCAACCTTGTCTTTCGCGCAGAGGAGTTCTTTAGTACGCACAGCGCTCTCTTGGCTGAGCAGCGGCAACATCAGCACGTCGAGTCGATACCCTTCGGGCAGAGATGTGCGGGCTTGTTGAATGATCTCTTTGCAGAACCCGCAAGCAGGGTCGGAGAACATGGTGATCGCTTTCTCACCGTTGCCGACAGTGAGAGGGGCGAGATCCTTGAAACCGAGGTTGGTCTTATCCACTGGAATGTAGTTGGCGGCGATCCGAGCATCCTCGATGGTTTTCAACTCTTTCTTCGCCCACACGTCATAAACCGTTCCCTGGATGATGAATCGGCCGGTATCGCTAATGATGGCGAATTTGCCGTTCTTCTCGATCGCCAGCATTGCAGACGCAGGAAGCATCACTACCTTGTCTGCGTTCTTGTCCGCAGGGCTCGCAGCTACTGCGGTGCCAGCCACTGCAAGCAGCGTCATAGCAAGAATGGTTTGGGTTGGTTTGAACATGGGCTTACCTCCTGAGTCGATTCACCCAGAGTATTTGGCCCGGAAAAGAAAAGGCCTCTTTTTCAGGACGTTTTAGCGTCGGAAAAAGAGGCCTTTCAGAGAGGCGTTCTGACTTAGATCAGAAGCCTACAGGCAGGGCTTGGAGAGCGCTGGTGACTACAGCTGCTGCTGGGATAGTTGCCGACATTACCGACTCGATAACATCCGGCGCAGCATAGAGGCCAACACCGCCGCCAACGCCAGTAACGAACGGCATAAGCGATTGGCGAAGAACGCCAGCGCCGATGCCGGTGAGGATCATCAGGCCGATCAGAATGCGGCCGAGGGTACCTTGCATCCACTCGGTCAAGGTAATCCACACGCTATCGAACGTATCGCCGCCGGTACCTGCGAGCGCGGTACCGGCAGCCACCATTGCCGCTGCGATGGCCATCGTTTGGAGGGTTGCTTTGTTGACGTGCATTGGTCTTGCTCCTAGAGGTTGACATGCGCAGGGGCTGCGCTCCGGAGACATTTTTCGTGCTTTCCGTAAGCCTGTGTTTCGCTTTCAAGCGCATTTGTCGACGGAAATTAAAAAGGGCCGCTTTATGCGGCCCTTCCCTTTACTTGTTGGAGACTGGAGGTGATTCGGCACCAGAGTTATCGATGCCTACCAGGGTAATTACCGGTTCGCCATCTGGATAACGCCACATTGGTACGGAGATGCTGTTTGAGCTGAGAGCCTGCTGCTCACCATTGATGAACCAAAGGTTTTTGGCCATGCGGCCATCTTCATCAGTACAAACGGCTTTTGCCAGCCAGGAGGTTCGACCGACCACAACCTCCAGTTTGCAGACAGGGGGCTTATTCCTTGCGACCGAGATGTCAACCTCGCCTGCTGCTGTGTGGCCCATTGCGCTGGCGACATCCAGTTTCACCGTATACACACCCTCTTTTTCAAGGGTCGCCCGGCCATAGTCCCCCGAGCTAGATAGCGTCTCCCCGTTGAGACTGAACGTTTTGCTGAGTATCTGATCCTTAGGGTGCCCGCCGGTGATTGACGGCCGGATCAGAACGCCCAGCGGGGCACGATTCGCGTCGTTATCCCCACTCCAGGACAATTTCACATCCCACGGAATCGGCTCCAAAAACTCCATCTCTGTTTCGGCATAGCTATAGTTGCCCCGCGAGTCGGTGATGTGAGCGCCGAATGTGTAGATCCCCGGCTCAGTCAGCCGCACGATACGACTGGTCTGGTTGGTGTCCTTGATCATTTGGAGGCCAGCGTAGGGTGGGATATCCCACTCGATGGTTAAGCCCTCGAATTCTCGGAACAAGCCAAGAGATCGAGCCGTCATGGTCAAGTCTGCCGGCGCATACTTCGCCGAGTACTTCGTGTTGATCTTCCACTCAGGCCAGTCATAGGACCAGAAAATCAGGCGGTGCTGAGTTAGACCCAAACCGCCTCGATCCTCATACCCATTGATCCAAGATCGGACGCTGATGTGGCTCTCTTCTTTCTCCATGTCCTCCCGAGTGGGGGTGTACTTCACTTCGGTGGAGTCGACGACTGTGCCGTCCGGCAGGATGAACTCACCATCCATTGTCATATCCATTTTTGGGTACGGCATCATCAAGTTGGCGACCCAAGTAGCTTCCTTTCCTACCTCAGGACGACGCGGCCCGATTATCTGTACACGAGGCGGTCGGACAGGTCTAAACGCAACACCTGCGCGGAGGGTTTTGTAGACGCGCTTATCCTCTGGGGAGTCTGAGTACTTCAGCCTGGCCGTGAGGTATACACGATCAGCGGAATTACGGCCCAGTCGGTAGGAGCCTTCCCCGGCGACCCAAGTCTTACCGCGATCCTCCGACCATTCCACAACCATTCCGGTCGTATCGAGCGTATTACCCTTGAGGTCCGTGAGTTTGAACGTGCCGCTATCACCAATAAACACGTTTGCTGGGCCTTTGAGGCGGGCAACAGGCACGACATAGGCAATAACTTCGACCGTAGGCGTCATGGATTTCGCGCCGCTATGGCGGTTCGTCAACTCTGCCCTCAGCAGATATGTACCCCGCTGAAAGATCATGCTGAGCCGTTGCGGCAGCTTCGCATTGGCCTCAACGCCTTCCCACGACACACCGCCGTCTTTGCTCATTTCCCAGCGAACCTCACCAATGTCTCCTGACTGGTAGCGATCATTGGTGACGGCGTAGAAGCTGCTGCGAAGAGGAGCAGGGCCGATAACGCGCAGCGCCTGAATTGAACCATCAAGAGCTTCGCCGTTTAGCACGGAAAGCACCATTGGCGAGCCCGACTCCCGAATCAGCTCGTATTCCGGCACAGGCGAGCGAACACGCGCTTCAGCAATGATGCGAACCGCTTTGTTCGTTAGCGATTGCAAATCGACCTCGAACTCAACCTCCCCGTTCTCGTCGATTGGCTCCCAGTTTGTCATCGGCTCGTAGTTGACTCCGGCAGTTGTCGAAAGCAGGCGAATATCCCAGTCGCCCATGCTGCTCAGCCGATACGCATCCTCCATGTAGCGGGTGTCTTTAATCGCCACGCGGATTGGAAGGCTGACCGTATCCAGAACGGTTCTCTCGTCGTTGAGAATGACAGGGAGAATTTTGTCGTGAGGGACCGACAGGAGTGATGCGGTCTTGGTCGACCTCATATTTGGGAGCGCGGTGTATCCAACGTCAACTGAGTATGGCGTTACGCTCCACAGGGGGGCCTCGGCCCCTTCGATGTAGCGCGTAAACCGCTGGGAACGGCCGTAGCTCGGAATCGTAGAACGTTCAATCACTGCATCCGCCCGGTTAATCGCCACGTCCAGGGAAGCCGCGATTGCGGTCACCGACGCGCTACCAACATAGCCGCCGAGTTGTGACACCGAATACAGCCCCTCTTTCACCAGATTGCTGGCCGGCATATCGATTTCGATTGCGGGCGGCTCGATCACGTTTACGCTGTGCTCTCCGTAGCCAATATCGATTTCCTGACCACTCGGAGTAAACATGGATGCCTTCCAGGAAATGTTGTTTGCCCCGAGCAGACTCATTGCTCCTTCCGCGAGTGGCGTGACGGTGTTGCGCTGCTGGGCCATGCCTTCTGGCATCTGCATCCAACGAATAAGGCACGATGGGCGGCTCGACCATTGCTGTGCTGTCTTTTTTGCAACGCCTTCGTTCGCTGTTGCATCACATACAGGACCATCCGTGTGACGGAGCGACAAGGAAAGCTCCTGGACTTTCTGATAGGCCTCTTCTGGTGCTGGCTTCAAGGCAAAGTGGATCTGATCAGCGACCGGAAGGATCTTCAGGTCACGAGTGAAGCTCGCAACCTTGTATTTCACGCCGCTAGGGTCAAACACATAGGCGGTAGCCTCGATAGTCTGGTTTCCCAAAGAACTCCCGCCGGCATCCATCATCAGGTTGGCCAAAGTACTAGCGTTGCGCCATTCATCGGGAGTTTTCGTCCAAGTGACGTAGCAAGCACGATCCTGAAGTGCATTTTTCGTCTTCGCGACAGCTTCGCTGGTCAAGATGCTGCATGCCCCATTGCTCGGGCTGAAGCTGATTTGAGCACGGCCGGAAGCTTGTAGAATCTCCCATGTATCAGCCGTTAGTACGCCCTCCGGAGCCCATACGGTTACCGGCACGGAATAGACAGGGCCAGTCATATCGGCGCGACTTAGATAGACCTGCGCCTGGCCATCGACCCCAACATCCAGGCCACCTAAACGGGCCTCCAGCAGATCGGCAGTCATTTTAGTAGGTACCAGACGCATACCAGTGCCTTGAGAAAGCTCACGATGCTCCAGTGTCACCCCAACTTTCGAGTCAGGCGTGACGATGGCGATGATCTCGCTGCCGAGAGCCTGAATCACTTTCTGGTCGGGAATTCGGAGCGCATAGGCACCCAAACGGGTCGTCATTTGTTGCTTCACGGCCGGGATGCTCGGGGCCACCGAGGTAGGCTGAACCTCTCGATCTTTGAACATTTCCCAGGCCGGCAAAAGCTTCAGGACGACATCTTGATCGACATAGAGGCCATCCTGGTCAATGGCACGAATCTGTACTGAGGTTTCAGCCTGGCCATCGGTCTTATAGGTGATGCTCATCCCCTCCACCGTCACATGGCCATGTGCTGGCTGTTTGACGACTTGCAATGTGTGCGAGCCCCAATTGTTCGGATCGATTACTTTCAGATCGGCCGTTCCACCGATTCCTGCATACATCTTCACTGTCGAAGGGGTGATACCCGTTGGTGCAAAATTGAACTGAGCAACAGTGACCTTCCCCTCTCCTTCTACACTGAGCCCTTCCTGATCCGTGGCGCTGAAAGTGAACAAATCTTCCCCATAGAAACCAGGATTAGGGGTGTACTCCATACGGCCATAGAACACACGGACAGTCCCGTGCGTCGGGTTCGTGAGGATCTTGAACGTATGGCTGTCCCAGAGATTGATGTCATGGACCTCAGGAGCAACCTGGTCACTCACTTGCCCTTCACGAGCCTGAATGGTTACTCCCGTCCAGGTAGGGGCGTAATTGAACTTCGCGACATTCACAACCGCGGTCGCTTCAGCCTTCATCCCAGACACGTCCTGCACGCGGTACTTGAACTCATCGGAGCCAACGTATCCAGTGTTCGGGGTGTAGGTGAACCCGCTAGGGGTCGCCACTACAGAGCCCTGGGACGCGCTCGACAGAATTGAATAGGTTTTCTTCTCCCACGCTGCCGGGAAGTCCTCGATGGGAGTTGCTTCCACCGACGAGCTTTCGTTGACGCTGACCGTCAGTTTCGTCGTTACAGGCGGTTCTATTACCTGAATGACCGATTGCCCCTCTTCGAGGGTGATCTTTTTCCCGGTGGTGTCGTAGACGCTAGCCGTCCAGCGAATCGGGTGCTGCCCGGAACGGGTGAAAACGCCGGTCAACTCAAGAGGATCGAGCGCTTTGATGTTCAGGTCTTTCGGGATGACCGTGAACTCAATCAAGCACTTCAAGGCCCCGCCGCTCATGCCTGCGCTCTTTGCCGCTGCGTCATCACCAGTGATCGAGCACGTTGGCCCCGAACGCTGCGTCATGGTGACGGATGCAGCCTCCATCGCACGAGTAACACTTTTCTCATGCAGCGATTGGACGAAGGTTGTTGAGCCGGTCGCGGCTTTGACGCTCAGTATTTCTTCACCGCTGCTCAGCAGTACCTTTTCAGTGCCCTTGTTGAATACATAGAGAGAATAAGCAACCTTCTGCTGGCCTGCGTCGAGGACTCGCCCAGTCAGCTGAGTGACCGGGTGAGGTGCACCGGAAACCTCTACTTGTTGAAGGCCTCGGGGAATGCTCGTCCACTCAAGCAAGCAGATGGGCGACTTGATGGCATCGGCAGACCTTGCCACCGCGGGAGATGTCGTTAGAGGGCAGATGCTGCTAGCTGAAGCTGACAGTTTTACCGTGGTGTCAGTCATTGCCTGAACTGGATTTCTATCGTTGATGCCCAGCGTGACCTTGGGCATCCAGGTATTAATATCGGCATAGACCACAGGAGCGTTCGGCGCGGAGGTAGAAATGATCACGCCATTCCTCCCTGTAGCACCTTGAGTTACCGGGACAACAGGGAGTGATATTTTACCGCTGGTGTTCGTGAAGTTGAGTTGGCTAATGGTAACTGTTGCTCCCGGATTGACGAGCACACCGCCAATCATTAGAGGTGTTGCTGCGTCAGACCTGAGCGTTGCAAGCAGATCATAAACACCAGAAACTGGCGTCCCATCAGCAAGCTTTAGTTGCTCGCTATTAATCACTACAGACCCATCGTTACGATTAAACTCTTTTGGTACCGCAGGGATATTAACGAGACCGTTTACATGCCCCACAATCCCAGCCATCTTAGGACTATAGAGGAATGTGGTTGAGCCGACGCCCATATTCTGCTGTGCGTCCTGCGCATTAACTCGAAGGGTATAACTCTCTCCCGCTGTTAGCGACGGGAAAAGGATCGGATACTCGAGGCCGTAGGTAGTCGCATTGATTTTGCGGAACGAAAGAGCAATCGACTCGTTTGCAGGCCCCCCGGTCAATGCAATAGAAGTGATCTTGGGCGCAGGATCTTTGTTGTCTGTTACGGTAAAAGTGATTTTGTCGAGTGTATCAATAGTATCGCTCGCACCTTTGCTTACTGTAACAACAGGTTTTGTCCGGTCACTTTGAAATTTGAACAGCGGGAGCTTTGTTATAGCACCTAAGTTTTCGCTAGCGACACCAACAAGGTCATGAGAGCCTTCCGGCAAGGTTTTCAAATCAAATTCGTACTCAAAATACTCACCAGACGACGATGTAAGTTTTTTTGTAACGCTTAGCGCTGTACCGCTAGAATTTTCAAGCCATGATGCCCTATGGCTAAGAGCATTTTGAAATGCGCCCTGCTGCGGCTGTCTGACGTTCAGAGTCAGAACCATACTAGACGAGTCATATGTGTAACTGAGGATTGGCAGGTACAGGTCGTTCCAGTAAACATTCGCCCATTGCCCGGTTGCGATCAACGAACCGTCCGCACTCTTTAGAACCCCTTGGTCATGTAGGTAACCAGCCGTGCCTTTATTGAGTTGGACATTAACCGTAATTTCGCACTGGGTCTGCCCAGCGGGAATAGTACAAGTACCCATATGGGTAGCAACCTGATCAAACGGCCGCGCCTCAACGGTATAGCGAACTTTGCTTACAGTAAGCGGGAGTTCTTGCGGCGAAACCACCCTACCGGAATAATTGAGCCAGCCTTTATCACTAAAGTAGTATTCTATACGGCTTATAACAGGCGTTTTCGGAGCTGATGGGTGCAATACCAAATTGTAAGAAATAGTACCTTGCGAGCCCCATTCGCCGAAGTTGTAAAACCTGATGTAGTTATTATCCTCAGCGCGATAGGGAAGCGATCCGACAAGATAAACGTATGCAGAATCCTCACCAGCAACTTGATTTTCACCAAAGCTATTGATGAAGCGTAACCCTCCCTGCCGATAGGTATGCCAGTTGCTCTTAGGGATTCTCCATGCAAGTCGTATCGGGTTAGTCTTTACATAAGACCCTGCTACATAGGGAACAAACCCTTTTAGGCCAGGTGCGAGGGTAGTCGTCACACTTGGGTCATACACACCAAACGGTTCAGCTGGAACGTTTGCAATATTGTCGAACATAACCTTCTGACGCTTGGTTACTGTCGAGTTTCCTGCTTTGTCGGTAACAACAAACTCTAGCCCGAATACTTCATCCAAATCGGAGTCAGGGAAGAAATTTGTCCGGTACTGAATCGAGGCCGTCTTAGTTTCTTCCGAAAACAGCACATTGTGTTCTTTATAAAGAGCGCCAGACTCGCGGTAAACCTTAGCAGTGACCTTGCTTATGCCCGATGAGTCAGAGAAGCCATCTAGGACGAAGCTCGAGTACGTCAAAGCATCAATTGCTGCAAGTCCGAGTTTCCACACTTCGCCAGAGAGAACGGGATCACCCCATGTATATGGACGTGGGGCAAATTTCCCTGCTACTGGGCCGGCAGTATCAATGACAAGAGGCACATTCTCAGTTTGAACAATCGCGCCTGCACTAGAAAGGATTTCTGTTTTCACGGTATAGCGGCCATCGGGTAGCTTCGGACTAACAAATTCTTCCGCGTAGTAGTTGTCGCCGTTGTAAGAGATAACGTCGCTCGCCCCAAGAACCCTTGAGCTTTCCTTAGTGAAAACAGGTGCGCTGGCACCGTTCGCAGTCACCGCTATGCGCAGCTTTCGGTCAATACCACCGCTAACCATGAACGAGATGCCAGAGGATGGGCTGATAAACCCTGTGCCTGGCTCCGTATTGATTTGATCCCCCGCACTGTTCGTATAACCGTATTTAACAAGGTCGGCATACGCACCATTGATTGGCACAATGGCCAAAGCGAGTGCGCCTAAAAGCGCACCACTCACCTTATTGAGGAACGATGGTCCTCGGGTTTTATTCTTACCCATCGTGGAACTCCTTTAACTCGCGTTGGCAAGCGAAACCTTAGAGTGTGTTTTGTCAGGTCTTGAAACGACCAAATGCGCCCGCTTTCGCAAGGCGCATTTCTGCTCCACCACCGGCACTTCGTTATTTTCTACTTAGCAGGTTTAGCCTGCGGCGGCTGAACAACTGTAAGGGGGCGCAAGGTTGGTGTTGGCTGGGGGTTTCGAGCGCCGATCTCCCAGCGTCGCGCTTCTACTTCGGTATAAATGAAACCTGGAACGTACAGGTCGCCTTTCTCGTCCTCCCATGGATCAATGGCAATACGCATCACAACAGCTTGCGAACGAATAGGAAGCGGATTCCGGGCTCTCATAGGCACCGGTGCGTTATCTGATCCTTCAGCTATCAGCACGCGGGTAGCATTGCCAGTTGATGGTTTATCGCTGCTCGCTGTCCCGCCTTCTTGTTCTTTTTTAAGCTGGGTCTTGTAATCATCACCTTCAGTGGCCGAATAAACATCTTTCGCAGACATGCAGGTAACGCCATTAGGCATGCCTTTACATGCATATTCGTCTGAGCCCAAACCCATGATACTAGTGCAACCAGAAGTCAGTGCCGCTACTGCAATCGCCAGGATAAGTTGCTTGATCATTACGATGTCCTTACTGATTAACGTCATTGACTTTAAGAGTGGTTGCGTTGAACTTGACGGTCATGCCTTTATTAACAATGAAGTCGACTTCACGCATTGCGTCGATTTCAATAACAGGGAAAATGCTTTCCGCCATTTCCAAGTAGAAGTCAGCTATCCGCTCAAGGGCTGAGCCAGCACCGCTGAATCCGGCTGACTGAAGCGCGTTGCTATCGAATGCCTGCTCGTATACTGGAGCTACTGTCTTGCCGTCATCACTAGCTCGAGTTACGTTGATTGTCGGTACCTTTTGGACGTTAAAAGCCCCAGCTATACCTTGGAGAAAACCCGCTCCCAAGCTTCGAGCGATGATTTGCCCTTGTTTGCTTACCAGTCGGCCGCGCAAGCCTGCTTTACCGTCCTCACCTGTCGCATACGCCTCAATGCTTGCTTCAAGTACCGAGCCGTCATTGCGAACGCACGACAAACGTTCGGCACGCATATAGGCCCGTTCAGAACTGAGATCCCCCCACCCACTAGCGATCATGAAACACTCACGGAAATCCGCTCTGAAGCGGTTGGGGAGAATTGCTTCATTCTTGATACGGACGAGGCTTGGAAAGGGGTCACGCTGTGCCTGCTTCCCTGTCGGCGCATCCATGCCTGTGACCAAGACACTCGACAAAATCGAACCCGCGGGCAGCGTCACAGAAAGCTCCTCTGGCTTATCGCTCTTTCCCTCATCTTCCTTCGCCTTGATCACCCGGATCTTCGGCGCTTCCGTTTTCTCGCTGGATCGCGACTTTGGGTCTTCCGGTTGCTCTGGAGGCAAGTTCGAGTAAACGTCTGTCAGCTCTGCCGGCGAGCTCGTTGCCTTGTTGACGAATACCGATTCGCGAGGTGGGATAGGGGATCGTGCCTGGTTGGAGGCGGAGTTGTCGGACGAGTTATCCTCACTCTCACCGGTGCCCTTCTTTTCGCGTCCAACCTTCGCCAACTCTTTCTGAACCAGCTGGAGTTCTTGCTCCAAGCCGCTCACTTTTTCTTGCGTGTTTTTGAGTTGAACGTCTTTTTCTTTCTGCCCCATCGTCCGCTCAAGGCGGTTTTGCTGCGCCTGGAGCTGTCGAAGTTGGCTCGCAATGGAGTCCATGCCCAGCGCACGAGGATCTTCGTCGGTGAGGATGGCCTCGACCTGTGGCTTTGCCGCTGCGCGTGACTTACGCTCGGGAGTTGCTGCGTTCATGGCCACGCCAACGACAGTACCGACGATCAGAACCGTCCCACCGATGGCAAGCATGAGCTTGCCCCTCGGCGTGAGTTTTTCGAGGAATTGCTGAATCGCTTTCACGGATGGTTCCCCTTACTGCAACAGGCTTGGGCGGGTGGAGCTTTGCGGCACTTCGGTCGGAACCCGAGTGACTACAAACACCTCTGTTTTCTGGCCAGGCTCAAGCACCTCATCTGGCCATGCGCTTACAGCCGCTCGATGAGGGTGAGTGCAAGAGGCGTGATCGAACTCGACAGTCCTGGCCGACACGTTCTCCGCCGTGGCCACGAAAACTTTGAAGTCATGCCCTTCGATCAGCTGCGACTTGCTGAAATCGAAGCTGAGGCTTGGTTGCGCGCAGGCAGGGATCTTGTTGCCGTTCGTAAGAGCACCGAAGCTGTATCCACGTGGTAGCTTGCCCAGCGCCATTTCGCGCATCAGGGAGCGAAGCGTGTCCATGTACGGCTGAGAGCGTTCCCACTTCCGGGCCTGGCCGCTGTAGTTCGTAGACGAAGTGACTGGCAAGCCGCTCGCAAGGCCTTGCACATTTTTCGCCAGAATCAGGTTTGCTTGGATGGGGGGAACGCCCTGCGGCAGTAAGGTCAGGGAGATTGCTACGGTCTCATCGTCGTCCGGCGTGACGTACATAGTCACCGGCTTATCTTCGAAAGTTGTGACGTAAAGAACGTTACCGCTTACCGAAATGTCGGCCGTGCTCACTGTCTGGACTTTAGGTACATCGAACGGCGTGACGATACGGTTCATTTGGCCACGGCTGATCGGAATCAGGGTATTGGTGCCGCTCGAAACAACCACGTCTTGGCGGGACTCGATAGGCTGCGCTGGCACAGGCTTCTTCATAACGCTGGCCGGCACGCTGGGGTTTTCAGCAGAGCCCGGAGTGACGGCGACCAGACGTTGCTTCTTTTCCGTCTGAGGCTCCTCCTGTCGTTCCGGGACGCTCTCTGGAGTAGCGACAGGCTTGGCAACCACGTGAGGCTGCACGCTGGCGGCAACTGGCATGTTCATGCCTGGTATCTGAATCTGATCCTGGGCAATAGCTGGCAATGCAGCCGCCATAGCCAGTACCAGCGCAGCTGGCTTGAAAAAATGGAGGGAAACTGGAAGTGACATCGAGAGGACCTCTGCTCTGAGTTGTCGTCAATTCTGGGGGGCATTCCGCCGCTTGAGTTGCGTTTTCAAGCAACTTTTGCGTCTGAAAACAGAGGGCTATTCCGTATGTGCGTTGACCGGCGATACTCACAAAAAAGCCCATGCCAGGAACATCGGCATGGGCTTCTTGTGCCTCAACTTGGCGCTACTGATTTTTTTTTCTTTTCTCGCGCTCTGCTTGTTTCTCGGCCTTGCTGTTCTCGCGATCAACCACATCCTGAGTTCGAGCATCGCCAGAGTTCGTGCTGAGCCAACTCAGTACTGGCTTGTAGTCTTTGATCACAAGCTCAAACTCATAGGTTCGGTTGCTACGCTTTTTATCGCCAGCCGGCCCTTCGCTAACGGAGCGGCCGGTAACGTAGAACTTGTTCTCGTTGAGGTTATCGCGGAGCACCTTCTGCGGCTCGAAGCTCAGGGTCACACGATCCTGGCGGATCTGATGAATCTGGGTATCGAGAACCTTCATCGTGTCTTGATAGATCGCCTTATCGAGGATAGGACCCAGGGCATCCTTCACTACAGAGGCATTATGCGGGGTGACGTTGCCCAGCATCATCGCGATGTACAGAGCCCATGCGTCGGCGTATTCACCGGAACTTTGCGTTTTGCTGACCCAGGCCGTCTCAGTCAGAGTGGGTGGTATCACGGTGACCACTTCATCCTTGTTGAGTGCAGAGCAGGACACCAGCAGATTGCTCAAGACAAGGCCAGCAACGGCAATGCGCAGAAACTGATTTTCTCCGCGCATGCCATCAAACGAATTGCTAAGCGACTTTAAAAGCATCAGACGAACTCTCTCTCGTAGGAATTGGGCATGGATCGCACTCTCTTCCGGCCGATAGCTCCCCAGTGCCAGTAAATGGCGTGAAGCAGAAAGCCGTCAGGGCGGTTGTCGCAGAAGCGGCGATAGAAGCGAGCGAGCAACAGACCTACCACCGTGCAGAGAATCAGCTGTGCCAGAAGAACGCCGGCAACCAAGCCGATTCCGATCGGCATCACCTCATCCAAACGCCAAAACATAACGTGAGGCGGCTGGTCGATGTATGCCGGGATTTTGATTGGCTCACTCACTTGGCACCCCCTGCTTTGCTGATGCTGGCAATCGCTTTGAGGATGCCTTCATGACTAGCGTTGGCACCTTGAAGAACCATCGACATACCTGTCTGATTGTCCAGGAGCAGGGTCGAAGGGGTCTGTTGGATGCCCAGCTTTATTGCTTGATCGAGGTCGCCAGTTACTCGCTCAATGGCCTGCTTTGAATCCGTGCAGGCTGCAAAACGCTTCCCATCCAGGCCGAGCTCGGTCGCAAGGGACACGAGCGATTCTGAAACCCCCTTGCCGTTGCCACCTGTTTTATCGAATACCGTCTGGGTGTACTTCCAGGCAGCATCTGAGCCACCTTGCTCACCAGCACACTCGATAGCTAGGGCTTGTCGCCGAGAGGCCTCACCAAGCGCGGGGACATGGAGGATCGCGGCATTGATTTGCCCAGCCGACGACTCGATGAGTGCTTTCAACAGAGGAAAGTGATCGCGGCAGTAAGGGCATTCCGTGTCCGTCATCTCGATAAGCGTGTACCGAGCAGATGAGGAGCCATAGATCCAGTTGTCCGGAGCTGCGGGGATAACATCTTCTGGAAGCTGTTTGAGGTTGTCGACGATCTCTTGGATCGCGGCGGGGTCAACTGCCTGTGCTTTCGCAACAGACAACTCACCCTCAAGGCTTTTGACCTGGCCTTGTAGCTGGCTCATCGTGGTGAAGTGGTAGTACGAGCCAACTACCAGAGCGGTGGCAAGGGCTGTGATAGCAATAGCAAAAGGGATCGTTTTCGATGGTGTCGTTTTCGGTGCCATAAGGATCAGCCTGTCGTGGTGTTAGGGGCATTTTGCGGACAAACACCGCCTGAAAGTTCCGTTTTCAGGCGGTTTTATGGTCAGAATTCAAATGCGCTTTGGCAGGTTGCTGATCAGCACGGACAGCACGACAGGCAGCATGATGACGATGAAGGTTGAGATAACGAGCGGCGGTAAAGGCAGAGGCATCAACACGCTGAGTACGATGAGCATTCCGCCCCATGACAGGACGATCGCGGCGTTGTTATTCAGGAACGGTGATGAGTAGTCGAATCCATGCCGCTTCGCATTCCAGCGCATCCATCCGGCGTAAATAGCCGGCACCAGAACCGCGATCAGCAGTGGTAACCAGTAAAGCGTTAGAACTATCCGGTAAACCATCTGGTAGATGATTTTCTGGACGGCCTCACCTCGGGACTCGAGGTACCGAAACCACCAATCCACGTTCTTTTCGAAGGCATCCACGGTGCCCCCTCGAGGCATCAACATGTCGGAGACCACCTTTTTTGCCCCGGAGTCGATGACAAGTGCCGAGTAGTAGCGATTGGTTTTCTCCAGCACCTTCTCCATGTCCGAATCGCCAAGCAACTCAATGCCCCACTTCCGCTCCTTCAGCATCACCGTATCCACAAGCTTGTTCGGCGCGACGGTTGCCAGCATCAGGATCAGGACGAAGAAGAACGCTATAGAGGCCATAACGCCCTTTGGCCACTTCTCTTCAAGCATCTCAGCCATTGATCAGGTACTCCCGGATAGGTTGCGGGACGTTGGTTGTTTCGCACCACAGGACAACATCATCCGGTGCAGGGGCGTTGCCGTAGCTCGTGAGGATCTGGAGGATGTGGCCAAGCACTACGCGAAGCCGGATGAAGTCGCTGATGCCCTCGCGACACATACGCTGGTAAGCCACCAGCACGTCGATCAGGGCTGCGCCAATCACCTCGGGTTTATGACCCGCCTCAAGCATCTTGAAGATGAATTGCGTGCCACAACGCCATTCCAGGTCAAACGTGCGCAGCCGAGTTGTTGAGGCCTCATCCAGGCCAGTGAGCCGCTGAATTTCTAGTGGAATCGAGACAGTCATTTTTTGCTCCGGAATCAGTTGGCAGTCGGGCCGGTAAGAATGGGTAGTCGCCCCTTGCGGATATCACCGCCCGCAAACACCGCGAGATATTCGAGGTCTGGTAGCTCGCCGAGGAGCGCTGTTGGGAAGCGCTCACCCTCCTCTTGCATAAGGCGCTCACCAACATTCCCGCCCTGCACCACCCCGCCTTCACCTGCCGAGTTTCCCTGAGTACGCATCACGTATTTGTAGCGAGTTGGCGTCATCTTTTTCGCCACGAACTCCTGCGTATCGGTATCAAGGATGCGGAGGCAGATGATGTTGTTCGCGTTCCCCAAAACCTGCATGGCCTTGGCTTCGTCACCCATGCGGGCCTTGAAGTCGGCGATGGTCTGGGTTGCGATGTAGAGGTTTATCCCTGCGCCGCGGCCCTTGTTCAGCAGCTGGATGAGCTGGTCATTGATCACCTCGGCGGCCTCGTCGACAAAGATGTTCACCGGCTTAGGCAACCTGTGGTTGTAGATCTCGCCCGCGGTCGACGCCAGATCGGCCAGGGCCAGCGACCCGATGGTTGAGCCCACCATCGGGTCGGCAAGCGAGTCGAGGCCCAGGTAAAGAACCTGGTCGGCATTGATGACCGAGTTGAGGTCACTGATTCGCCGCGGGTCTTCGTCATCGATGTGCGGGGAAAGCAGCGGCCCCATTTCACCGGAGGTGAGCATCACCAGAATTGGAAGAAGGCCAGCGATCATCTTGCTGAAGTGCGATCGCTCATGCTCGAGCATGGTGAGCAGACCTTCCAGATCGGTATTCGCCTCAACCTTCGCGATATCGTTGTAATAGACCTTCCGTAATACCTTCGCCTTCTCTTCGGTGTTCCGAACCTTGGCCGAGAGAATTGCTGAATCGGCCATCCTCGCGAATTCATCTTCACCGAAGACCTTTGAACCGAAGGCCATGACCACCTTGATGGTTAACCCTGGAACATCTCCCTCAAGGGTTCTCCTGAGACCAACAAGCGTGGGCAGGATGTTGCAGATCAACATGGCCTGAATCACGCTATTCAAGGACATTTGAGCAAAGGCTTGGAATGGATCGCCGGCTTCGCTTTTCATCAACACTGCCACACGGGAGGCAACTTCCGTTGCCCGGCCGTAGTTCTTTGTCAGCGACAAACGAACCGACTTGTCCGGATGTGCAGGGTGGAAGTATTTGAACAGGCTGGCCTTCCCCATCGCCCTGCATGTGCGCTCACACGTTTCTGCTAGGCCTTTATCGCCTTTGGGATCGATTACGATCACGGGTTCACCACGAGCAATACACTGAGATATAGCTAGGTCGAACCAGCGGGTCTTACCGGCCCCTGTTGTGCCCAGGACGAGGTGGTGGATCGAACGCTGATCTGCTGGACGGAAACATGGTTCCTCCTCATCCATGCCGATCCCGTGTATCCATTTCGTACCCTTAACCTCAGCGTTGCGGCGGCCACGCTTACCGATAATGGCCTCAATATCCATCGCCTGGAGCTCGAATGCGTACTGCCCGTGCCGCTGTCGCCAAGGAAACGCCTCGCCGAAATAGAACTCGTGTGGGTGTCTCTTCACCAGCTCGATCACCTCCTCCAATGTGATGAAGGATAGATCTGCTCCAACGAGACAGGCTTTTGCCCGGTGGACACGGAGGGCCCTTGGTATGGCCGCCAGGGCGAATCCAGCCTGCACGCCAAGCGTTATCAGGTATGGGGTTACCGGCATCTCCGTAATCAGTTGAACGGCGGTGCCGGCAAGCATGGAAGAACCCCACGCAACAGCTTCCCGCGCCTCGTAGTTTTTCCGCCAGTAACTCGTGTAATCCCATTCACTCATTTTTTGGGAAGCTCCTCGTAAAGGGGGCGAACGAAAATCTTTCTGCGCTTGGCGACCTTCACGGCATCGCGGAAGCAGAACACCGCGTTCTCTAGGGATGTTGATGTGATCCCGAACTGCTCAGCGACATTCGTGAGCATGTAGGTTGTGAGGCTGAGCACAGGTGAGCCGCCTATCTCCTCAAGTACGGCCTTCTCGATCAGCGACTTCACAGCCTGCTCGAGGCTTGGGATGTCGGCTTCACGAAGCCGCGACAGGTGAGGAATAGCCCAGTCCAGCTCCGCTAACTTGCAGTAGATGACGCTGTAGTCGGCAGTGAGCATGAAGCCTTCACGGGACTGTAGGGTCCGGGTCAGGGCCGGACCTTCGACCGTAATGTCCTGCCACAACCAGCCCGCATGGACGAGCGGGTGGATGTCCTCAGCAAGGAAGGAAGATTTTCCCAGTCGAACGAATACCTTGTTTCTTGCTAATGCCGCGTTCTCGGGGTCTTGAGTCGCGGTGATGAGCTTTTGGGCAAGATCAGGTTGTTGTTCCAACAGATAGCATTCGTGCGCTGTAAGCTTCGAGACGACATCGGCTGGCAAGATGCTGGAAGCGCATGGCACCTCCTCCACGACGCGTCCGACCTCTCCGTCTTTCTGCTTCTTCGATTCCGCCGGAGGCGTAGTTTTAGGCGTGCGTTTGCCTTGCCCCATGATGGAGTTGAGGGAAATCTTTTCCTGACGAGGCAAAAGCTCCTGCGAACCTTGCCCTGATCCAGCCTGCGGATCAGCATCAGAGAGATCGGAGCTAATTTCAGCCTCAGCGGCCGAGAGTGTTTCTTCTTGATGGGGATCAGCCGCCGGCGAGTGAGGACTCAAGAAAAGCAGCATTTCCTCAAGGCTGGCAGGTGGCTCCTGAGGTGCTTCTTCCTCCTCCTCAGCATCCAAAGCTTCCTCTGGTTGGGAGGAAGCAATTACCGCCGTTTCGTCAGCCGCCGGCTCTGAATCCACATTAACAGGGGCGTCTTCGACGGGGTTCTGCGCTTGTTTGAGGCTAACCCCTGAAGAGGCGGTTGTTGGTACCGGAGCTGCTTGCCTTGGAGCCGCTTTTTTCTTTCTTGCTGGCTTCGACGATGCGGATTCTTTAGGAGGAGTAGGACCCGAATCAGCGTCAGTATCCCCGCTCGAGTCTCCAGTTAGATCGGCCCCAAACAGGTCTTCCTGATGCTCACTCAGCGCGTTCGCTGCTGCGCCAGCCGTATCGTTAGGAGCAATGACATCCTTCTGCTTTCCCTCCTTCCCAAGGCCGATGGAAACTGGCGGCGGAATCGGTGTGGTTGGAAAAAGGATGTCCGGATTCACAAGCTTCATGCAGCGCAGCGCCGGGCCTTTGCCGTTCTTGCGGAGAAGGTGGGGCGTAACCAGCCAGTACAGGTCGCCGTTTGGGGCTCTCTCTGCTATCCCGTGCTCTACCAAGGAACCAATTAGCGTGTCAGGTGATCGCGGGATGGCCACAACCCCATCACCGACCAGCATGCTCACAATCTCCTCGGCACCCTGGTTCCAAACGATGTAGATGCCATCAGTTGCAACCCATACGCGGCCGCCAGGCGTGTTGATCTTCCAGGTTCCGTCACTCAGCAACCGCAGCATTGCATCCGACACCAACCGCGGTACCGGAACACCTGTTGCATTGCCGCCGCCATTATTCGAGCCTCGATTGAGGTCACGCTTGGTGGATGCAGAGTCGGCCCACTTGACCAACTCGGTCAGAGGCGAGCTTCCGCTCCCGGAAATTGCATCGAGGAGCGCTTCGTAGATGTCGTGGCCACCTTCAATCAGCCATGCCTGTACGGCTGGCGGAATGATCCGTGTTGCTTGCGCTACAGAGACCTGAACGTGATTCCCATGCCTATTGGAATTCCAATGCAGGAAATAGCGGGTCAGCTTGTTGCGCACAGACCAGTCATGAAGCGTTTCCTGCGCGTAGATCCACTGGTTGTTGCCTTCAAAATCGGTGGCACGAATATCTGTGAGAGGCTTCCCTGCGTCGTGTAGCAGCCCCGACGCGATGCCCGCGACGTACCACCGACGCAAGCGCATGCTTCGCCGTGCCGGGGTCTCGTTTGTATCAAAGGCTGTAGTAAGGCACCCATCCAGGGTGAGCGAGGCGACCTCAAGGCTATGTCGGAGCAATCCGCCTGGGCCGGAGTGATGGTGGTTCTCCGACGCCGGCAGCATGTGCGCCAATTCGGCGAAATTCACCAGGATCGGCTCAACGTAGAGCTTGAGGTCACTGGCAGGCATCCCGACTGAATGAATAATCCGATCGAACAGTTCGTGCTGATAATTGCGCATGAACCACTGCCCGCTAACCAGCCCTGGATAACCCTCTTGGTAGGGTGGGTACCGAAGATTTCGCCAGTTATGGTTCTCCAGGTACCGCTTGATCTCAGGAGTAATCATCTGCTCGGCCGGATGCGCGAAGCTGTCCGTAAGGGCACGCTCGCTTCGAGGCCACAGGCGTTTCAGGAATGAAAATGGAGGCATACGCTTCTCGGCCATGTTGTGTGCTGAGAATGATGCGTGAGGGATACCGCCTTGAGTTTCGTTTTCAGGCAGTTTTATGGTCGAAAAAAAGCCCGGCAAGTGCCGGGCTGAGGGGTTAGAACCAGAAGGTTCCGAAAAACTGTGACGGCTCTTCGACCGTCTCATTTATTGTGTCCACCTTTTGCCGTATGCGGGGCAACGGCTCAGGTTTGGCCTTACTTTCATCGTAGGAGGCATCCACAGAGACCCGCGTAGCCATTGACGAACCGGTCTGGTGTCTCGCGATCACATCGGGCGGAATAACCGCCTCCAGCTCCTGCGCAACACCTTTCCAATCCACAGTGCCAGCCACTTCGTAGCTAGTGACTTTCACACCCAGAGCATCGGCCCGGCGGAACTCCCCCAGCAACGGCAGGATCTCGGCCTCAAGGTCTTTTGCTTCCTTGGTGAGCACTTTCAACTGGGCCTTCAGCTCAGCAATCTTGCTCTCCTTCGCCCTCCTGGCATTTGCTAGCGGACGCCATGCAGCCAGGTCCAGCCTATCCAACGGAATAACGTCCCGCTTTGGATCGGCCTCAGGCGGCACACCGCGCATCACCAGCCCCCAGAAGATTTCTTCTGCCTGAATGATTCGTCTCACCAGAAGGTCATCCCAGTCAACGATCAAACAGCAGGGTTCATGCTTCGGCGACCAAAACCACAGGTAACCGCGCCGTGCTCCACTGACGATCATCTGATGCATCACTTGCCAGCGGTACAGCTTAAATGCCTTGCTATGCTCCCTGAGTTGCAGCACCTCCAGATGGTTGGTTTCGGAGAGATTCTTGATCTCTACCGGAGACTTGTCATCCAGAACCCCATCGAACGATGCCCGAATAAAAGGGTATGCGGTCGACTCTGCACAGAACGGCAAAGCCATCTTGCCGTACTTATCCTCAAAGGCTTGTAGCGCTAGCGGTTCGAATTTGACTCCCCTCCTAACCTGCGGGATTACCGACAAGTCAGCTGGCTCGACAATTCCGACCAGTTCTTTCCAGAGTTCCAGTGGCGTTTTATCAGGGTTCTCACCCATGACGACCGCGCAACTGGTTGCACTCATGCCTTCCCTTCGCCACGCATGCCACTCGGGAGTCCGCTGTGCGATGTCAACGATCTTCATTGCTGACACCCTCATAGAACTCCAGCAAGCAGCTGGATTCAAAGGTCTTCATCTGATTTCTCCTTTTCTCAAGTTCACCACTCTGGCTCGAAAACCCAAGTGGCACCCCCGAAAAGGCGTAACCCCAGAGGGCTTTCGCCCCCTGGGGGATATTCTTTCTCTGGTGTTCCAGTGATGCTCACGCTTACGCAACCTTCGCGTAGCGGGAGTAGATTTCTTCTCGCTTGCGCATGGCATCCTCGAAGCTCAACTGACCTGCATTGCAAGCCTGAATCACTGCGACGATCTCCATGCCGCGCTGCCATTCAGCAGTACCCGACAATCGATCAAGCGCCCCCATATCTAGAAGTGCGTATCCATCGTCAAGCATGTCGCCAATGCACAGCTCCGGCGTGTCATGCGTGCAATGACCGGTGAAGCCATCACGTTGAAACGCCTGCCACCGAAAGCGCCCTTGCTGAGATGCGTCTGGGATAAGAACACCCCAGGCATCCCGGCTCCGATGCTTCAGCGTCAAGCCAAGTCCGTGGATAGTGAACTGACAAAGCAGGTACTCCAGGAGAATGAGCTTCACCTGAAATTGCTCGATCATTTCGTCAGCGTATTCCGCGAACGCCCCACCCTCTTCTTTCATCTCCCCCCAGCTAGCAAGGGAGTCCTTCAGCCCCTCAACGGTTGACGGTCGCATTGTTCTGCTCTCCTGGAAGGGAGTGGGTCAGAACGGCAAAAAAACCCGGATGGGCCTTCTCTGCTTTGTCGATCGCGTCGCCGAAGGTGGTTGCATCACAACGGAAGGTAACCTTCTGCTGTGTATGCAGGATGGTCATCGATAGGATGTAAGTCCGCATGGTGTATCTCCTTCTCAGATTTTTAGCCCTGAAAAAGAGGCACCTTCCCTGTGGGGGCGATGCCCCCTCAGGGTGATGTGTATTGCGGCTAAGTCTCAGTAAACAACGTCGACCGAGCGGCACAGCTCGTTGTAGTGATCAACCAGCTGATCGAGGAAATAAAGAAGCTGAGGCCCTGTGAGGGGCGTGTTTGGGCCGATCATTCCGGCCTTCACCAAAGCGTCTCCGATTGCGGAGGCCAGTAGATCCCTCTGTTGTTCAACAGGGGGATCTAGGCTTTCTGCATCTTGGGTATGAGTTGCCATATCGTTTTCCTTTCAGAGAGCGACAAGGGCAATCACCTGGCGGGATATGCCCCGTCAGGGAGTTTGTTTGCAGATGCCTTACGGCAGCAGCAGGGTCAGAATGAAGACGATCAAGTCAGCCATCTGATTGGTTCCTTTTTAACTGACGAAGCCCCCCTTACGGGGAAGCCCCGTAGGGTTGTGGTCAGTTCGAAGCGCCCTATGCAAAAAGGCCCCCCAAAGCGTTTTTTGGCGTCACTCGCCTTGCGACTGAGCAACGTACTGCGCAGATTTCAACTGAGTTACAGCGTAATCCCGAGCAACTACAGGCCACGTTGAAACGTACTCGAAAGCAGGTTCCCAACAATTGGCAGCACGGGCGCGCCGAACGACTTCCGCAACCTTGTTGATCGTCTTCTTAGGCAGATCAGCAGGGGGCGGAACTTGGCTTCCGTCACGGACAACTTCACCTTCAATCACGTCATCTGCCGGGGCAGGATCTGCAACTTTTGGATTAGCCGCCTGTTCGGGCTGAGCATCAGATGCCGGTTGCTGATCAACCTGGTTAGAGGTAGGCAGCGGCTCAGGTTCCACGACATCAGCAGCGCCCATGTATCGCTCAACAACTTCAACTGGCACATCGTTGGAAGAGAACCCTTCCCCAGCGTCTGTATTGAGGTACTGAATCACTCCGTCCAGCTTTGAGCCGGTCTGAGGCCAGTATTTCCTTGCAATCTTGATAGCCGACTTCTTGCGCATGGAGTCTTCGAAGTCGACCCAGGGGCCTTTCTTCTTACGTTTCCACAGCTCCGAAGCATCTCGAGCAGCATTGATTTCATCCGCGGTCACCGCCTCAACGTGAACGCGGCCATCAGGCAGAAGAGCTTCGACGTAGCAACCTACAAACTCCCCACGATCAGCCTTCTTGTCGAAAGGGTTGAACGTATGGGTCGGGCTCTGTCGCTTCCCTCTGTACTCGAACTTGTCTTTCGAGTAGACCAATTCAACGATGCAATCACGGATCGCACCGTCGTTTACAGCGACCTTGACCATGCCCCTCCAGGACACGTCCAAAACCACCTGCCCGTCTCGGGGCACCAAGTAGGCGAGCTGTCGGGATTGATTAAGAGTCAATCCGTAAGCAGCAACCTGGCTAAAGGCATTTCTAAGGCTTAGAGGGTTAGTCGTAGCGCACTTGCACAGATAGTCGTTGTTCATCATGGCCTGCGATGCAAACAGCAGCTCATTTTTGAACATCACGTCAGTCTTCGACGACTCCACTAGCTTGATGAACTTTTCTTCTTGCTTCGCAATAATTGCAACTGCGTTTTGGAAGTTATCGCTCATTTCATTTTCCTTTCTAAAAAGAAAACGCACCCGAAGGTGCGTTAATTCTTGACTGACTTCTGCCTGATTAGATGATGTTTAGAAGCAAACGGCTAATTGGGGCAAAAGGGATGTCGTCGTCGAAGCTGTCAAAGTGCTGATCATGCTGTGGAGCAGGATCGCGTGGTGACTGACTAGGACGTTGTTGTTGTTGCTGTTGCGGACGCTGCTCACGGGATTGCCCTTGAGAGTTGTCGCGCTCTGGCCTTCCACCCAGGAGCTGCATTCTGCCCTGCATGTCGACGATAATTTCGGTGGTGTACCGTTTGATACCGTCTTTTTCCCACTCTCGTGTTTGAAGCTTACCTTCGATGTATACCTGCGATCCTTTCCGCAGATACTCACCAGCGATTTCAGCGACTTTCCCAAACAATGAAACACGGTGCCATTCGGTCCTTTCGACTTTCTGTCCCGTTTGCTTGTCAGTCCACTGTTCACTTGTTGCAAGGCTGAGATTGGTTACTGCATTACCGTTAGGTAAGTAGCGAGTTTCTGGATCTTGACCACAGGTGCCAACCAAGATCACTTTATTTACGCCGCGAGCCATAGTATTTCTCCATTTAGATAGAACTACGGGGCGGCATTACCCCAATACGGGGGCAATAGCAGCCCCGTTGGGGTTTGGTTTTTCATGGGTTTTTGGTTGTACTTTTGAGACGGCCAACAAGCCGACCATGCGACGAGGCGCATGACTAAATCAGTCCACACATGTGGGCTGACTTAATCTGGGAATTCATGATGGTTGAGATTCAACCATGAGGCGCTGGGCCTGTAGATGGACTGCAAGGCATGCAATCCGGATTTATAACGCCGAGCTACTCGACGTGATAGGAAGTCTGCAACAAGCAGAATCCAATGGCAAGCGGGTTTTTTGTCCGCGTTTTTTCAGTCGCTTTTTCGTCCTGAAAACGGGCCATCCCCTTTTCTGTACGGAGGAAAATGATCCTTACCAGCCTCAGAGGATCAACCATGCACCACCTTAAATCTCTATTGCCGCTAGGCCTGGCCATTGGCTTGGCGCTCACAGCGGGTTGTGCCAACAAGCCAGAACCCCCTGCCCCAGGCACGCCATTCGAGGTCGCAAGCTACGAGCCCGATATGCGCGAATACCACACCAGCTGGGGGCATACGGGCCGAGGCGGTGCAGCATTGCGAAAACCCACCTATCAACCCGTTCTTGGCAGCCTCGATGTTCTCGAGACCCCGGCCGGGAAGCTTCACCCAGAGCTGCAAGCACGCCTTACAACGAACGATAGCGTTGCAGTCCCCTCATCCATGTTACAGGCCAACTGTGCTGACTCCGCAAATGTGGCGCAGGCCTTTGCTCTTGGCCAACCCGCCGCAAGCGAGCGCATCGTCACCTTGGCCAACGCGGCCGGTTCGGTCGATGACTACATTGCCGTCCGGAACAAGCTCTGCAAAGGGGCTCAACGGTTGAGCTACGAGGAGTGGGTCATTCTCGTCGAAGGCACCCCGAAGGATGTCCCTCTTCACCTGAAACCATCTCTTCCGCCCTCCTATAAGTGATCAGTCATGCCTAAATTCAATCCCACTCTCGCTACAGCCATTGGCGTTTCAATCGTGACCTCTGCCGTTGCTGTCGGTGTCTCTGTCTACATGGGACAGAGCTACACCGAAATGGCGGTGAAGAAAGCACTCGTTGAACAGCTGCCAGGGGCCGTCGACAAAACCCTCAAGGATCGCGAGATCGAGAAGATCAACGCCGCGAAAGCGAAAATCCTCTCGAATTGGAGCGGCGCAGCTGACACCAGCATTGAAGGTCGGCACATCTACGGCAGCATGGATGCGCAATTTACCCTGGTCGAGTTCAGTGACCTGGAATGCCCGTATTGCAAGCGCTTCCATGACACGCCCAAGCAGATGGCTGACAAGTCCGAAGGACGTATTAACTGGGAATGGCAGCATTACCCCCTGGCCTTCCATAACCCTGTGGCCGAAGTGGCAGCTCACGCATCTGAGTGCGTGGGAGAGGTCGCCGGCAACAAAGCCTTCTGGGCATTTACTGGCGAATGGTTCGCTCGCACTCAACTCAATGGCCAAGGTGTCGAGGACGTAGAGCGTCTTGCGCAGGAGGTTGGCGCTCCCCTTGATGCCTATCGTCAGTGCATGGAAAGCGGCAAATACCAAGCCTTGATCGAAGGCCAGGTGAAGAAAGGCACGAACATGGGCGTCACCGGCACGCCAGCAACGGTCGTAGTCGACAACCTCACAGGCAACAAACTGCTGGTGAAAGGTGCGCAAAGCACACAGGTGCTACTCCAGACCATGCAGCAGCTGGTCAAAATGCGCGACGAGGCTCCCAACCAAGACAAGCTGGATACCCCTGCTGAGGGCGCGGCCAATGAGATCGGTGCTCAATAGGCTGGGTGAATGGGCCGACCAGCTAGATTTCGGGGGCAGTCATGCGCTTTCTAGCGCTCGTGTCGCTATGACTCAGCAGCTTGAAGGTCGGGCGGGTCTTTTCCATGCGCTACGCAGGGCCAGTACCTGGGATGAGGTTTTCGATCTCATCTCAGCCAACGGATACAGCCTCATTCCAAACGGAGAGGATTTTATCGCCGCGGACACGAGTACAGGACTTATGTTCTCTCTCTGGGATTGTGGTCATAGTCGGCTCGTATTTGAGGAGAGGCTTGGTCGTTTACCGGATTTACCACCCATGAGTCGATGACTCCAACCCCGCCCCGGCGGGGTTTTTCTTGTGCTTGGGATATTCCAGAGCGGTGATGTACTGGGCACGACCTCAACGAACGTATCAGGGAGATACGCCATGACCGATCTACCACGCATTGCATCGTTTCGCCAGTTGGACGAACACCTGAAGAAAACTGGTGTTCCACGCGACGAACAGATGATTCGCAACAACATCTACATTGCACCGCTTGACTGGTTTGCTATTGAAGAAGGCTTCAATCTGAGGCCAATCGATCCTGACCATGCCGAAGGCTTCGCCAAGTCTTATGAGCAGGGCCTGTATGTGCCTCCAGTCGTCGCAGAACTGAAGATCATCGACGGCAACCCTCGCCTCGTGATCCGAGAAGGTCACCATCGCCTTACTGGCGCGCGCATCGCAGATGGGCGCGGTGCAAATCTTCCAGGCCTGATGGTCAACGAGTTCAAAGGAAATCAGTCCGACGCTGTTGTGATGATGATCAAGACCAGCGAAGGCAAAGAGTTGCTGCCGCTGGAGCGAGGAGAAGGCTACAAGCGCCTGGCCGGGCAAAACTGGAGTCCAGCCCAGATCGCCGATCGCATGAACAGGAGCATCACTCATGTTGAGCGACTGCTGCTTCTCGCCAACGCAGAGGAGAACGTCAAACAGCTCGTTCGCGAGGGGGTAATTAAAGCGTCTCCCGTCATCGATGTTCTGGTGGAGTTGCGAGGAACTGGGCAAGACCCGTATCCAAAGCTGCTGGGGATGATCGAGGGGGCTAAGGCCTCCGGCCGTACCCGCGCAACGGGCTCAGACGCCAACAAAGCGCTGGGCAAGTTCAAAGTGACACCTAAGGAGGCCATGAGTGCGTTCAGCGCACTGAGCGGCCTTACAGGAAGCCTGCGTGATCAACTCAAGTCCGGTGGCGATGCGCAGCATGAGTTGCGGCTTGACTCGAAGGCGGCGGAGTCGCTGCTGAAGATCCTGGAGAAGTATGAGGCCAGCCAGAACACGGCTGAAGCCTGAGGAGGCGGTAATGCTGCACATTGAGCGCAAGGTAGGGGAGTCGATTCGGCTAGGCACCGACATACAGGTGATCGTCACAAAGGCTGCAAACGGTACGGTCAGATTGGCGTTTGAAGCGCCGAAAGAGGTAAAGATCTACCGCGAAGAGATCTACCAGCGCATCCAGAACGAAAAAACACCCTGATCACATAGTCAGTTGTTCGACTTCGCTTGGGATCACCGCCGAAGACGGTAACCTATGGCTATCGAAAAAAGGAGTTTCACCATGAAGAACAGCAGTATCACGATCCGCACCGGGCTTCTCGCCGCAGCTATTGCCCTCCTGGTCGGGTGCTCTTCCTCGCCGAAGGCTCCCTCCGTGCAGCTACCTGATCCGCAGAATGTACCGAAAGAAAAATGGTCCGATGCGATGCACGTTTTGACTGCCATGAAGATTTCTGGCCAGCGCGACGTGCCGCGTGAAATGGCTGAGACCTTCGCCAATTCAGCACCAGGCCGCACCAGCGGGACAGCAGGCGCTGATGCTGCGATTGCCGGCGTCAGTCTCGCGGCACCGCCAAGCGGCTTTAGTGGTGGAGCTGCTGCAAGCGTAAGCCTCGGCCTTATGATGCTTGGCGGGTCGAGTGACCCTGCGCACGCAACTCAGGTTGTGGCCTGGGTGCCGGCTGATGAGGCCTCCTCCCCTGAAGTGTAGAAGTCTCGACTTAATCTGACACCCCTCTTGAAAAAGAGCGGGGCTACCGGGTTTGATGGTTGTGCGAGCAATCACCAACCCAAGAGGAGTAGCCCCGCATGAACGTTGTAAATCAACCGATTGTTAAGCACAAGTTGGGCTTGTTGAACCTGGCCGAGGAACTCGGCAACGTTTCACAGGCCTGCAAAATCATGGGCGTGTCGCGAGACACCTTCTATCGCTACCAGGAAGCCAAGGCGAACGGTGGAGTCGAAGCCCTGCTACAAAAAGATCGCAGAAAGCCAAACCTAAAAAACCGTGTCGATGAGGCTGTTGAACAATGCGTACTGGACTACGCCATTGAACAACCCGCCCACGGCCAAGTCCGTGTCAGCAATGAACTGCGTAAGCGTGGCACATTCGTCAGTCCCTCAGGTGTACGATCAATCTGGCTGCGGCACGCGCTGGCGAACTTCAAGCAGCGTCTGACTGCTTTGGAAAAGCACGTTGCGGCTACAGGCTCTGTTCTGACCGAAGCCCAGGTCGTTGCTCTAGAGAAGAAACGTGATGACGATATCGCCTGCGGCGAAATCGAAACGGCCCATCCGGGCTATCTTGGCTCCCAGGACACGTTCTACGTCGGCACTATGAAAGGCGTAGGCCGTATTTATCAGCAGACCTTTGTTGATACCTACAGCAAGGTCGCGTTCACCAAACTCTATACAACGAAGACGCCAATCACGGCAGCAGACCTGCTCAACGACAAAGTGCTACCGTACTTTGCAGAGCAAAACGTCCCCGTGCTGCGGATTTTGACGGATCGTGGAACGGAATATTGCGGCAAGCTGGAGCAGCATGATTACCAGCTCTACCTGGCAATGAATGACATCGAGCATACCCGGACGAAAGCCGCGTCACCGCAAACTAACGGTATCTGCGAGCGGTTTCATAAGACGATCTTGCAGGAGTTTTACCAGGTTACTTTCCGGAAAAAGATCTACCAAAGCATGGAGCAGTTGCAGGCCGATCTTGACCAGTGGGTGGCCCACTATAATGATGAACGGACTCATCAGGGAAAAATGTGCTGTGGCCGGACGCCGGCAGAGACATTTGAGGATGGAAAGAAAATCTGGCTGGTCAAAATGATCAACTGAATTTGACCTGACAGTCACGACCTCAAATCCGGTAACTGTCAGATGAAGTCTGAGTTTCTACACCTGAAGAGGCATCTGCACTTGCACTCAAGAAGGTAGAAGAAGCCCGCAAGAAGGTCTTTGAAAAAGGGATGTCGAAGCTACCAATGCATGTTGGTAAATACCCGGATGGCCATTCCCGTGCTTACGCATCGTTGGCTGATAGCTACGCTGAACGTCCTATCCCATTCACCGACAACGCCGCCCCTGCACCTGACTTCGTGAAGTCAGCCGCTGCATACGGGCCTATCTTCATTCGGGACAATCAATTCGTCCTTGATGCCTCAAAAAATGGCATGACGCCATCTGAAGCCATGCTACTCGCATCGCGCTACCTACCGGATTGGGTCTACATCTACCATCCTGGCCAGAAGCTGCGGAAGAACTCAATTCCCGCAGCAATTTTCAATCGAGGCGAGGCCAAGTACTTCGTCGGCAAATAAGTCAGCAGCAATAAAAAAGCCCCGCATTGCGGGGCTTTTTTACTGCTTGATCACTTCATATCAAGCTCATACTGTTTCTTCACCGCGTCGACGTCGAAACCCTCCAATCGCTCCAGGTTGCGATCCAGGGTATTCAGGCGTTTGGTTCCCTCAGAAAACTGTCCCAAGCCACTACCGCTTCCCGTTACATCTTCAAGAGAAACAGTCGAAGCAGTTGGCAGTCTGCCTGCGAGATTCAACATGCCAATCCACTCGGACAGATCCACACGCGACCAATCCATTTTGCCCAACTGATCGGGTGTGATCCCCTCGCAGGTCGGGGTTTTCACCTCTCCCCATCCCAACCCTAGCTGTTCACGAGCCGACTCCTGGATGATCCTCGCAACAACTGAGCCAAAGCAGCAATACGCCTCGCGCTTTTCAACGCAAGACCCAAGCACTTCGGAAGCGCAGTAGCTGCCAACAAAATGGCATTGTCGGGTTTCCTTTTTCGCCCCTAGCTCGAACTCTTTCTCCTCGCATTCCCAAATGATATTGATCAGCAGATCTACGATCACGTAGACCATATACACCCAGCCGATAATGTTCACCACCATCGCAGCGTTTGCCCCAAGACCAGTTACTGCGCCATCGGCCCCAGTTGCAAACACAGCATCTGCTGCCGCGGTCGCTCCCATATCCACCATGGCGTCATATGCCTGTTGCATGAGCCAGGTTTGCAGCTTACTCAAGGCTGTCTGCTCAAGGGTGCCGCTGAGCGTCTTCTCGAATGCGCCTGTAGCAGCATCCACGATAGACCCCCATTGCCCCTTCACGACCGAGGTACCAGCTGCCATCACAGCGTTACTTCCCGCAGCCCAGTATCCGGGCGCGAACAGGCTACCCGTTCTGTTCAGCGCTTCCAGCGAACTGGTCATCTTGAGCGTGTTCATCGTCAGGTTCACATAGTCGAAGATGGATACGCTTTCTGGCGCTTCACAACAATCGACGTAACCGCCGAGTGCTTTTTTGCACTCCATTGCCTCGCCCTTGAACACTTTGCAGTCATTGGCTTCATTGATATCGGTACCATCACCACCGCAGTCCAGGTCGTGCTCAGCAAACTGAGCAACCTGAAGCATGGCCACCGCATAGGCAAAATCGCCACTTTTAGTGTTCGACGAGTCGAAACACTCACTGCCCATGCACCGCGCCCCACCAGGGCATTCGATTTGGGCACCAGTGTTCACGATTGTTTCGTAGCTGGTGTCATAACCGCAGTCCCAGACCTCCTCGAAGGCATAACAAGCACCTGTCTCGCCTTTTGCGCCATCAATACAGCCTTGAGAGATAAAACCGCAGCTTGGATTCTGCTCGTACTGGGTGCAGGTATTCAGGTTACCGCCATCATTTGAGGGGCACCGTTGCACACCTTTGGCGTCCGTGTAGCAATCCATATTGCCCTTGTAGTAAGAGCACTCGGCGCTTACCTTGGCCTTTTTGCAAAGCGGATCGATGTTCGGATGCGGGGATGGTGGCATGTCCGAGCGGCAGATCTGAACGCCATTGGTTTCAGTACAGCCATTGGCATCCACTGCCGGCATAGACGTGCACGACATCTGCGCGTTGGTGCAGAACCCATCCTCGATCATGTCGAACATAGGCAGGCGCTCTTCCGGCCCCCAACCTTTATCGACAAACGCCTTTGCCGGGTCATAAATGATCTTGATACGGGCGTAACCCTCACCACCGCCGGTGACCGAGGTGCGAGTTTTGAACGTAATCACGTCATCATCACTGCCGAATTTGTCAGTGATCACCTTGTTCGGAGCTACGTTCCAGCTTGTTCCACGCTCGCAGGAGCCAGATGTTTCAGGTGGGAAAACGCCTGGTGTATGTGTCCAAAGCATCTGATCATTGAACAGAATTTGGAAATAGTCATCGAAAACAGCTCTGTCAATTGTGGCTGAGATGATGGCATCCTTAGCTATCACGCGGAATCGGGTGTACTCCTCATAAATCGCGCAGTTACCACCCCAATAGTTGTCCCCGACCGTGCCGACCCATATATACAAGCAGCCGCGACCGCATGACTGGAAGTTTGGCTGCCCGGAAACATATTCGATTACACCTACCTTGTAATCATGCAAGAACTCAACGTTCCCGCCCTGATCCACTACACGCTCACATGTTTTGTAGTTAGCAACGTGGGCGTTTTTCGTCACGTTCTCAAATACATCGGTCGATTTGCAATCTGCGAAATTTTGCTTAAACCCGTCCATGAAGTCGGGCGAGCGAACTTTATCAGCCTGGTTGAGCATAGGGTCTTTGGACAGATCTACAGACATGCGATTGCCGCTGTCGATAAGCGTTCTATATGCCTCCCCCTCAGAGGACGATTCCGATTTCAGACGGGTATTGGCCCGCAACCCAAGATCAATCGTCTTCACATCGTCGCCATAGACCTTCTCCAGCGAGACCGTATCGCCAGCGTCAGGGAAAAGATCTTGGAGCGTGACCGAGGCATTCCCACCGTCGAAAACCTGAAGTGCCTGTTGGCCTACCGATTGGCCCGCCGCCGATCCTGCGGTCACTGCGTCAGCCCAAGCAGTGAAGGTCATGCTATTGAGATATAGGCCTATGACGGTCGCGTTGACCAGGCGTATGAGCGTGGTTTTGAGTGGTTGTCGCATCGATCGCATGTCCAGAAAGAGGGATGCTTCGATGCTATGGCAAGGGGGAAACACGATGGCGCGGTTTCAGGCAATAAAACCGCCTGAAAAAGCAAAGCCCCGGCTGGTGGTGTCACCGGCCGGGGCTCGCTATGTTTTTGATCATGCCTGAGGCACTACTAAGACCTGACCATCACTCGGGATCAAGCGATGAATCACCGCCCATGATTTGACGAACCGGGTATCCGGATCAGAGGATGAAACAGTTCTGGCGATCTGCTCGGGGACTTTGAACACCCGACCAGACTCGACCATCAGTTCTTTGAGTTCTTGGCAGAATAGTGCGTTTGCTGCGGTCATGTTCAACTCTCCTGGTGTGGGTGATCCCCAGAGCCCTTCACACGGAAGGGCTCTGGTGGATCACCCACGGAGGGTGACCACGCAGCGGCCTAGCCGAAGCTAGGCTTGAATCCGTTCACTGGGCAAACCCCTAAGGGATGGCTCAGTGGGCCTTGATGTTGGTGCCGTGCTTCTTGTCGAGACGGTCAGCAACCACATAACCGATCACGCCGGTTAGGGCCAAAACGCTGACCACACCTACGATTGCGTAAACAAGCATCTGCATCGAGTCCATTTCATTCTCCTTTCGGATTGCTCATCGCTGTAATCAAGGATACCACCAAATCGGCGATCATCATTACCACGCCAAGCACCAGACAGAACGATACGACAAGCGGATGCGTCCCTGGTGTAACGATGGAAACGAAAGCGGCTGCCAACAAGCTACAGCCAACGCCCATAAGTGAAGCCTTAATCCAGTCGAATAGTATTTTTTTGTACATAGTTTTTACTCCTCAAAAAGACGAGGAGTCCCAACGGGATTCCCCGTCAGGGTTTAATTATTTCCAACTCCGAGCCGTTCGGCTGAGTCAGTAGAACAACAATAAAGCCATTTGCCTGCGAATAAATCGCATAGGCACATTTCGATTTTTCAGCCAACGATGATGCGCTGCGAACAGCGTCAATTGCGTTTACATGAAACATCGGAAAGACCTCTTATGGAGCAAAGACTCCCGGAGAACCGAAAGTAATTTGCCAAGAGCCTTATTGAATCAAAGCGAGTGACGCGCCTTGATCATTTCTGCGGTGTGAGACTGCTGAGCAGTTGCAACGCCGGAATCGAATGCCTTTAAGCCAAGTTGAATGCCACCAACAACAAGAGCGGTAAGGACGATAAGAGTTTTCATGGTGTTCTCCGTTAGCAAAGGATGCAGACGGAGAACCACCCTGGCGGGAAGTAATCTCCCCGCTGCGGGTTTTTAGGCACGCAGAAAAATCAATATCCAGTTGCCTGGATGCCGATAATTTGAGTGCTATTTTTAAGCCGGTTTGAAAGCGTGGCTCTGCTTTTTTGTGACTCATCACATGCATGATGAGAACACTGCCTGAACGCATACACGTTTCAGGCCTTGGCGGACATGCTCATGTGTAGAAGTCTCGACTTAATCTGACACCCCTCTTGAAAAAGAGCGGGGCTACCGGGTTTGATGGTTGTGCGAGCAATCACCAACCCAAGAGGAGTAGCCCCGCATGAACGTTGTAAATCAACCGATTGTTAAGCACAAGTTGGGCTTGTTGAACCTGGCCGAGGAACTCGGCAACGTTTCACAGGCCTGCAAAATCATGGGCGTGTCGCGAGACACCTTCTATCGCTACCAGGAAGCCAAGGCGAACGGTGGAGTCGAAGCCCTGCTACAAAAAGATCGCAGAAAGCCAAACCTAAAAAACCGTGTCGATGAGGCTGTTGAACAATGCGTACTGGACTACGCCATTGAACAACCCGCCCACGGCCAAGTCCGTGTCAGCAATGAACTGCGTAAGCGTGGCACATTCGTCAGTCCCTCAGGTGTACGATCAATCTGGCTGCGGCACGCGCTGGCGAACTTCAAGCAGCGTCTGACTGCTTTGGAAAAGCACGTTGCGGCTACAGGCTCTGTTCTGACCGAAGCCCAGGTCGTTGCTCTAGAGAAGAAACGTGATGACGATATCGCCTGCGGCGAAATCGAAACGGCCCATCCGGGCTATCTTGGCTCCCAGGACACGTTCTACGTCGGCACTATGAAAGGCGTAGGCCGTATTTATCAGCAGACCTTTGTTGATACCTACAGCAAGGTCGCGTTCACCAAACTCTATACAACGAAGACGCCAATCACGGCAGCAGACCTGCTCAACGACAAAGTGCTACCGTACTTTGCAGAGCAAAACGTCCCCGTGCTGCGGATTTTGACGGATCGTGGAACGGAATATTGCGGCAAGCTGGAGCAGCATGATTACCAGCTCTACCTGGCAATGAATGACATCGAGCATACCCGGACGAAAGCCGCGTCACCGCAAACTAACGGTATCTGCGAGCGGTTTCATAAGACGATCTTGCAGGAGTTTTACCAGGTTACTTTCCGGAAAAAGATCTACCAAAGCATGGAGCAGTTGCAGGCCGATCTTGACCAGTGGGTGGCCCACTATAATGATGAACGGACTCATCAGGGAAAAATGTGCTGTGGCCGGACGCCGGCAGAGACATTTGAGGATGGAAAGAAAATCTGGCTGGTCAAAATGATCAACTGAATTTGACCTGACAGTCACGACCTCAAATCCGGTAACTGTCAGATGAAGTCTGAGTTTCTACAGCTCATGCATGGCGCTAAGTTCTAAGCACAGAGGTCTCTGTGCTGGAAGGATTCTTGAGAGCTCGACCTGAAGCCCACTCTGTGGCTGCGATGATACCAAACCGATGCCCTTTAACAAGACGCTGAACCAAAAAAAAGGGTGACCCGAAGGCCACCCTTTCACACTCATAGCCCACTCGGTGAGAACACCTTATGACCGCGTTTATTCCGGAAACGGTCAACAACCATCTCCATTGGTTCTTCCAGCATGATCGGGGGGAAAAAACCATGCCCCCGCGAGTGCTTCAGGTATATGACTCCCCCTGTTGACAGCTCCCAGAGGTGAACCTTTGTTTCGCCTTTGGTAACCCAAGCCTTGCGGGCTACCGAGGCCTGACCTTGCAAACGAGCAGCTTCAAGGATCGCGTTCATCGACTTCTCCGTATATCCGACAGGGAGAAGCCCCATGGGGGATTTCTCCCCCATAGGTGGTTTAATTAGAGCGCTACGTCTCGGCTTTCGAGCTTCAGCTTTTCCGGTGCTACTGGAAACCAGTAGCAATCCCAGTCCAGGAAAATGATGGCCCCGGGCCGAAACTCATCGATCTCACGAACGAATCCAAGGATTGTCTTTCCCTTGATTTCGAGCCCGTACCCATTTGTCACCGTTACGGTATCGCCAAGCATGAAATCGCATGGAACAGGCGCGACTTTTGCCATTTTTTCTTCTACAAATCGATGCATTTTTAATCTCCATTTGCATGGAGAACCCCGCCGGAGTTCCCCGGTAGGGTTATTTGCAGATTGCGTTGGCAAGCTCTTCAGCACGAAGCAGAGCGTAAGCTCTTCGCTCCTGGCTCATGTATGGCCAACAAGAGCCAACTGCGTCCGAATAGCTCCCGAAGGCGTCAATCCAGTCCCAGTAAATGTTCGTGCTGTCTACACGTCGCATCTGGTCGGCAGCTGGACGAACAAGGCTGAATACCTTGTACAGCTCGCCACGCTGAGTCGCTTGCTTTACAACCTGAAACTCGCCATCCGTCATAGCCTTGCGGCAAACCTTCTCGACGAGAACACTGGTGGCTCGCTTCAGCAGCCTTTCAACTAGCTTGACCACCTGATCGTTACGAGTAACGAACATCTTGGCTTCGCCTGCCTGGGCGTCCCTATAAGCATTCATCTGATTCTCCATTTCCACGAAGCGCAGAAAGGGAGAAAGCCCGTAGGGGGCTTTCCCCCTATCGGGCTTCTATTTACTTAAACAGTTCTTTGGCTGCGATTTTCAATGTGGTAGCACGAACATCTTCGAAGTCGCACATCATTGCTTCACAACAGACCCGGAAGCTAAACGGATGAACTTCGTCCGAAAGAACCCAATCCATTGCTTCGCGCCAATTCTGCTCACTGACCTGAGGATGAATGATCTGCCTCAGAGTGATTTTCAGCAGGTACTCCCGCATCCACTCAACGTAATCATCGGTGATTTCGTCTCGTGCCCGCAGGGCTTCCAGCTCAGCGTCTGACATTTCAAGAATGTCGAGAAATCCAAGTTGAAAAACTCGCGCATGGCTTGCCTTTCTCCGTGGTCTCCGCTCAAACGAGCGGCGCTGAATAATTACTTGCTCCCCAAACAGATCCAGCAAGGGCAACGCAGTCGCAGTATTTTCCATTTCAGACCTCCTCAAACCGACAGAGGCCTCCCACTAGGGAAAGCCCCCAGTGGGTTGAATGGTTATTTGTCAGGCGGCTAATGCTTCGCGAACAAGCTCAAAGAGCGAGTTCTTGAGATTCGCAACCTCCCCAACAGCACGGTATTGGCTGAACAATGCTTTCAGGATGTGCTCATTGGCACTTCCGAAACCAAGTCCAATCACTTCGATGCCGCTGACCTCACACCGCTGAAGAAACTCCTTCGCTGCATGAGTAGTACCTGCGTTCGGTTCACCATCCGTTATGACGAAAAGAATCTTCTTCTCGCCCTTCGCACGAAGAACTTCAACAGCAGCCGGCCACAGTGCTTGCGCAAGAGGCGTACCGCCCTCCGACATCGCACCAAAGCCACCTTCGCTTACCGCCTTGATCAATCGCTCTTTCGGGCTCTTGATCAGTGCGCAGCGCTCAACGCCATCGTTCGCCTTGTTGGGGAACGACATCGCGCCGGTTGTCACCAGCGGAAGTCCCTCCAGCGCGCTTAGCACCGCGTAGACTGCGGCTTCGGCCTGATCCATCGCAGATTTCATACTCCCCGACTTGTCGAGAAGAATCTGGATTGATGCAGACTGACGCTCTGCTCGAGACTTACTTCTAAACACCCGCGTTTCGCCGCCTTTCATCATGGCGATACGCCCAGTGTCGATCCGCTTGCCCTGCCGCTTCAGCCGAACACGGCAATCAACCTGCGCCTGTAACAGCCCATTAAGGCACTGTCGCAGACCGGCCGATTGCTCGATGCCCAATTGCACACGGCGGACGCTCGCTTGATCGGATCGGTTCCTGCCCCTCCCATCCAGAGAGAATGGTCGGATCGGATTGCCGTCGCGCACTGCTTTACGGCCTAGCAACTCACCCGCCTTGTCGCCAACTTCCGAGATCAACCCTTTCAGGTCGGCTTCGGTTGCATCCTTGGCCTGCTCGCGCAGGTTGCTGGCTTCTGGGGAAGGTTTGCCGCTGCCATTGCTGGACTGCGAGGTTTCTTGGCCATCGTCGCCGGCATTCCTGCCGCTACTTGGTTGGGATTGGTCTTGCGGCTCGGAGCCGGACTGGCCTCCATCAGATGTTTCCTGCTTGGATTCGGGTTGCCCCTCCTCTTTGCCTTCATCACCTGCACCCGCACCACCGCCTTGATTTTGCTCCTGCTGCTGATCGCCTCCACCCGACTCTTGCGAGTCCTGAGGAGCACCCTCAGAGCCTTGCTCGGGCTGCGGTTGCTCATCTTCCTGCTCATCCTCTTGCGAAGGCAGCAGGTCGATAATCGCGTCCACCAGAGCGAGAACATCTGTTGTGCTCTCGCACGCCAGGGTGTTCTTCACCAGGGTCAGGATCTGATCCGTAAGGTCAGCCCCAAGAAGAATCTCCATACGGGCAAGGTAGGCTTTTGCTGGAACCTCAAGCTGCGGTTCCTGGAGTAGCCAGTAACCGCCGTAGAGAATTCCGTTGTGAATCACATGAAGCGCCGGGCAGTCATCCACCTGCTCTGGCCGGAACGGCTCAAGCAGAACCTTGCGGTTCAGGTAACGGATGTCCGACTCAGTACCTGGGTACTGATCCATGCTCAATCGTTCAATGCGGATGTCCTCAAGAATGTTCAGCAGATTCTTGCGGAAGGGTGTCGGGCTTGAGTCGCGAAAGCAGCCCATGTCTGTGTTGCGGACATGGGAGCATTCATGTGCGATGTACCCGAAGGACAGCGGCAGATCGTCCTCGGTGAAGGGGACAAATACGTTTTTTCCATCTGTCTTAGCCTGGACACCCTCAACATGCACTTTGACGCCAGTTAGCTCGGCAAGGTGCTGTGCGTAGATCGGCAGAGTGCCGACCAGGGATTGATTGCTCATCGTTTATCTCCTTTCTCGCCACCGCGAAAAGGAGTAACCCCGCGAGGAGGGTTACTCCCGCGCGGGGTTTGTTTGTGATGTCAGAACCAGAACGTGCCGAAGGGCATATCGGGTTCAGACGGATTGATTACGAGGGGTTCTTCAGACTGCTCCACTGGAACGGGTTCATCTGGTTCAACAACCTCGGATGTTGCTGGTACTTCGTTGATGCTGTCGTGACAACTCGGAGTAGCGACACTTGCGCTCAGCTCTTCCTCGACCATCGTTACGGCATACTCGGGTACTTCAGCAGCAGGTACAGCAACAGCAGCGACAGTCTCGGCCGGAGCCTCGATCTCAACTGTTGTAGGAGCCTTTGTTTCAACACCGGCCGGGGCCTCGGTTTCAACTAAAGGCGTTGCTGGAACGAAAGCCATCGACACATCTTGTGGGCCGTTGGCATTGTTCAGGTTTTTGATCAGCCGCTTGATCGAGTCCTCATCAGAGAGGGCCGACACAAGAGCTACAACGCTGTTGTACTGAGAGCCATTAACCACCCCGGACTTGGGGAGAGCCGCAAGGACTTCCTCAATGTGTTCGGTTAGGGCTTTGACCTCACTGGACAGGAACATCAGGCCGCGAAGCTTGGCGTTGATCTTCCGAACAGTGTTCAGCGTCGTTTGTGTGACATGGCCACGAGTGGCCAAGCCAGTTTCAAGCAAGCGCTCGGCTGTATCTGCCGTCTCAGCGTACAGCTGATCTGACAAACCACGGACCTGCGTACCCAGCGTGTTAGAGAGGTGCTTGTCGCCATCAGGGGAAACACGGCATGCCGCGTACCCAAAATGCATCCCTGCATCTACCTGCGCCTTCGGTGTCACCGAGGTGCGGATAGCATCACGCCATTCTTGCTTCTCCCAGCCCTTGTCGATCCACTCAGTGATCCAGCGTTCGTAGTTAGGGAGAAAGTTGTTTTTCAAGTCGTAGAATTGAGATTTGAGCGCTTCCAGTCGGTCAACAACCTCCTGGATCTTGTCCTGGGAAACTGCATAGCCACCCAGGAACCGCACACCACACTCTTCCACCACCTTTGTAGCCTGCCGCTTGATCTTCTCAAACGGTTTCAGCTTCTCCGGGTCGATTACACGCATCGAGCCGAGTGAAGCCAAAATAGCAGGAGGAATCTTCCCCTCCAGCATCTCAGGTTTAAGCTTTTTCCGAGCAGTCCACAGATGGATACCGGAAAGATCGACCAGCAGTAGTTGGTCTAGGATTTTTATCTCATTCTGTTGAATGGACATTTCACGATTCTCCTTTCTCACATGCATGAAAAAGGGGGAATCGCGCCCGGTGGGGGAGATTCCCCCTTAGGGTTTTTACGCAGCAACTTTCCAATCGCCACCAAAGACACTTTGGGCGATCTTACGAATTGCTGTCTTCTGAACTAAATCGCAGCGATTGAGCAGCGATTCATCCAGCGAAAGTTGAAGCGGATTAGCTGCGCCCTGGTGAGTGTATCCACAAGAGATACGCCCCCAGCGAAGCAATGTCCGAGTGGACATCGTGACGCTTAGGTAATTACCACCTAACCCTTGATGTTGATTACGAATGGAGTTCGCAACCTTCACCATGTTTTTCGCCATATCTTCCGGAAGCATTGGCAAAGCAGATATCAAAGTTGCTACTTCGTTATCAGCCTCAAGGTACGGAACCTCAAACACTCGGAAGCGATCCAGCGATGCCAGGTTCTGCTGCATGGTGCCAGCATGTACTCCCGATGCATCACCCTGTCCCGCCGTATTGCCGCAAGCGACAAACCGGAAGTTGGCATGAGGCTTCACAACCTCACCATTGTTTTCCGCAATCACCAAGGGTCTCCCCTCCATGACAGCGTGCAGACCTACAGTTACTGCCGGATCAAGCGTGTCGTACTCATCGAGCACGAACACAAACCCATTACGCATTGCTTGGGTCAGCGGCCCATCCACAAACTTCGTGTTCAGGTCGCCGCTCACCGGATCAGTGACAGGTAGGTTGTAACCAGTAAGCTCCGGCATTTCCATCCGACTATGTGCCGAAACGGTGATGCAGGGCCAATTAAGATGGGCAGTGACTTGCTCTACGAGCGAAGACTTACCCGATCCAGTTGGGCCGAGGAGCATGCAGCTATCCCCAAACGGAGCGTAGAGCCAACTCATGAACGGCTTGACCAGCATCTCGCGGAAGAAATACTTCTTCTTCGGCGCGACGTGATGCATCCACTGGTGTCCTTCTGCAAAGCCTGGCGCTTGCGCGTTGGTATTGAAGCCGAACTCTTTCATCTCAACTTTTGCATTGAATTGCATTTTATATTCTCCGTTCTCGAAAGCAGTTGCCCAAGAAAAGGAGAATCCCCATAGGGGAAGACTCCCCCAGTGGGCGGTTTATTTTGTGCAGGTTTTACGCAGCAACTACCAGATCAATCACAGACAGGCTGTCTTCACTGGTTTTTTTGGTGAAGCTTACGACTGGTGTGAGCCCGTGATAAACCAACTCGGCACACAGCGAATGCATCATCCATGGCGGGCAACTGACCAGAACGGTAGTTGTGCCAGATTTCTTTGCTTCAGCAAGGGCAATTTCGGCAAGTCGCTCAACGCGCTTTGCAACACTTTCCTTGGTCGGCAACACCGGGAAGAAAAGGAGACTACGAATCTCCTGAAATTCCTTCCAACTCGTAAGATCACGAACCCCGAAGGATTCGAGTTCACGGGTAGTTTTAAACTTGGTCAGATTAACGACTTCATTGGTATTGCTCATATTCTCAACTCCAGTTTTCAGAGCGGAGAAATCCCATACGGGTTTCCCCGCATGGGTAGGTTTTTAAGCTGATTAGAGTCGCAGCTAACGACCCGTGCCAGGCACGGACAAACATCTACGCTCATGCGTGGATGGTTGATTCTGGGGGGTAGCATAGGTCAAACGGACTTATGCTTACTTGAACAGCCCCGATCGGGGCTGTGAGGGTTCTTGAGCTGCAATAGCGCGCAGCTTACGCACCTTTCGGTAGGGCCATGATGCCTATTTACAGGGATGCCTGCAACCCTCTGGGATCACGCAAATTTGCGGTCAAGCAGGCCCGGAGTGGGTAGCGCTTGGCGCCCGCGGTTTGCCTTGTCGATATCAATGATCACGGTTCCTCAGTCGATCTGCTCGATGCGGCCATCTGGATAAACGCGACGATGACCACCACCGTTGCGGTTCACCTTTACGACGAACCCCGGCCAGATTTGGACGATTGCCATTCAGCTTTTGCATGGTCTGTTCCTTCATCATGGCTCGTTTCCCTATGCGTCCAGCTTTGGAGGGGCTGGCTTGATGAACACCATCACCCCGAGCCAATTCATTAATACATGACCTGGTGCGGAGAAGTCGCCACCGGGCAGCAATCGAAAGCGCTTACTGGCTCTGATTTCGACCTGCTTCGAACGAATGGTGAAGATCACGTTTCCTATCCTTGAATTTCAGACCAGCTTCAAATGTGGGGGTACGCTGTCGGTTACGTGCGCCTGCATCATCGGCTGCATCACCATTATTTCGAAGCCCATTTCTTCAAACCACCATTGCCCCATACGTGCAAAGTCATCGGTGGGGAGCGCCAAAAAACCATTACCGTCAGACCAAAACATGCGGCTCACTGGATGGACAAAATCCAGTTCGCAATCGCCGTTCGGATAGACGCAAACAATCATCTCCCATGACCGATCTGGCGGCGAGGGCCACTGATAACCTTCCGGAGCCATGCGTTTACGAGTACCACCCTGATAGCGCCCTGACAGGCCATATACGAACGCCCGCACCTGCCACGTTGCCACAGCGTTACCCTTGGCTTGCAGATCGGCACAGACGCGCTTGAATGCCTGGCGCACCAGTGGCTTTGGCAGCCTCCACACAAAGCAAGAAATGCCCTGCTGGTAGAACGCTTCAAAATCCATCGCGGGATAACCCGCTTCGTCGGTCGCTCGTTCCAGATAGTTCATGGCTTTTTTCCTCAGACTTCTAAGTCAGGGTCGATGACCCATGTTTTGCCCTTACTGACAACGGCCACCGGCCTTTGGCTAAGGGCATAGATCGCATGCCTGGTCGAGAGCTTCCCGGTAAGGTAGTGGCGTGCAACGCTGAGTACATATCGCATGGGATTTTCCTATGCTAGATCACAGATGCCCTAAGAAGAAATAACGGTAAGCGGCATAAAAAATCGTTCCAAGAATCACCTCAACTGCAAACAAAATAGCCAAATCGAAAACACCCAGTTCTTTCTTCAAGGCCCAGATAAATGTTGTGACTGCGACACCTGCGAAGATCACGGCAGCTACAATATGTTCCATTTCTAAATTCATTGATTTTCCCTCAATGGGTGCAAAAGCTGCTTCCCTTTACCGCCTCGGCCCCGGTTCGAGGCCAGGGCTGTGGTGTACGTTTTCCTCGGTATTCGTTATGGGCTCAGATTCTCACTACTTGCTAGGAACCCAAGCCCATCATCAAGTGGGCCGACGCGTGCCACCAGGCCCGTTTTCCTACGCAGCTGCGTATTCAGCGACAACGGCGCAGTGGTCCAGGGAAACTTAGCCGTACCACTGCGATCTGTTAGATATGGCCTCGGGCACCGTCCCAGAACGATTTCAGACGGAAAAAAAACGCTGGGAGCAGGATCAGCACCAAGCTCGCTACTACAGATAAGGTCACCACCGTCACCGCACCGTTGAGTGCATGCCACATGCCGATCTCGAGATAGCGCGTCCCCAGATCCGCTGCTTTGATGATGAACGCCATTGCTATGCCTTCTCCTTGGAATGGGATCATCTGGAGCAAGAAAATTAATCCGCCGAAAGCGACCGCGATGATCGCGAATCCCTTGAGACCCAGGGCGATATCGGCTGTGCTTGGGATGGCGTGCATCGATATAACCAGGATGAGTAACGCCAGAGCAAACCCCTGCAATGAGCCAGTACCCAGGTCGACGATCGCGGTAACAGAACCGGTGGCCACAACGCCGATCCAGACAACCAACGGCACCAATCCCTGGTCGGGAAGGCTCTGATCGTATGATGTGCCAAGGGAGAGAACAGCGATTGCGCCTCCGGCCAACAAGGGCGCTATGCCCTGAACAAGGAGACCAATCGAGTTGCGCAGAGAAAACGGGCTGTAGGAAAACTCGACGTAGCCCAGCTGCCCAGTGATTGCATCCGGTGCGAATAGAGCAAGCTTCCTGATTCGCAGGCCGAAGAGCAGGCATGCAATCGCGTGCGCCATTTCATGTACAGGCCCGCCGATGATTCCAGTGTTCCGATAGACGATCCACGTCTTTACCGAAAACTGTGACACCAGCTTACCCCAGACAAAAATCGCGCCGGCCGGCACCAGTAAAAGCGCGAGATAGAGGTAGATCATGCGCGCTGCCCTGCTGCGGCTTCCATCTCCCGCTTGGCCTCAGCGTGACTTTTTTGGATCACGACCTGGGTGATGCTGTTGATCACCAACACCTTCTTTGCTCTTGTGGCTGCGACATAGAGCAAATTCAACTCATCAACCCGCTGATCAGGGGTGATCTTCTCTTCGTCGAAGATGTCTGGGAAATCTTCTTCCAGGACAACCACATCCCACTCCAGCCCCTTCGAGCGGTGGCAGGTGCTAACAATCACATCTGCATCAAGAGGATCATCTGTTGAGTTGCGGCGTAGCGCCGCGATCAACTTCGGAATGTCGTTGTGCTCCTTGAGTATCCTGAGCATCCGATTCATCTCGGCATCCTTCGACTCCTCTGCCGCTTCGGCAAACCCTCCAAAGTCGCTGAACTGCCCGAAAAGGCGTTTGTTGCGGATCTCATCCTTGCGGCCGACCTTCAGATGGTAAACATCCTCGAGGTCGGAGATTTGGTATGCCTCAATCCCCCCGTTCCAGTAGACAACTTGGCCGTCAGATACAGCATCGATGGCCGTCATGATCACGCCAATCACCGTTCGGTTGAGCACGGTGTAGTGGTTACATCCAGAGGGCAGCGATGTCGTCACTTTGTCGCGGGCACCGTACCCAACCAGGGGACGAGCTTCCCCTTGCTGTTTGAGGATCGCGTTGGCTACGCCGGCAATCATCGGCCCGAACCGGAAAGAGTTGGTCAAGAACATCGACGCTGCGCCCTGCACAATCTGAGTATCAAGCGCATTCTCAGCTCCTCGCCAACGGTAGATCTGCTGCCATTTATCGCCGACGAAAATCTTCCTCGCCTTCTGACCTGCGACCAGGGAGGCGGTCACAGGGTTACTGTCCTGAGCCTCATCGAAAAGGATCACGTCATACGGCAGCTGTGGATTGCTGAGCTGGAAGAGCTTCAGATATGCGTCATGCTGGCAGGGGAACTTGCTCTCGGTATCGATCATCGCGTCCCAGAGTTTCTGGGCAGAATTTATCGTCCGGTCAAGGTGATCGGCTCCGTGCTCCGCTGCCTCTTCCTCGCTGAGCGCAGCAAAATAATGCGCCTCACTGATTTCTTCGTCAGCGCTCGAAAGGTAGGCATTGAGCACAGCGATAGCGTCTCGAACATCTCCCCAGTTCCGTGTTTTGAGGAGCCCAGCAGCATCCGTCAGACGGATATTCCCGAGTTTGTGCTGATAGTGTCGGCCAAATTGTGGCCAGGCCAACTGGTGAGAAGTTTTGCACACGACGTTTTTTGGAAATTTCTCGGCACCTTCATCCCGAATTGCACGGTTGTACGCCAGATAGAGCATGCGCAAATGGCTGTGATGGTTGGCATAGGCAACAAGCGTAGTCGTCTTGCCGCACCCGGCATAGGCCTTCACCACCAGATGGTCACCTTGGTACTCGATGATGGGGAGTTGTTCTGCGGTCGACTTCATTGAGGCGACTCCATTCTGTTTTTTGCACATTTGCCGCCATAGACAGACAGCGCTGCTAAGCACCAGAACGAAAACACGGCATCAATCAGGTCGCCCATTGGGAGATGGCGAACAACCAGGGCTACCGGCTCTGTCACCACCAGGAACGTCGCATACCCTGCAACGGCATGCATGCCGAAGGTGCGCAAGGCCGCTGCGATGAGAAGGGCAAATAGCGCGCAAGACACCAAGCTATGCGTGGAGCTGGAGCCTGGGGCGAAGTGGGTACAGGCGACGACCATGCCAACCGCTACTGCCATCAAGCCAGCAGTGTGACGACTGGATATCGAGCGCAGCTCTTCGCCGCTGTGCCTGAATGTCAGAATCATGACTGCGTGCGAGCCGATGCCTGCAAGGTAGTCAATGAGTGGTGATCGGCATATCGCCGGAGGATATTTTTCGCTGGGCATGTGAGTCTCCTAAGGTGAGGAGATCGTTTCATGCAGGTCGCGGGGAAAGGTCTGGTTTCGGGCGGTTTTTTGGTCTGAATTACGCAGACGCCGCCCCAGATCGGGGCGGCTGGAGGGGGCTTACTGGTTGACGCGTTCCTTGAAGGACTTGCCAGGGGTGAACTTTGGCTTGATCGAGGCAGCGATGGTGATCGGAGCCCCGGTAGACGGATTACGGCCCTGACGCTCGGCCTGCTTGGTTGACTCGAAAGTACCAAAGCCCACGAGGCTAACCTTGTCGCCGCCGGCAACGACATTTTGAACCGTCGAGATAAGGCTATTCAGCACCTCTCCCACGGTTGACTGACTGTGCCCGCTTTCGTCGGCAATCGCTTTGACGAGTTCTTGACGATTCATTCGCTTTTACTCCTTGGTTGTTGAAAAGTCGCATGGGTGTTGAGTCCCAGCTGAAAGCATTGAAACATGGCTCTGGATAATCCCAAGCCGCCGGCTCACCCGAATCGGCGTTTGCTTTTGGCGCGACGGACGTTATAGCCCTTCACCCAGCTTTTCATGTCTTCGCTCGGTGGTTTGGGTTGCACGGTACCGATCCATGCGCGATCTGGCAGCTCTTTCATGTATGCCTGGTATGCGTACTGAGCCCACCCGTCTTTTTTGCCGGTCTCACGGGCGTACCCAAGCAGCTCACAGAATGTGTGCTGTTTACTGGTCGGCCCGAGCACTTTGCGTCGATCGTCTAGCTTCACCAGTTTGCCGGTGGCCACCGCCACCCCATCCGGTATTACGATTTCATTACCACACTTCGGACAGAGCAATCCGCTGAAAACAAAGCTGCACTTCGGACATGGCTTGGTTTTTTTCTCCTGATCGCCTTTGTCCTGCGGGCGGCGGTCAAGACGCTCCCCTTCCCCATTGTCCATGGCGTCGGGCACCTCGTCCGTTGGCTTCCCGTTAAGCAAGAGGTTCCCGGAGTGGTCAATGATAATGCAGTCGATTTTTCCAGTTTCAGGCGAGAGTCGCAGCCCGCGGCCAATCATCTGGTAGTGAAGCATCAGGGACTTGGTAGGCCGCGCTATTACAAGGCAACTGGTCGAGGGGTCATCAAACCCCTTGATCAGCATAGCCACTGAGACTAAGACCCTTATCTTGCCCGCTTTGTACTGGCGCAAGATCTCCTCGGTCTCATGCGGCAGCATATAGCCATCGATATGGGCTGCGGCCACCCCAGCTTTTTGAAACTCAGCAGCGAGCTTTTTGGAGTGCTGGACGTTGCAGGCGAAAACCATTGTTTTGCGGTTTTCACCCAGTTCTTTCCAGTGCGTTACCACGTCACCAAGCAGCTTGGCGTCACCCATGACCGTGGCAAGCTCGTCCTCGATCCAGTCACCATTCGGCTTCGTGCTCACCCCCTTCAGAGAAGGCACGGAGGGCGCGTAGCACTGCGTAGGTACAAGGAAGCCTTGGTCTGTCAGCTCAGAAAGGGAGATGCAATTGATTAGCCTGTCAAAGATGCGCCCCAGGCCCCGCCGCCATGGGGTAGCGCTGAGCCCTATAACAGGCACCTTGTTCCTCCGGCACCACGTAATCAGCTCGATGTGGGCTTCATGGATGACATGCGCCTCGTCAATGAGAACAAGGTGAGGTTTGTGATGGTTGAGCATGTAGTCGAGGCGCGGACGCAAGCTCTGGATCGTTGCAACCTGGATGGGTTTTCGGTAGTCCGTGCAGGGATGGTCTGACTGAATTGCACCGGCGACCAATCCATCTTTGTAGAACCGCTCAAGCGTCTGATCGAGCAGCTTCACACTGTCGACTATGAACCAGGCCCTGCGGTTCTTCGCCTGCGCACCGGCAATGATGTGCTTGGCCACCTCTGTCTTACCGGAGCCCGTGGGACTCATCAGCATCTGAATGATCGCGCCAAGGCTTATGCCCTTGCGGAGTTCAAAATCCTGCTGTTGTTGGTAGGGTCGAAGCTGCATCGAGGTTTCTCGCTGTACGAACTACAGGTAGGAAACCATCGCTTCGAAATAACCCAAGCCAGGTGGTCGAGCCGTGGGATGGAGGCGGCAACAGAGCGCAGCCTGATTGAGGGGGATATTTTTTCCTGCCAATGCACGCCGATACAGGCTCTTCCTGATGCTCGCGCCTTGACTTGGGTTTTCCGGCCGGCGTGCGACTGTGTTCGACATTGCCTGAGCTTTCGCACAGGCGTCGACGCAGGCCAAGAGATAGGAGGCATGATGGATGACGTAGGAGAGGCGCGTGCTCGCAAGTTCGCTGAGTCACTGCGCGATGCAAGCTGGGTTATCGATGATGATGCAGCCGGCGCACGAAATGCCGTTGGATTCTGGCTGTACTCATACAACCTAGTGGCTGGCCCCCGACTCGTTGGCCAGCTGACGCTGGATGGCTATCGAGCAATGCAGGGTGGCGAGGATCTGAAGAATCTTGGAGGGCTTCAGCCAGCCGATGTTCTCGGCGCAACCCTCACCGCCTATGACGCTTTGCCAGAGCAGCGCCGCAATGCAGCGGAGTCCCAAACCGTAATATCAGCGCTGTCGCTATACGCCAGTTCTACTATGACCTGGCAGGCGCTGCCGCCTCTCAAAACTGGGGCACACCAACACTTCATGGTGTTCGATTGGCTCACGGCTTCCGGCAAGAGGATTTTTCGCCCCGCAGCTGCAATCACCGGTTCCGTTCTTGCTCCTGAAATTCTGACCGACTTCAGTAAGCAAGTGCTCACCGCCCATTTGTCGAAACACCCCCACGAAACGCCTTTCTAACCCCAAAACTACAAGGACTTTGCTCATGCCAATACGTCACATCATCGTTCATCAGATCGACAAAAAACCCGATGGAACCCCCGCGGTGTTGCATGCCCGCGATACAGAGTTGGGAGCTTCGCAGGCCATCGAGAACATGCTCGCGGACCTCAACGAAAGCTACAACGCCAAGCAGGGCAAGGCCTGGGGTCTCTTCCACGGGGAGTCAGGCGCTTATCCCTTCAGCCGATGGTTGAAGGATTACCTCGACGAAAGCCAGGACTTCACCGCCTTCAGCCGCCATGCGGTCGAGCACCTGCAAAAACTGATGGAAGAATCGAACCTCTCAACCGGCGGCCACGTCCTGTTCGCCCACTATCAGCAAGGCATGACCGACTACCTCACCGTCGCTCTGCTGCACCACAGCGAAGGCGTGGCGGTGAACGACACCCTGGACGTGACCCCAGCCAAGCACCTGGATCTCGGCCAACTTCACCTGGCAGCACGCATCAACATCAGCGAATGGCAGAACAACACGCAGTCCAAGCAGTACATTTCGTTCATCAAGGGCAAGAACGGTCGAAAGGTCTCGGACTACTTCCGTGATTTCATCGGTTGCCAGGAGGGTGTAGACGCTCCCGGCGAAACCCGCACCCTGCTCAAGGCATTCAGTGATTTCGTCGAGAGCGAGGATCTGCCCGAGGAGCAGGCGCGGGAGAAGACCAATACTCTGGTTGGCTACGCCACCAGCCAGGCGAAGTTGGGCGAGCCGATGACGCTGGAGGAGCTGTCCGGGCTGATTGATGAAGATCGACCAAAGGCGTTCTACGATCACATCCGCAACCGCGACTATGGACTGTCGCCTGAGATTCCAGCGGATAAACGCACCCTCAACCAATTCCGCCGCTTCACCGGCCGCGCCGAAGGGTTGTCGATCAGCTTCGAAGCCCACCTACTGGGTTCCAAGATCGACTACGACGAGAATGCCGGCACCCTGACCATTCGCAATCTACCCACTCAGTTGCGTGATCAACTCAAGCGCGGCTAAAAAAATGCCCCGTCCATCTCTGGACGGGGCAGATCCTGCTTAGTCTGGCAGTGTTCCTGCTGGGCCTTAGCGCAAGCTCAGGCCGTCGAACCCAAGCCGCAATGAGAGCTGATCGGCAACCGAAGCGCCGATCTTGCTGGCAAAGCGATCCAGGGGATTCTGTTTGCGGGTGAAATCAACGATCTTGCTCACACCTACGACTTCACGAGCCACGTAGTCAGAATCACCAAGGCGATCAACCAGCCCCAGTCCCACCGCTTGCTCGCCCGTCCATATCAGCCCCGAGTACAGGTCGGGATTCTCCTTGGCTTTCAGACGATCTCCCCGACCAGCCTCTACCGAGCGAATGAATTGGTTGTGGGTTGTTTTGAGAACCCCTTCCCAGAACTTCCTCTCCTCAGGATTTTGAGGCTGGAATTGATCCAGGAAAGCCTTGTGTTCCCCGGAGGTATAGGCGCGGCGTTCAACCCCAAGCTTTTGCATGAGCTCAACGTAACCGAAACTCGCCGCGGTGACACCGATCGATCCGACCAAACTTGCCTTGTCCGCAAATATCTCATCGGCTGCGCTGGCGATGTAATAGCCACCGGAGGCACCCAGATCTGTGATGACGGCATAAACCTTCGTGTCTGGATGCAGTGCACGCAAGCGACGAACTTCATCGTAAACATGGCCCGCCTGCACGGGACTTCCGCCTGGGCTGTTGATTTCCAAAATCACAGCTTTCGTATTCTCATTTTCAAAGGCCTTGCCGAGGCTGCGCTTCAGGTTCTCAGCGCTCGCTTCCTCCCCATCCGCAATCACTCCCCTCACCTTGATTTTTGCTGTTACCGGCACATCGGCCCCAACGCCATCAAGGTCTGCCCTTCCGCCGACCACAAAAGCAGTCACGACGATCCCAAGAGTCGCGAGACGGAAAAAATTCTTCCAGCGACGTGCTGCACGCTGCTCTTTGATGCTTGCTTGCAGCGTTCGCTCCAAGACTTCGAGGCTTTGATCCATGGGATTTCCGTCAGAAAATTTATACACGGCTATTAAACACTGCGGAGAAGCAATCCTGAACAGGCAACGGGAACTTGGGATTCTCGGCGGTCGTGAGAGAAGGAGGCGGATCACTTATACGGAGAACCATTTATGCAGGTCGTCACGCCCCAAGCCCGGAATCGGGCTGGACTTACTCTCAACCTGGTCATTGGAGTTATCGGCTCACCGCAAGCGCTTTCTCGGCTGAAAGCCAAGCTCGAATTAGCCGTTGAGGACGCTTTGCAAGGGCTCTCACAAGAGGCCAGCCATGAGCTTGGAATTGAGATTGGTCGCTGGAACATCGAAACGTCCACCTCCCAACCAGAAGGCGACGGGTCGGCATCGAGCGGGCCACCCCCTGGTCATTCGGTAGAACAGCTGGAAGCCCCCCCGAAGCCCGCATCCGAGGCCTCCCTGAAGGCAGGATTATGCCTATGAGCGCCACATCCGCCGTGACACAAAACTTCGAGCACGAGCGCTTTGTGGTGCGGGATATCTCTGACCAGTATGAGGCTCCGACCTTTGACCTGATTTTCCGAGACCAGGAGCACGGAGTTGAGCGTTGCTCCGACAGCGTGTGGAGTTCGCACGAGCAAGCCTCGGTAGCAGCGGAGGCACTGGAAAAGGCGGATCGCCGTCCAGTTCACTGGGGTGTGTTGAAGAGCCTCTAAACGGAGACCCATAGAACTCAGGCGACCATTTGTGTCGCCTTTTTTCGCGCTGTCAGCCCCCGTGACTCAATCAGCCAGGTAGCCGGCAGTATCGAGGCGACTTGGGTATTTCAGGCATGCCTATAGCGTGGCCAATGCAACGCGGCCGAAACCGAGGAGAAAAACACCGCAAACCACAAACAGCTTAGCCCGCTTTCAGGCGATAAAACCGCCTGAAATCGGGACATTCCTCAGTCAGTACCTAACAAACTATCCGGCGACCAACCACCAAGGATCATCAGTATGCAATTCAACAATTTCTCATCCTCCTCCAAATCTCCCCTGGCTCTCGGCTTGATTGCCGTTTCGGCCGTTATTGGCGTGGGTCTGCTGCTGGGTTCGTTTTACACCGTCGACGAGAAAGAGCGCGCAGTAGTTCTGCGCAACGGTGCCTTTATGGAGGTGGCAGATCCAGGCCTGCATTGGAAAATCCCCTTCATCGACAGCGCCAAAGCGATCTCGATACAGAACAACGCCACCAAGTGGGACGGCTTGCAGGCGTACAGCCGTGACCAGCAGGCTGCAACGCTGTCGGTCTCGGTCAGCTGGCACGTGCCGGCAGGTGAGGTCGCGGATGTCTACAAGAGCTACGCCGATCTGGACGGCCTGCTGACAAGGGCGATCAGCCGCCATGTCCCGACACAGGTAGAAAACGTCTTCGGTCAGTACACCGCCGTCAACGCCGTACAGCAACGCGGCAAGCTGGTTGCCGATATCGCCACCGCAATCAAGGGCGCAATCAGTGGACCGGTGGTGATCGACAGTGTGCAAGTCGAGAACATCGACTTCAGTGACGCCTACGAGAAGTCGATCGAAGAACGCATGCGCGCTGAGGTTGCCGTGAAGACTCGTGAGCAGCAACTGGCCACTGAGCAGATCCAGGCGCGGATTGTCGTCACCCAGGCCCAGGCTACCGCGGATTCGGCACTGGCCGCCGCACGTGCCGAAGCGGAAAGCATCCAGCTGCGCGGCGAAGCGGAAGCAAAAGCCATCGACGCCCGCGCCCGCGCCCTGGGCAGCAACCCCGGCCTGGTCGAGCTTACCAAAGCCGAGCGCTGGAACGGCGTGCTGCCTACCACGGTACTTCCAGGCGGAACCCTGCCGTTCATCGACGCCAAGAAGTAATCCATCCTTCCACACTAGAAGCCCGCAGCCCTGACCAGCTCGCGGGCTTTTTCATTGAAAAAGGGATCTATCAATCCAGTAGTCATGCCGATGGCAACGGAGAGACAAATGCACCGAACCATACCCAGCTGCATCTTTTTATCGCGCAGCGACGCTGAAGCACACGCGCCAGGCCCCGACTGGCACCTGTTATCGATATCTGATGGCCTTGAAGATCAGGCCTGCATCGACGAAGCACGGTGGAAGAGCGTGAGCTACCACCACTTCATTGATGCTGGCTTTGACGAAGAAGTCATCGAGATATACGGGCCAGATTTTGAGCGGAATTACGTCGACTACTTGCTGAGCAGCAAGGCTGACGTGCTGCGGGAGCGCATCCGTGAAATTGCAGATCAAGGGGAAAATATCGCCGTCAATTGCCAGGCCGGGCGATCCCGGAGTGCCGCGGTTGCTTTGTATATCAGCAAACATCATGGGTACCAGCTGCATAAGCCGACCCCAGACGCAAACCAGTGCGTCTACCGGATGTTGGCCAACGATGTTCACCTGATGGCAGCCTACCGTGCGGCAAGAACACCTGTGGAACCAGAAGCGCCAAAGCGAAGCCTTCTTTCGGCGATCAAATCGCTGTTCTCCTGAGAGAGCAAAAGACCGCAGCGAGTCATGGTAAATTAGGCCCTGGGCAGCTTCATGGTAGAAGCTACGCTCCCAAGGCACTCCTCCCCCTCCTGTCTCGTCTGTGGTGTCGCTGAAGCTGCTCGTTTTATTACCGGAGCCCGCCAGGCTTTCCCTCGGCGGGCTTTTCTTTGAGCAACGCACTGTCGCTCAACCAGCCATTGGGTTTTCGGCTAGCCGCAGTACGCTCATAGCTGAATCTTTTGTCACCCACATGCAGTCAAGGAACGGATCATGAATGTTGAAACAACGCGAGCGGCCTACATCGAAGAACGCCGGCAGACAGAGGCCGAGCGCAAGGCCCGTGCCGCCGAAAAGCTCAAGGATCACCAGTACACTTGCCTGGTGAAGCAATCCGATGTTGAAGTTTGGCGTTGCAAGGCTGAGCGCACCACCGCCTATGCCTTCGATATCATGATGACCCGGTTCGGAATCGCCGTTGTCGGCGATATCGGCGACCTCACGTTCAGTGTCGGCCTGGGCTATGGCATATCGTTCCTTGCGGGTGATGACGTCACCTACTACCTGCACACCAAGCTCAACGAGTCCCACAAAAAGCAGGTATTCAGCACAACCCTGTTCCGCCAGGTGCTGGTGTCGAGCATCTGCCGTGAACTGCACGACAACTGCTCCCAGGAAATTTGGGACGCCCTTCCAGCCTGGGCGCAGGATGCGGACTTGGTTCGGGGTGAGCATTGGGGGGAGTTCCGCGCTCTTACCGTGGCCAATCGCCGAAATCTGGAGAATGGCGATGATCGCTGGATGCACTGGGACGACCTCTTTGACCTCGCTGAGAACATCGGTTTCACCGAAGAGGCGCACCAGTTCATGCGCGACAATGCCGAAGTGCTGTGCCTCGGCGAAGAGTGGTACGAGCACCGGATAACGAAGACCTGCGACAGCCTTTATGCTCAGCTCTACATGATCAACCACGCGGCCAAGGCGATCATGGCTCAGGCCGATCAAGCCGCTGCTTGAGGGAAAACAAGATGATTAGGCACTCACCTTCAGATGTACCTCGCTTGATTGACGGGGAGTCACCGAAACTCATCGCTTTGACTGCCACCTACGGCCTGCACGTCCTCAAGGTCACTGACTACAACTGTATTGATGAGGGTGACGAGCCAAACTGGAGCACGGCATGTAGTGACGGCTGGAGCGTTGAACGGACTGACATCATCTGGTGGGCGTATGCGGATGAAGTCCGCGAGCTTCTGGAATCAACCCCCAACAACTGATCACGGAAACCGAAAATGGACATTCAGAACGCACTTTGGAAACTGCACGCGCTGGGCGATAGCTCGGTGCTGGGCGAGGATTACCGCGCCGCCGTAAAGCTGGCGGCAGAAGTGTTGAACAACGTTCGCAACGTGGCCGATATGGGCGCAGGCGAGGACTTGGCAGAAGTCTCAGCAGTGGTGAGCACCCTGGCAGAGCAAGCCTCGAAGGTTGAAGACCAGTCGATGCAAATTCACACCCTGGAGCAAGACAATGCACGCCGTGCGCAGTTGCTCGCTGAGCTGCTGGAGCATGCAGAGCGACAGGATGTTGAACTGAACCCGGCGTGGGTCGATATCGACGAACCGGCGTTGTATGGCCAAGTCCGCGAATGGGCTCACCCCGAAGACCGCGCCGTTGCGGCGGCATAGGAAAACGCGGCGGATCTGCCGACCAGGTACACCCCAAGCCCAGCCCTAAAAAGCTGGGCCGAGGACGTAGACGAGGACGCCACATTGCGTACTCCCCAAACAGGACGGTCAGTATGTTTTCAGGTAACAAGGCAATCGCATTTTGGTTCGCGGCTATGGTGATGCAACTGGTTGTTTCAACCGGAGTGAACGACTGGGTTGGCCGGGTAGCGGTATTAATCGGGGCCACATTCTCTGCCTGGCTCTTCATGGATGGTTTTATGGCTGCTATGCGACCTGTAAAGCAATACGAATTCAAGGAGGCCAACCAGCCTTTGAAAACGGGCACCGACAAACCCACGGTGGGTTGAGGGAAAACGCATGGGTCTGCCGACGCTAGCTGAAGTGCGGTCGAACAGCGCCCACGGCAACCAGGAAAATACCGTGCATGAATAACTTCAAAGATCACCAGCAAAAAATTGTGAAGAAATTTCCGATTATAGCTCTAGCAGCCCTAGTAGCTTGGGGCTGTTGGGCAGTTAAGGAGATGATCCATGGTCGAACGTTAAAAAGTTACCGGTCGGCCGGGGAGTTACTGATATCAAATAATCACTTCGTCAAAACGACCACGGACGAGTTTTCAGTCGTAGGCGATGATTTTGTGTTCGATTCTGGACGCACTGAGAGGGTCGAGCTTCGAACTTTTAGGGATGGCACTCAGCAACTATGTCTTTTGCCATTTAACGAGCTTTATTCCGAGCAATGCCGCTACATTTCAACCAAGGCCGACAGCGACGGAATATAGGAAAATATGACATGTCGATCACCAATGCTCCGCTTGTTCTGTACGTGTATCGCTGCACCGTGTGCGGCCAAGCAGGCAAGTTGCATCTGCCTGAATCATCGCCCGAGGTGACTACGGCCTGCTCCGCGTGCGGTGCCGAAGTCCTGGCCGAATGGGATGGCGGCGTAGAGCTGGTCACCGATCAACCCGACTAACGGAAAAGTTCATGATCTTCACCGTTCGTTCGAAACAGGTTGAAATCAGGGCTGCGAAGCGCTTCCGGCTGCTACCACGTGGCGACTTCTCAGCACCAGGTCACGCACTGATGAATTGGCTGGGTGTGGTGGTTTTCATCAAGCCAGCCCCCCCGAAGATGGATGCATAGGAAAAAGCCCAGCCCTAAACGAGTTGGGCCGAGGCAGCGCGGCTTGGCCACCAGCTCGTTGCTGGCCGGGCCGTTTCTCCCCACCACAGGATTGAGGTTGGGCTCTTCCGGATCGACTACTGCGCCCGGATGTGGCACGGCACCGATCCTGAAATTCCCCACGGCGTTTTTCCTCTGGATGGGAGGCTTTCAGCCCAATACACCGGCAGCAGAGTGCAAATTGATCCCCTGCCCCCTTCTGTCTACGAAATTTTGATCATGCCGCCATTCGGCATCGGCTCTCCCGTGGCTCGTTGAGTCCGGTTGGGATTCCCACCTCATGCCGTAGCCTGATGGCATCTCCTGGAAAGTTCGGATCGCCTTATGTCTCACAACGCCGCCACCATCAACGAACTGTTTCGTCTACGCAACAAGGTAGGCCTCTCAACAGCTTCGGGCTTTAAGGCCCGTGTGCGCTTCGTGCAGCTAGCCTATCGCCACAACCTCGTGCGTGAGATCACCAGCTATCACTTGTGGGATCTGGGGTATGAAGGACTTGGCGAACGCACTTTTGATACCTGCTTCGAGATGGGCGACAGTCCCGAGGTAATCGCAGAGCTGATCCGTGACGCGCGAGTACACGGCTATACAGGAAACATCGAGATAGAGGTGGGTAGCCCGGATTGCTTTGCCCGCTGGTGCGGATATGCTGACCGCCAGCAAGAACTTGCATTCTGAGGACTATCACATTTAGCTCTCTCGCCCCTGATCTGTGGCAAGATCCATCGCTAGCGGCGACCCAATTTAAGGACGATTGATGGCTATTAATTTTGAACCCAAGATAGGTCAAATCTTGGAATGCAATTACGGCGATTATCAGTACGATGAAAACGGCGTCATAGTTTTCAAGAACTATGACTATCGCTTGAAGCCCGAAATGATAAAAAACCGCTTGGTTGTTGTGCTCAATGCGCGCATCGACCCAAATGCCTGCATTGTCGTGCCGCTATCGACAACAAAGGACATGGGCAAACTCAGCCGCGGGCTACACGTCGAGCTGGGGAGCGACCTGATTGACGAGCTACCGTACTTCAAGCAACAGACCAGGTGGGCCAAAGCGGACCTCGTTGAGCAGGTCAGCAAACAGCGCCTATTCAAGCCCAGGGCGATGCGTGGTCATCTTGAGCAGGTGCTATCGCGAGAGGTCGTTACCCTGATTCAGACAGCAGTGATTAAGGCCGTTAACGCTGGTGGATTGCTGAAATAGCCTAGGTCAAATGCTTACTGAATAGTTGACATAAGTGTCAGCTGACCCTATTATTTGCCACGTAGCCCTTGAGGCACTTGAGTTTTATCCCCCTAGAGGGACCTGCAAAGCCCGGTTAATCACCGGGCTTTTGCCTTTCTGAGATTCCCTCTCCCCTTCCCTACCCCCTTCCTTCAGAGGTTGCCGCTGGGCGTCACTTCCCAACCAGGCAGCATCGGCTTTCTCCAACCGCACATCCTACGCTTATCAGGTAGCCACCAGCATTCCATCCCACCTGCTATGCGCTTGGGTTGTGCCTGGCAAATGGGATAATCGGAGCCTAGATTGCACTCGACCGCTCTGAAAAGGAACCCTATTCATGCGTACTCTGGTACTGCCGCTCAAAGGCGAGTATTTCGACGCAATCAAGGCCGGGATCAAGCCGGAAGAATTCCGGGCTGCCACGCCCTATTGGCGACGGCGTTTGGATGGACAGAGCTTCGACCAGATTGAGCTGACACGGGGCTATCCGAAGCGCGGAGACGACGCACGAAGACTTGTGTTGCCCTGGAAGGGCTATCGCTTGACGACGATCGTTCATCCACACTTCGGCGCAGATCCAGTCGAGGTTTTCGCCATTGATGTCTCGCGCTAAGGATGCGGTTCAGTGAATCCGATCAAGCAGCATTTCCGACTGAAAAAACCCTGTGCGAATTGCCCTTTCCTCAAGGAAGGAGCCATTCCGCTAAGCCGCGGGCGCTTGGAGGGGATTATTTCTACCCTGATCGAGGATGATCAATCTACTTTCCAGTGCCACAAGACCGTGCATTCAAAACGGGGTGGCAACTGGGACGATGAGGGGAACTATGAACCCTCGGGGCACGAGTCGATGTGCGCTGGAGCTGCGGCTTATCTCATGAAGAAAGGCAGGCCGACCGTGGGTATGCGGTTCGCTTTTGCCACCGGCGATGCTTCCCCCAACGACTGGGATTCAGTACGAGAGATCGTGATCGACTGACTTCTTGGGTTCTCATCACTTCGGGTTAGGTTCGTCCTAACGTTCCCGATAGCAGCTGATGAGCACCATGGCTAAATCAAGACACGCAAACGCAAAGACCGAATCCTCGAGCCCAGCAGAACACCGCAAAAACCTCATTCGCCTGCTCAACGCAAACAGCCATCGCCATCACTTGTGGGATGTGTTTGCGGACTTCTGCGAAATGGGCGCGCTAGCGATGAGCAACAGCGTGGACCTGGCCCAGCGTAATGAGCGTGAAAAACGCTACATGAGCATCATTAAGAAGTATGAGCCGAGCGAGGTGCATCGGTTTCCCCAGATGCTCGCTGAACTCACCATGGCAATGGAATATGGGCCTGACGATGTGCTTGGCCAGGTATTCGGCGAATTGGAGCTGGGGAACAGCTCAAGAGGACAGTTTTTCACCCCTTACCCAGTCTGCAAGCTCATGGCCTCACAACTCTTTGGGGATGGTGCAGATCTGCGCAAGCGATTAGATGAGCGAGGCTTTATAACGGTCAACGAACCAGCATCCGGTGCGGGAGCTATGGTGATCGCGATCGCCGAAGCGTTGGGAGACAAAGGCTTCAACTACCAGCGCTGCCTCCATGTGACTGCGCAGGATGTCGACTCCCGCGCAGTTCATATGACCTACCTCCAGCTCAGCCTTCTGCACATTCCTGCAATTCTGATCCTCGGTAACACGCTGGCGCTGGAAGAACGGGAGCTGTGGTACACGCCGGCACACGTTATGGGTCTATGGCGCGCCAGGCTAACGCGCCACCAGGTCATGGCCAGCGAGATCACCAATCCTCCAGACGAAAATACTACGCCCGTCCTGTTCCGGGACTTGGCCGCTCTCACTGCGCCCCCCGCAACCAGTGGCCAACAAATCGCACTGTTCTGATGAGTATTGCTGGCGGAAATATCTCCGACACACCGGAGGAAGATACAGCGCCCTGCTCCCGCCCAGGGCAGTAAATGCATCAACTTGAGTTGGCATTTTCTCCCGCGCTGGCATGCTTATTCCTCAAACATCATTGGAGCTCCATCTATGCACAAGCTGTTTATCTACACCCTCGTTGGCCTCTCGTTGGCCGGCTGCGACTCGTCGCGAGATTCGGGGGCCGCAGTCAGTACCGGTGCTGTCGAACACGAGCGCACTTTGCACTACAGCAAGGCAGAAGACGGCTCGACCGTGATTCAAGCTACTCGCATCACAAACGGCCAGCGAGCAGTCGATACGGCAGCGGGGGAGGACGCAGTGCAAAGCAGGGGGGGATTCATGAATCAGGTCGCCTTCAAAGACTGTGGCCGTGTGAACTTTGCCAGAACGGGGCCTGGTGAGGGCGTTGTTCAAGGCATCCACACCGGGCGCGGAATGACTGCTAAATGCAAAATCCGAAACTGGGATGGTCAGTGGCATATTGTTGAAAGCAAATAACCGAAGCGAACACAAAGGAGCAATCATGGAAGTTGTTACAATCAAAAATATTAAAGAACTAGGTGATTCGCAGAAAGAAGAAATCTTGCGTATGGCCTATCGCTATAGCCAGGATTTGGTCAACCGACCAATAAGCACTACCCACCCGATGTTCGGCGTAGTTCGTGCGTGGATGCTGACTGACATCCAACTTCAACTAGACCCAGCAATTAGCCTGATGATCAATTCAGAATTAGTAATCGCTGTAAATTCCGCATCAACTATTATAGGTTTTATGACCCTAACCCGTGCTAACGACTCCGCAACTGCTTGTGGCATCAATTATATTTGTGTCGATTCAGCCCACCGCAATCAGGGAATTATGACTGCGATGATTGCCAGCCTAAAACCACGCTTCACCGACATAGCGCTGAGCTGCTTTCCAACACTCGTAGAGGCGTATGAAAAGATCGGATTCGTAATGTGCGAGGCCCAAGGGGCTCAAGTCGCTATGCGAATTGGCGGTTCCTACAATATGAACGTCATAGACCCGAACTTCCTGAACAGGCAAAGTGCGGTTTCTCAAGAAGCTCAACGCTTGATTAGCGAACTTGGCGGGGATCGGGCTGTTGCTATCAACGATGAGTATGACGCTGAAACAAAGCGAATATCTCAAGAGGTTGCGTACTTCGTTGAGCAACGCAAGAACCCTTTATCCATCTAGGCGCTATCCGTTCCGAAAATGGTCTGTATGCCAACAATTCCAGCGTATCGCGAGCCTATTATGATGCCCAAATTCCCTCATCTTTCTGCAATTCATGCCCCGGTCAGCGTGAGCGCCAATGGCTATTACGCGAAGTATGGAGCAAATATTTTTGGGCGTGATTTCGTGGTTGGCGATATTCATGGTGAATTCAGCAAGCTATCGAAACTGTTATCTTCGGTAGGATTTGACGAATATTCAGACAGACTATTTTCGGTAGGCGATTTAGTTGATAGAGGGCCAGAATCACACCAAGTTGATGACTGGTTGAAGAAGCCTTGGTTCAAGTCTGTTATGGGGAATCATGACTACTGGTGTGTTGAAGGCGGACTAGATACCGAACCAGTTGGACACCGTAAGTACGGTGGAGAATGGTTTTATTCCCTTACCTCTGACGAGCAGAAGTCCATAGGGCTTGCTTTACATGGTCTACCCATCGCTATTCAGGTCGAAGGCCGCAACGGCGAAAAGTTTGGAATTGTTCATGCTGAATGCACATGCCTAAGTTGGTCGCGCTTCGAAGAGGCTCTGACAGGTGAGTTAGGCGACTCTTATAGGAACTACCATGCCACGGAAGCAATGTGGCGTAGGTCTCGACATGCAAATCAAACAACCATCCCCGTTGCTGGTATCGACAGGATCTTTGTAGGCCACACGAAAGTCGCTGCCGTCCTTGATTTAGGGAATGTTCGATATATTGATACTGGTGGTGTTTTTGAAAACGGGCTATTGACCATGGTTGAAATTGGCGGCTCAGAAGCCATCCATTCAATCTGATCAGGCAACAACCCGGCCGAGGATTCAGACCTGCTGCCGGGTGGGCGACTCCCCCTCTCCTCTCCCCAACCTCACCTGGTCCAGATACTGATGCTCTCGTCGGTCGGCCTCACCTGCTTGGAAGGGTCATTCTGCTCGATAGCAACTGTGGGCTATGGTGTGGGACGTAATATTTGGGTTTTCTAGAATCCCTTATAGGTTGTGGCCTGTAGCCGTTTTGTATGGGGATACCTTATCCTCCTACATTCCGGCGAGATCTGGCGCGATTGCAGTATCAGCGCCTGCGAACAAACGAGCCGCGAGGAATCCGTAGTGAAAAACCATGATTCGAATGAGCACGCTCAAAACGAGCCAATTTCTGGTGAGATTTACCACGTCACGCCAACTCGTAATCTGGAGTCCATCTTCCGTGAAGGCTTACGGCCGCAGATTGGCCCTCGCTCCGAACTACTCGGCGAAGCCAAGGAAATGGTCTATTTTTTTGGGTCGATGCTGGCAGTAGAAGACGCACTCAGTAACTGGCTTGGTGAAATGCTTGATGACGAGCCTGGAGCGATTTCCGTTCTCGCCGTTGATCGCTCCGGTTTACACCTCGTTTCAGATGCGGGGTACGAGCTTGCTTGCCTTCGCCTTGTCCCACCGGAGAACATTTCTCTCGCTTTTCAGGATCACGAGCCGGCGGTTGATAAAAATGGCCCGGTGACCGAGGGCACCTCATGAGCAAACTGACCCCTAAGTTCGTTAAGGACATCGACCAGCCCGGCTCCTACCAGGACGGCCGAGGGTTGATTCTTCGTGTATCAGCTACTCTGCGGAAAAGTTGGGTCTTTCGCTATATGCTGGCGAAGCAACGGCACGATCTAGCCCTGGGGACATTCCCTGCTTTGAGCCTCAGAGACGCACGGCTGGAGGCTGACAAGTACCGGCTCGACATCGCCCGTGGCGTCGACCCAGCCGCTGAGCGTGCGAAGGCCAAAGCCGCCAAAGCCTCACGAACTACAACGAGCCACACGTTTCGGTCTTCGGCGGAAAGGTACATACGCACGCATTCGTCGAGTTGGTCTAAGAAGCATCACCAGCAATGGCAGAATTCACTCACGAAGCATGTCTACCCTGTCATAGGCGGATTTCGGATAGTCGAGGTCGACACGGACGATATCCTGGATGTGCTGACACCGATCTGGAGCAAGATCCCCGTCACGGCTAACCGCGTCCGGAATCGCATAGAGCTCGTGCTCGATGCAGCGAAGGCACTGAAGCTTCGACAAGGTGAAAACCCCGCACGGTGGCGTGGCCATCTCGACAAGCTCTTGCCCAAGCAATCACATACGGTAGTCCCCTTCCCGTCTCCGACACCTTTACGCACTGCTGAGCTGTTGGCCAGGCTCGATTCCCTGGATGGGGCAGCAGCTCGTGCTGTTGAATTCGCAATTCTGACTGCGACCCGTAACCAAGAGGTGGGCGGGGCCCAGTGGCCGGAAATAGATTGGGAAGAGAGAATCTGGTACATCCCAGCAGAACGCATGAAAGCGGGCAAGGCTCACCGGGTACCCCTTACAGAGCAAATGCTCGAGGTGCTACGGCAGCAGGTCGGAAAGCATGACAAGTGGATATTTCTCAACTCCTGGCGAACAGGCCCCATTCCCGGCAATGCCATGGCCAGGGTGCTCGACCAGCTCCAGGTCGATGGCGTCGTACCGCATGGGTTCAGATCTACTTTTCGGACGTGGGCCGCGGAAAAAACCGATCACCAGCGAGAGGTTTGCGAAATGGCTCTCGCGCATACCCTCACCAGTAAGGTTGAAGCAGCATATAACCGAGGTGACTTGCTGGATAAGCGTCGCGCCCTGATGAAGGATTGGGGGGACTTTCTTGTCGCCAACGCTCCTCAGGTGCAAGGTGAGGTATCGGATCTGGTTTCGGAGCTTGCCCCTGATGCTGGATCAGATCAGGCCAAGGTTCTGCCGGCCGCTTGACCACCGAGGTGAGGGCGCTCTGCCAGAAGCGCCCGAGTAACAACCAATTTTGCCTGAACTGTGCCCTCTCCCTCGCAGTTCCTATATTTCATAGGCGAGATCAGGATGGAAGTTTCTGCTCCACCACCATAGCTGCGGCGTTGTACTTCCTGCCCATCCTGAATGTGTCCCCCATAGTCGTGATAGTACGACCACGAAGATCGGTCGCTTTCTTGTCCTCAGCCAGGAAGCGCATCGCATCGGCAATCCGGTGCGCGAGCTTGCCAATTTCTTGGTTGTACCGATCGGCATCTCGACCGACACCCAGGGCCACATCCAGGGTTTCGCCATGCAACAGAGCGTCGGCAACCCACTCACCAACCTCTTTGGCTGTCTCGTGATCGTTTTTGCGGTCTACCACTTTACCGAGCAGGTAGAAGAGGAAATCGTCGTCACGGTTCGCCGACCACCCGTTAATGAAGCGGCACTCCATCTGGAACACATCGAACAACGAGTAGAGAGAGCCGTCCGAAAGCATGGACAGCTCAGGGTAATACGATCGCAGCTCCGCGAACTCTTCCTGCGCGTACTCAGGCACTTCATCGGACGGATCGTTCAGCGCGTCCAGGCGCAGGTCTACCGCCTGGGCCCACACTTCGGCAGACCGGGCTTGAGCGTGCTTAGCGGCACTGGCGATGTTGGCACGCCACCCAGCTTCCAACTCCTTCACGCGATTGAACATCACCTCCGAGACTGGCTCAAAGCCGGCCTCGAACCCCACGTTAGCCAATGCGGTGTAAACCCAGCTTTCTGGCGTCGGCCCTTCTTGAATTGCTGGTCGCGCTGGCAGCAACGTCAGATCCAGGGGATCGAGCAGCGTCATCGCCTGCCCGCGATAGGTGAAATCACCGTCCCCAGGGTGAATGCCGCCCAGCAGGATGTTGGCGAACGCGGTTTTCACGTCGCTTTCGTCCCGGAACGCGCCCGGCAGTCGGGCGTTGAACGGCCGATGCCGGATCAAGAAGGTAGACCCCTGCGTATCAAGTGGACCTATGTCCTTGGAAGGGACTTTCTCCGTCTCATAGGCAACCGGCACAACGCCCCAGGCCTCAACTGCATCTTTGGCGGAAACGGTTGCCTCTACGATCAGGCTGCGGGCCAGATCAGCAAGCGGTAAATCCGGCTGATCCAGCTCGCGCTCTTTCACCAGGTGTACCAGCTTGTCGAAGACAAACACCTTCCCGTCATTGACCAGGTAGGTTGCATTAGGGACGCCAGACACCTTTCGCAACTCTTCCTTCAGCGTGTCATTCAGTCCCCCCAAAAAGTTGCTGTACTCGTCCACGAACAGCATCCGCGGTGGCTCAGTTTTGACGTGTTTGTCGTCAGACATGACTCAATTCCTTTCCAGTGCCTCAATGGGCATAAACGGTGACCAGTTACCCGCCGAGCAACAATTCATTCGCTGGCTTGGCCGAAAGAGGTGCCTCGAATATTGTTGGCCTCGTCGCAGATCCGGGCAACCTCCAGCATCGCTTTCAGCGCTCGCTCCTCCGTTTCCTTCGTGGCGAATGCAATCATGAACCCATGCAGCAGGCCGGCGAGCATTGCCCCACTGTCCGCAACGTTACGGTTCCCTGCCACGGCGGAAAATTGCTCCAGAAGAGGAGCAGGTGCCTTCAGAAGAAACTCCTGACCGAGGGATCTTCCGATACTTGCCGCATGGACACACTGGCGAGCCAAGGCTTCTTCAGGCGACATCGGTGTACCGTCATAATGCTCGAATGACGCCTTTACATGGTTGCGACCGTGCATGCCGGCGGCGATGCTTTCAGCTCCCTGACGGATCTTCTCAACTGCAATACTGGCTATGCTGAAGTCCGTTTGCGCTTCATCCATAACCGCGGCCAACAGGCGTTCATCGACGTTTTCAGTGCTATCCATTTGATCCTCCGTTGATAGTTATTTACCTCCATTTCAAGTTCGCATTCAATTGAAAAAAACCAAGCTCCCGGTGGCCAAACCGAACTCACAAAAAAGGCCGGGTTCACCGGCCTTTTATTTTAGAAGATCCGCGGAAGCGCAAACTCACTGGGTTCGCCATGTCTCGACTACATCAGCGCCATGCTCTTGCTTCCACTCCTTGAGCGTCTTGTGGTTGCCGCCCTTGGTCTCAACGAGCTCACCCGTGTTGGGGTTGCGGTAGATCTTGACTGCTCGTTGCGCACGAGGTTTGCCAGGCTGATGGGTAATTTGCTTTCGATAGTCCGGGTCAAGAATCGCGATGATGTCGCGCAGGCTCTTGCCATACTCAGACATCAAGGCCCGTAGCTTTTTCTCGAACTCCATCTCTTTCAAAAGGGCTTCATTTCCGCTCAACTTCTCCAGTCGGTCCTGAAGCTCCTTGATGGCTTCCTCTGTGGCTCGGTACTCGGTGATGAGGGACATCTTGTCTCCTTGGTTTGGGTTTCATGGCCCTGAGCCGTGACGGTGCGCGCCAGGCTTGCTAGGGCTGCTGGTTAGATCATGCCTGCCGATGCAAGGAATGCATAGCCCGCAAGGAATCCGGCGGAAGGCCAGAATGCGTAAAATTGAATGTCGACGAACAGTTTCTTGTTCATGGCGTCCAGGAGGGCTAAGCCTCCTCCTCCAAACGGTTGATTTCGGCAATTACGCCCTGCATGTTTTCGATCGCAATTTCGGCGGCTTCCCGGGCCTTGCCGAACAGTGATTCCTTACCTTCAAGCAGGGAGTCGAGGCGGTTGTTCTCGCGCCGGAGTTGCTTCGCAATGGAATCAAAGTCTTCACCCTCGGGAGGTTTCTTGCCCTGGAGCTTGAGTTCCATGGCTTCGGACTGCTTTAACATTAGATCGCGAACGACAGTACGCTGAGTCGCACTTTGCTCGTCGAAGCCATTGATGCTTTCGAAAACCTTCACGGCTGCTTTCACACTGGACAAGGCTTTGGTGCCAACTTCGGACTTCCCTGCCTTGGTTTGAGTGGCTGCCTGTTGAGTATTCACGCCAGGTGCAACATTGCTGCTCGAGGGAGCGCTGCTACCACCAGCCTGGCCGCCGCCGGCCTCGGCCGTGTTTTCTTCGGTACAACCCTCAGTCATCTGATGAGAAATACTCGCCGTACCCTCCTGGGCCTTGTTCGTAGCATCTGCATCATCAGCGGAAGGGATGGACGCAGAGCCACCCTCGCCACCGAAGAGGTTCGGGCCAAAATCCATTACGGTGTCGTCCTGAGTTGTTTGCATGCGGGGTACTCCTTTTCTGTTCGGGCTTTAACCTATGAAATCACCCTTCCAGAAAATCCCAACACTCATGTCTCCTCAGCATATCGGGCCTGCATTTTTGCCTTCACCCGATTTTCTAGCCTCTTGGCTACGTCCACAACGAATGCAAGGAACTGAAGATCCAGGCCCTCTTCAACCTCATTCATGATGTCGTCGGCAACGCCCTCAGCTTCCTGGCCAAATTGCATTCCAGCATCAGCCATTTCGAACAGGAGCTGAGCCGCTGGCTTTCTCTCATAGGTATAGAAAACGTCCGATTCTTGCTCAATCGCGGCTATTTGGTTTGCCGGTGCATCAGGGGCTGATGCGCCATCTTCATTTTCATCATCGTCAAGCGGTACTGGCGGAGGCAGGAGACCGTTTTTATCTGAGAGCGGAAGTGGCTTATTAGGCATCGCAGGTTTCGACCTACCCTCCTCCCTCATGTCCTTCGCGGCCTTACGAATTGCCTTAGGCCCGCGGCTACACAGTTCTTGCTGTGCTTTTTTTTCCAGCTTAGCCACCTGCTCCGCTGCGGATACGCTTACGTCGCCGGCCTTGACAGCATCCAGCAGCTCCGGGGTGCCGTCTCGGACAACCTTGCACGCAGAAGACACAGAGCGCGGACTGATACCCAGTACTTTGGCTGCCTCCTCAATAGCCATTTTTGCGGCTTCCAGCTCCTGCCCGGCGGCCTTTTCCAGGTCAACAGTGATAGCGCTACTCCCGCGCAGTGAGGACAGCTCGGCAGCGATCAAAGCCCGTTGTGCAACGGTGAGCTGCCGGCGATAGAGGTTAAGCGAGAGGACATAACCTAGGGCATCATCTCCTGTGTATTCCTCTGTTCGGGGTTCGATCAGCAGATCTTTGCAAACGCGGTACCGGTTGCGCCCATCAAGGATCTTTCCTTCATAGAGAACGATCGAGGCACGCTGTCCGTTGACATCAATATCTTCAAGCAGGGCTTCGTAGTCATCTCCGATGATTAGCGGAAATAGCTGAGCGTAATCGTGAAACTCAAGATCATAGCTTTGCATAAGCAGCTTCTCGTTCCTGTTTTATCCAAGAACGATACGTCGAAGACGCGCACAAGTGACGCTTTTTCAGGTCGTTTTTACGTCTGAATTCGCGATCATTGTTGCTACCCTAGGCTCAATCTTCATTCAAAAAAAACCCTGCCGTATAAGCAGGGGTTGGTGTTCTAGAGAAGCCCAGACAATAAAAAAATCTAAATTAAATCTTCTCTTGAAGTTGGCTTATTAGTTCTTCGAGTGCTGCTTGATCCGGTTTTGTGTCAACGAATCTAAGCGACTTGTCTGAAAGGACTTCCATGACACCCCATTTCAATTCATGCAAATCCTGGCCCGGCTCTGGTGGCGTTTCCCAGTAGGGAAAGCTTCTGACTACATGGGGCGGCATCTTTGTGATCATGGCTGAATCTCGGTATTTTCTGTCAAGGCAAAGGCTGCATGCTAATCAGTGTATAGATATACAGTTCCGCATCACTACACAAAAACGGCGTCAAAAGGTCGTCATTTTTCAGCTCGTAAACGGGTCGCAGAACGGCAAAAACCTATAAAAAGTTGTTTCATAGCACAGCATAAGCTAGGGCCATGTCTACAGCAAACACTAGGCCATCACAGACCATTTAAGGCGTAATTAGTTTCATTAATTGATGCTTTGAGTTTTCTGCCCGGCGTAAGCTCGATCCTTTACACACAAGGACGGCGAACAGGCTGGTGAAAGCATAGATTACTACGAGGATCTATGTAGATCATTTCCCGACCGGAGCCTGGGATGCTCCGGGACAGCCTCCTTTGAGCTTCCCTGCTAGGCCTGCGGCCTCCTGGCCTACTCTCTGCTCGCACTAGAGCAACAGAGTAACGAATGAGCTGGAGGGTCAATTGCGATTCGTGCAAAAGGATGCGCTTGTGCGATTCCTTGAGGTCAACTTCACTCGCCCAGATCTCGGAGCAAGGCACCGACGCTGGTTCACCCGCACTCACTCACTGACACCTTTGGCCCAAGCCAACCTTGCCTGCGCACCTCGTCCATAGCCGCTTCCAACTCAGGGATCGAGGATATGTCGCAAGAAACCGTCGGTTTTTTTCCTTTGCGGTCTGTAGGCAACTGCAATATCACCTGTTCAGGATCGCTCAGTGACACCTGGAACTTTACGCTCGGAAGCCCGCTGAAGGTGATGCTCGCCTTCGTTTGGTTCACCTCAGCTGAGGCCTGTCGCACCTCACCTTCGTGCTCATACGCCAGCGAGATACGGTGTTTGGTTGAATTGCTCATAGATAATCCCTGGAGCTTGGTCCACGCAAATTTGCGTAACGCTTAATGCTTTGTTCTGAGCCCGCGCTTCACCGCGGATGAACCGATCTTCGCTGCTCAACATGTGAATCCGAGCGGGGGCTGAACACTTCAGCCAGTGCTCTGAAATTACCGAAAACAGCTCAATCCGGCTCAGGCCGTGCAGGTGCTCAGGCTCAATCTTTGACAGCTGTGCGAGAGCGGCGAATCGTGTCTGCGGTTGCACCACTCTGTGTTCTGGTTGCGCGACTGCGGTTGCCATATGTCCTTATCTCGTAGTCTAAAAAACCATATTCTGTCATGGCACATCGCCTTCGTGTGCACGTTTTCTAACCTGTTTCGCGTCTGAAATATTTAGTTACAAAGCAAATGTGAATCATTCGCTCTCGATCAAAGAACGGTCAATTGTCTTTAAAAAGGCCTCGAACTGCTCCGCAATCAGTTTCGCGTCGACACTTTTCTCACAACGAAGCTCGACTTTTTTTCCTTCTACGCGAACCCGGCCAATACCACTGATCTCAGTATCGGTGAATTTGCTGGACGAGTTTTTCTGGGTCCGTGAAGCAATTTCCTTGGCTAGCCAACGCAGGGCGTGTTCTTGTGTCCATCGCTCATCACGCATAGCCGTCACGGCTCGCAGAAGTAGTTCGGGCTCTTTGCTGCTGAATTCAATAAAATCCTTTGCCCGCTTCCCACCGATGAGTCCTGGATTCGTGTCCAGAATGGCTTTCACTTCATTAGGTAGGTCCATCAGCAATAGGCATCTACTCACTATCGAGTGATTGACTCCTAACCGGCGGCCCAGCGCCCTGACAGATGGCTCACCTCCAGAATCCAAAATTTTTGCGTAAGATTTACCTCGCTCGTACTCCGTGAGCGCTTCTTGGCCTTCGTTGTCCGTCAGCGCAAGGATCTGCGCCAAAGCGTCGTCCATTTCACGGACGTATGACGTAATGGTCTCCCGCCCCAGCAATTTGTGAGCACGCCATCTGCGCTCACCGCCGACCAGCTCATAAATGCCATCACCTATCGGCCTGACAGTGACGGGCTTGGCCAATCCAACAGAAGCGATCGAATTTGCAAGGTCTTCGATAGCTGCCTCGCTGAATGCCAGCCGTGGCTGGAATGGCGATACCCGTATATTGCTGGTGCTGATCTCAGCTATGACACCGTTCGCGGCTCCCGTTTCAAGAACCTTGCCGGAGACTTTAGCCTGGCTATTCTCGCCCTCGATGCCTGCTACCGCTTGCTCAGCAACAGGCTCATTGACCTGTTGCTGAGCAAGCATTTCCCTAACCGAAACTCTTAAATTGGGTTCAGGCAATTCCGCCGGCGTCCTTTTGACGCCAGACATCCAGGTAGGCGCATCTTTTGGCTTTCCTGGAAAATCCTCTGACTTAGCCATAATTTCTCCGTCAATTAACCGCTGTAACGTGGAGCGCATCTAATCTTTGGGCCTGCTGAAGATCTCAAGTGGTGCTCGGAGCACCAGTTAAGCTCAGCAGACTGATGGTGCTCCGAGCACCAGTGAAGCTCAAAACCCAGGTGGTGCTCCGAGCACCAGTGAAGTTCAAAACCAGGTGGTGCTCCGAGCACCAGTGAAGCTCAAAATCCAAGTGGTGCTCCGAGCACCAGTCACTGAGAAGCAAACTCCCGGACTTTTTGGAGTGCTTCGCTAAAAACTGAGCGCATGGAGTCAATAGTTTTGCTGGTAGCGCCCTTCCATACGATCAGAGGAATGCCTTGATCCAGCGCTTTACCATAGTCTTCTGAGTAATAGAGCTTTTCTTCAGCAACCCGACCAGGGAAGAGATCGTTCAGAACAACAAGGTTATTCAAGATGCGTTTACGGTTCCTGATGAACATGGTCGGGATTGCTAGAACAACAGGGGAGCGACGGTATGCCTTGGCAAATCGAACCATCCATTCGTTCAGCCGCATAAGGGCGCGGAAAGAGAATTTATCCATCCGAACAGGGCAGATAACAAAGTCGCTAGCGACGATGGAGTTTTTTGTGAGTCGAGAAGCGGTAGGGGCATTGTCGAAAAGGATCACGTCATAGGCTGACGTATCAATACCGGGAATCTCTCCAGTCCTGGCTCGCTCTAGCCAGTCTGCATACCAGAAATCCATATTGTTCTCTGCGTCTAAAGCAACAACAAGATCCTCGAGGTACGCATCAGCTGGGATGAGGTGGGGGCCGTTCTCGCCGAATGGCTTTTTGATGACTTGCTCAAAAGACAATGGCTCGAATTGTCGACCTCTCAGCTCTGGGCTCAGAAGGTTCCCTAGGTTGCCCTCAACATAGCGCTCTGGAGGAATTCCCATCGATTCAAGGTCAGACCTTGCCAAATCTGGGTCATACCCCAGCTCACTCGACGAGTCGCCCTGGGGATCATTATCAATGATAAGAATCCGGAGCCCTTGCATCTGGAGGTAGATTGCCAGGTTGACCGTTACGGTCGTTTTTCCCGTGCCGCCCTTGGGAACGAAGGTTGATATCACAACCTGCCGTGGTAGCCCCTTTGCTTGACCTTTCGCTCTACGGATCGCTGCGATATCGAAAATATCACTCAGGGTATAAGCCCGAGTTGGGACAGTGCCGCGAGCAATGCGGCGAATTTCCAGCCCGTTTTCATCCTCAATGTCCTGAAGACGACGGGTAGTCAATCCAAAACAATCGGCTGCAAATTTGGGGGGGTAGAGGAGGGTGGAGAAATCCGTGAAATAGACGGATTCCTCTTCAAACTGCTCGCTTGGCTGCTGCATGACGATCCCTGCATTGTTGAATACAGGTGAATCATAATACGTTAAGTCGCTTTTTCAAGAAAAATCATGGTACAGGCTGGGTTTTTGCCTGTAAAACCGAACTGGAAACGGCTTTTTCCATCTCACAGTTCGGCTTGGCTTTGATGTTTTGGAGACTAAACCCGAATTCACGCTAGGTAAAGCGAGAGCCGATGTCAGCGGTCAGGCGTACTGTTTTTGGGCATCGGTGCGTGCACGTTTGAAGTCCGCGCTTATGTAGTTGACTGTGAATTGGGTGTCCATGGGATGCGATTCGACCACTACCTCGGTGGAGCCAGACAAGAATGTGATGTTCTCAAACCCGTGGCTGGACTCGTCTGTGCCAATTTGCAGCTGGCTTCTCAGCCCGCTTAGCACTTCCTCCAGGTGAAGTTTGTCAGCTTTTACCGTAGCGACATCCAGTACCCCTTCAGCGTTGAAGGCCAGCTGAATGTCAGTGACACCCTCCAGGTTTACCTCCCATTCTGAGAGATTAAGTACCGGGCCGCCGGTGTAGGACGTACCAATCTTGTCGATGATGGTGTAGTGCTGCTGGACGTCGACGATCGTCGTAACGCCTACAGTCAGGCTTACCGGCTCCGGCGCTATGACAGCCATGCTGAGCAGATAAGCTGCGACGCCCGCGAAAGCGGCAGTATTCATTGGGTTCCTCCAGGTCATATTCGGATGGGATCATTTTCTCCTCGCCGACCTGGTGGGTGTGCTGCTTTCGAACCGAATTGTCGTCGGAAAAACAGCCATTGGATTGTGAGTCTGCTTTTGGTTTTTCAACCCTCAGAAAATTAGCTTTTCAGTTTTAAAAGCCTTTTAACTGTTTTTCTCTTGTTGTTCTCTTGTTTTTAGAGAGCTGGAGCCCTTGTATTACGTGGCCTCCAGAGGATCATCGACTACAAATTACGGCATTGCGACTACACATTCCGGCTTTGCGACTATGGATTACGGCTGAAGCGACTACAGATTCCGGCTGTGACGACTACAGATTGCGGCCGTTATCCACAGGCCGGATGGAGGGCCTGGGCTGTGTCTAACGACTACAGATTCCGGCTGCTGGATGCTGCACGTAGCACGAGTTTGAGTTTTTATGGCTCGATTTCAAGCAATTTTGTGTTCTGAATTTGCCTGAGTGGCGTTTCTTTGGATAGAAATCGCAATAACTCATTGTTTTTAAATGATATTTTAAATTGCCCGTCGCTTATTTGACGTTTTTCAGTGGTTTGCCCTCTACCTTGGTGGATTCGCCAATAAATAGTCTTTTAGCTTCACCGTTGGACCTATCGACTACAGATTACGGCTATTTTTACAGTCATCAGCTCGATGCGACTACAGATTACGGCTGTGCGTGGACGAGTATGACCAGGCAGTTTTGCAGCCCTATCTTCGGTATCGACTACAGATTACGGCTGTGGATCAAAGGTGTCCCACGCTATCGACTACAGATTACGGCTGTTCTACGTGGCGAACGGACGCCAATCGACTACAAATTACGGCTACTGCCTATCGACTACAGATTTGTCCCTTGTCTTGCGATTGGATGAGGTGGTTGGCTGTGAGGCCCATTTTTACTGGGGTCTAGAGCCTAACCGACTCCTGGGTATCGACTACAGCGTAATCTCTCTGTAGGGTTCCGTTACTAATCGTGGGGCCAGACATGTCCAATTTACCCAAACCTGCCAAGCCGGAACCTAAGCCGCTCCGGGTTACGAAATCCAATACGCTGATTACCGCGTCGTACCGGCTGACGCTCAACGAGCAGCGGTTGATCCTCGCGGCTATCAGTAAACTCGATCCAAGAAGGCCCATGCCGAAAAAGGTGTCTGTCTCGGCCGTGGACTATTCGGATATCTACGGCGTCCAGCTCAGGCATGCCTATGAGCAGATGAAAGTGGCAGCTGATGAGCTGTACGAGCGCGATATTAAGACCTTTGACGGCTCTGGCATGGAGCGGAAGCGTTGGGTCGATCGGGCCAAGTATTTGGATGGTGAGGGTCGCGTTGAGTTGTCGTTCACCATCCATGTCATGCCCTATCTCACGATGCTGTACAGCAAAGTGACTAGCTATGATCTTCGGCGGGTTGCCTGCCTGGACTCGAGCCATTCGTTCCGGCTGTTTGAGATGCTGATGCAGTTTCGGAAGACAGGATGGGCCTACATTGAGGTCGAATCCTTGCGGGTCGCACTCGGATTGTCGGATGCCTATCAACGATTCAACAACCTCCGCCAGAGAGTCATAGATCCGGCAGTTGTGGAGCTGAAGACTAAGAGCAACCTGGATGTCAGCTATGAGTTGAAGAGGGAAGGGCGGAAGGTGGTCGCAATCAAATTCACCTTCCGTGACGTTGCACAGCTCCCGCTTAATCTGGAACTTGACCCTGAAGATCTTCCCCCTCTTCCTGAGTTTGAACCCGCAGAAGATAGCGAATGGCTGGCCACTCAGCCGTTGGGTGAGTTGGCGGAAGCTCAGGAAGCTGGGCTGCTGTTCACTGTTTCGGCAGAGGAAGAAGAGCAACCAGATTAGCATGCGTCGTCATCTGACGGCCGTTTGTGCCTTTTCTAGCAATGCTCCCGGTGCAGTTCATTCCTGCCCAGGCATTCGAGTCGTCATTTGCCGTCCGTTTAGTGCCAATTCCATAGCAAAAACCCGCCTTGGTGGCGGGTTTTCTTGGCCTGGTCATTGACGGGTGATGCTCAGTAATTGGGTACCAGCGTAAATAGGCTTCGCCGCCATTGGCATACATCCTCGACTGATGCTCGCCCTGCGGTTTTGAGCGCGTCGAAGACGCTCAGAGCAAACGACATTGCAGCCTGGTCATCTTCGTGAAGATCGACAATCACAACAGGAAACTGGTCGCCGTCATCAGCATCTGGTGTTGCTATGGCGACTGTCTGAATTCCCCAGGTGATGCCGTCATCGTAAGGTTCTACAACAAATCGCTTGAGCCGGCGAATCATGCCGTCACGAATCATCTGAATCAGATCGGTGCGTACCGGCTCCGATTGGCACTGCTGGAAAAGTTGGATGGCTGTCATAAGCTACGGCTCCCTTGATATGCATTCATCCTGCCAGCAGTCTCGTAAATCCCAAACGGAATTCCCCTGGCTTTGTTCGACATCGCATTGGCGGCGAACCCTAGCATTATTTTTCCCCCTGGTTGGGCGTGCTCTTCCTCGCGGGTGGTGGCGGAAGATCAACAAAGGCTGGAGCGGCTACGCAAAATGCTGTTTGCATGCCAGAAACATCACCGTCCCAACACTCGCATTCGGCGTCCCAACCTTCAGGGTCAAAATTGAAGATCGTCCCGAGATCAACAGCCCCATCCAGGGTGGCGTATGCCCCGCTCAAGGTTCCGTTGATCAGTACCGCGTAGCAATCGTCGCCGATTTGCAATGCTTTCCCTGGATTGGCTTCAAGAAGACGCTGATAGGAAGCAAGGGTCTCGTCGTAAGTCATGGTTGCTGCTCTGATTCCGGGTGTGAGAAGACATTGCCACCGCTCCAGGAATACCCAAATCCTGTAGAGGGCAGAGCTGGCAGCCCCGCTTGGGTTTGTGCGTGGCTATGCAACCATGGAGACATATCAGAACGGAGATCCAAGGCATGAACTTCACCCACGAACAGGGGCCAGCGATTAACTCGTTGGCCCGTATCGTCAAGCTGGTGGCTTTTGCTGGAACAGGGAAGACCACCACGCTTGTTGGCTATGCCAAGGCTAGACCTCAATGCCGTCTGCTCTACCTCTGCTACAACAAAAGCGTCGAGATTGCTGCCAAGCAAAAGTTTCCGCCGAACGTGACGTGCAAAACAGCCCATGGCTTGGCTTATGCGTCGATCGGATCGAAGTACAGACACAAGCTCACGAGCAATCTGCGCCTGACCGACATTGCAAGAGTTATCGGCTCACAGAACTGGGAGCTGGTGCGCAGCGTGCAAGAGACGCTGAACAATTATCTGGCCAGCGCGGATGACGATATCGAGCTTTGTCACTGCCCTGTAAGCAAGCTCAAGACGGATCGAATGAAGCGCGCCGCCGGCAGCATCGTCGAAGGAGCCAGGCAGCTTTGGTTGCAAATGTGCGACATCCATAACGAGGCAGCGAATATTACGCACGATGGGTACCTCAAGCTCTGGGCTCTCTCGAAACCAAACTTGCGGGACCGTTACGATATTGCGCTTGGAGATGAGGCACAGGACATCAATCCAGTGATTGCAGGTGTTCTTGCGCAGCAGGCGGCATACGGTATGGGTGTAGTCGTCTGTGGCGATGGCCATCAGATGCTCTACCGTTTCAGGGGGGCTGTAGACGCTCTCAATGCGACCTGGCTCGACAAAGCGGAAGTCCATTACCTCACTCAGTCGTTTCGGTTCGGGTCTGCCGTTGCGCACGTCGCCAACATGGTTCTCGCGTTCAAGGGTGAATCCCGCCAACTGGCTGGGCTTGGTGGCGAGACTCGTGTTTCAAAGGCGCTACCGGCTGACCTTGAACATCGCACCGTACTCTGTCGGACGGTGGTTGGAGTGATCGAGACGGCGCTGGCCAATGTAGAGACTGGTGCAAAGATCTACTGGGTTGGGGGGATCGAGGGTTACAACCTCCAGGATCTTGAAGACCTACATGCGCTATCGAAGGGGTGGCGTGACCGAGTGAAGGGGAAAAAACTCCTCCAGGAATATCCTGATTATGACCTCTACAAGCAGATTGCCGATGAAAGCCAAGACCCTGAGATGAACCGCTCGATCAAGATCATCGAGCAGTACAGCGCGGATCTCCCGGAGTTGTTTGCCAAGCTGCGGCGCAACGCGGTCACTGATGAGCTTGAAGCCACCATCACCCTCAGCACCGCGCATCGCTCGAAAGGCTTGGAGTGGGATGCGGTGCAACTGGCTGAGGATTTCACCTTCGATCCGTTCAATCCGGACAACGAAAAGGAACCATGGATCGATGAGATGAACCTCCTATACGTCGCGTGTACGCGTGCTATGCGTGTTCTGGCTGTCAACTCGACGATGTTGGAGATCATGAAAGAGTTCGTCGACCGGCGTGATGGTCGCAAGCCAAACACCCCAATGGTTTTCAGGAAGAAACAGGCGGCTGCCGCGTAGTGCTCCTCGAGCATCGCATTGGGTTATCCGGTGCACGCACTAGGATTGGATTTGACCATTAGATTACCGATGGACCGTAAATGAGTCGGAAAAAGTCAACCCAGCGGGATCTGGATCTGCTCGCGATGTCGAGCATTGCCAGCCAGCTACCTGTTCGTTTTGAGAATAAAACAGCCTGGCATGTGTTCGCCGGTGAGTGCCGCGGCTGCAACCAAACGATCCCGGACGAGCATCTGAGAGGAGCTGTCACCCGAACTGCCCAGTGGTGCTTCACGATTGAAGCAAGCGGCTATTGCCCTGAGTGCAGGAGCATCACCAGGTTCTTGTTGCGCCTTCATGATGATTTGACAGCTTCAGGCCCAATGAACGGGCTCTGGCAAACATGGAAACCGAAGCGAAAAGCAGGCTTCGCCTGGTTGCTTCGATTCTTGAAACTCACCCGCTAATCACAGGAGATATTCTCATGTCCATTTCCAGCCACCAGGCAGCTTTGCTTCAGCAGCTGCGGGATCAGGGCTATGTAGTCTTGCTCGTTGAGCCGGGCGAAACTGAACACATCAGTCGAGACAGGTTGGAGAGCCGTTTGCGAGCCGACGCTGCGGATCACATTGAGGATCTGCTGTCTCTGGAGGCAGTCCGAACTCGCTGAGCTGACACGTAGCAAAAAAGCCCGTTTCGAACGGGTTTTTTTATGAGCGGAATTTGTGATACTTGGTAATACCACCCCTTCAATCGCGAGATCGCTTTCGCACCCTCTGCGTTGCTCCTGGTTAACATGGAGCAGAGGGGGAGGAGGGCACATGGCATAGCCGCAGTGAAGGGGTGGTATTATGAGGAATCCTAGATGACTGACGCAATTGTTTCCGCTTACAAGCGTTTGGTCGAAACCGTTGGGGCTTTCAATGAGAAATGGCCCGCATTGGTTGTCGGCGGGATGATATGGCGCATCCCGCTCCTCTCTGAACAGAGGACGCCATCTCGAATCAACGTCCAGGTACTGACAGGAACTGACGCGATCAAGGCCGCCGTAGAGGCGTTACGCGAGTTTGAGCGCGATCTCGGCCAGGCTCCAGGTACCGTGCTGCGTTTGCCGGGGTACTTTCTCCTCTCCGGATCGATACTCGATGAGGGTAGGGCGGTGAATCGCTGCAAGAGCGCGCTGGTGGATGCGATCGAGGCTGAGCGCGTGTTTCGCAACGTCGCCGTCAGCCGCCGCTCCCACATCATGCGCCAGGCCCTGGGGAAAAATTTCTCTCTCAACCAGCTGAAGCGCGCAATCCAAGTTTTTGATGCGGCCCCAAGGCAGATCACATTCACCTGGGCCGGCCACACCTCAGGTAAAGAGCGTGTCACTGTTGGCCACGTCCGGGAAGTACTGCTTGCCGAGGCACATGAAAGATCCGTGGCCACCGGCGAGCCAGTGGAGAATAGCCCCCAGTGGATCGATCTACGCACCATCGCGAACATGGCTGAAACCGACCTTTTAGATGCGCCAAAGCCTATCGCTCCGCATCCACGGGCCATGCTGTGGTTTTCCGAGCGAAGCCGGTATGACGCAATGCTGCATGCCAACCTCCCATTCTTCGTACTCGATGGGCAGCCCGCTGCAAAAGTCGTTGGCCTCAAGGACTTCGATAGAGACTCGCGATCAGCAAAACGGCCTGACATAAAGCACCGGTTGCCGGCACTCCCTGGTGGGCGCTTTTTCGTAGCCTCATCCACTGCGGAACCAATTACCCAAGAGCCCGGCGGGCCAGATGGCCCCGAGGTGCTTTCGACCTACCGAGAGTCAATAAAAGACATCTCAGAGCGATAGTTTATCCATAAAAATCAATGGCTTAGAGTTCGCATAATAGGGATTATGGTAAATCCGGGGGCCTTCCTTCTTCCCTCCTATGCTCACGCCAAACCAAGCCGCTCGACCGTTACCAAGCATTTCGCACGGCAGCCAAGGGAAAAGTGGGGCCGCCCGTTTCCAATGCCTTAATGATGAACTTATGCCATTAGTGGCACTCTGAGATTGGGCGCGTTGTTAACCTTTGGCCTCCCCTCCCGTAGGTTAACAACGTGTAAATCCGGCTGGGGGCAATACCCCCGATGGGGTTGTCGCGACGGAGTTCGCAATCGCTTCAAAGGATGAAGTGAGATACCGCAGGGTGCGGTAAAAAGAAATGGACGCAGCCCTTCAAAGGCCCTGTAGCGATACAGGGCCTTTTTTAAGAAGAGGGCGTGGTATTCGATTCAATTGCGGTGCGCAGAATTCTAGTTCATAGCGAAGCTCACCCACGAGTTTTCTGATCTCGTGAGAGGTGTTCAACCTATGAATGCTTATCCCCGCCACAACCAGGTGTGGCTCGCCTGTGGCAGCATCATAGATGCGTATTCTCGCGCTCGACGACTCATGCGAGCAACGGCAAGAAAGCGGCATAAAGGAGCTTTCGACGATAGCGCGAGCCGTTCCAAACGTGAATGCCATACCAACCTTTCTCCTCGTGCAACTAACCATCTGAGTTAGCTTCACATCCCTGCGACCGGCCTGTGATGGCGTAAAGCCATGCTTGCTATGCGCTTTGTTCCATCTCGGCTTGCCAACATCAGCTTTCACTGATGAATGGTTGGAAAGGTTTCGCGAGCTAACCTTTTCCGGCAACGACCTCGACCCAGTGTTTCGATGACTTACACCGCACCATGATGTTAGTTTAATATCACATTCTTCTGTCATCAAGAAGGATGGGATATGGAAGGCTTCAAGGAAGAAGGCAGCTACCGCAGGGTCGGGTATTCAGTGAGCTTAAGATCAAACGTAGGCCAATGGACGTTTCGCGTTGACGTTCACCCAAGTAATGACTTGGTTGCGAGCGAGACTTTTATTTCCCCTGGCTTTTACAACACAGATGTCGAGGCGCATAGGGCCGCTGTCGAGCTGGCCGAGCTATACATTGATCGACAGCTTTTGTCGCACAAACCCTAACTTATGCGACACGCTCGCGTGCCCAAGATCTTCTGCCGTTAGGATGTCGCATAATCCTGTCGCAAGTGATAGATTACCTGCGACAAGTTATGCGACAGGGCTAGGACATGGCAGGCCAACAAATCGGTTACGCCCGAGTATCCACGCAAGGTCAGGATCTTGATCAACAGCGAAGTTCGCTAGCGCAGGCCGGGTGCCAACGCATTTTCGAAGAGAAGATCAGTGGATCCAAACGAGACCGCCCAGAGCTAGGCCGTGTCCTGGATCATTTGCGAGCGGGTGATGTGCTGACAGTAACCCGACTGGATCGTCTGGCAAGGTCAACCACCGACCTGCTGCACATCGCGGAACAGCTCAAAGAAAGAGACGCAGGCCTGCGGTCACTTGCTGAACCATGGGCAGACACCACTTCACCAGCTGGGCGCATGGTTCTAACGATCTTCGCCGGTATCGCTGATTTTGAGCGCTCCCTTATCAGTGAGCGTACAAGTGCAGGCCGAGCTGCGGCAAAAGCCAGGGGCGTTCGATTTGGGCCAAAACCTGCTCTCTCGCTTGAGCAGATAGCTCATGCACGACGACTGGTTGAAGAAGGTCAATCAGTCTCTGAAGTGGCACGCCTCCTCTGCGTTCATCGAGCGACGCTATACCGCGCACTCTCTCAATAGAGATAGCGGACGCTACGGGCCAAGGTTGAGCACCCGTTTCGGGTGATCAAGCGGCAGTTCGGTTATGTGAAGACGCGCTTCCGTGGCTTGGCCAAGAATACTGCGCAACTGGTGACGCTGTTCGCGCTGTCGAACCTGTGGATGGCACGCCGACATTTGCTGACCAATGCAGGAGAGGTGCGCCTGTAATGCAGGAAATGGCCGCCGCGAGGTGTTCTCGGCGGCTAGAAACACCGAAATAAGCGGGTTATCTGATCGTTTTTGATCGATTTGCCGCTTTCAAATCGGCGGAGGCTGAAGTCAGCCAGAAATGCATGGCTACTTCAGACCATCCTTAGCGCTTAAACGACAATACTCGGCCGGAAGTATCCGTATCGCACCATAAGGCTGTCATAGACCAGCGCAGGCGTCCGGGTTACAGAGTAGCCCTGCTCGATGTGGCTGATGGCTCTACCCCAGCGGAGCGATCAAGCCCCGAGATATACCTACATCGGAGAGCGGCTCAGAGTAGCTTGAGATATCTATCTCTCAGCACCTTGCAGTTCTTCCTCCCGAGCATCATGGAAATGGGGATGCGTTTCTGGCAGGCGATCAATATTTGATTCGAAACGTAGGCGAGTCCTCGGCCCGATGCTGCCGCCGGTCGTAGATCCGCGTGGTACTGATGTTGGCGTGCCCTAACCATTGCTGCACCTTGGCGATGTCAGCCTCGTTCTCCAGGGCGTTGGTCGCGGCCGTCGCCCGCAGACCATGCACGCCGAGCCCCGCGACTTCGATGCCTGCCGCTCGAGCGTACTCACCCACCAATGCATAGATACCATTGGCCGACACGCCGGCACCGGTGCGGCGACCGCGTAGCGGCATAAACAGCGGTGCTTTCTCTTGCTCCAGGTGATGCCCTGACGCCTCGAGGTAGGCATAGATCAGCTCGGCTGCAACCGGATGTAAAGGTAGGTAGCGCAGCTTGCCGCCCTTCCCGTGCACGCAAAGATGTTTTATCCCTCGACGTTCCTGCAGATCAGTTACGCCTAGGCGTGCGGCCTCCTCCCGGCGCAGGCCGTGATACAGCAGCACCGCCAGGATGGCGCGATCACGCTTTCCTTTTATAGAGGCGGCATCGGGCGCTTCGAGTAGCGCCTTCGCCTGATGATCGCCTAGGGCAGGGGTTTTGCCTTCGTTACTTTCGATCTTGGGACGCTTTACGCCGTGCACGGGGTTGCCGCTGGCGACGGCATTGCACTCAAGCAGATGATCAAACAGGCTGGCCAGCGCAGCCAGCTTGCGGCGAATGGTGGCCCCAGATAGGCCGCGCTGTTCCAGCCTGGCACGCCAGGCCAGTATATGCGCCCGCGTCATCTCACGAAATTGCTCGGGGGCATGAATGCCGAGGAAGTTGCAGACGTCTGCAATGTCACCCTGGTACGCCCGCCGGGTACGTGGGTTGTCCAGGTTGGCGAACCACTCGGCTGCTGCCGGCACCTTGGCCAGGCCTTGAAACTCGGCAGCAGTCAGGCGGCGTTCTGCCTCTAGTTGAATATCAGGTAGCTGGTTCATGCTTACTCAAGAGGGAGTTTGATGCGATTGACGCCCCCCGCCTTTTTCCAAGCCTCGAGGCGGTGGGTGGCCGCACTGTAGCTGATCTGCATTTGCTGGCGAACGGAGTACCGGGTGTTTCCTGCGTCGAAGAGCCGGTAACAGACCTCCACCCCACGCTCGGTAAATTTGCCATCCGGGAGCTTGTTCGCTGGATCGCGTGGGTCAATTTCCTGTACCTCCTCCTCAGGGCTGAGGAGTGATTTCAAATTAGCAAATCCTGCCATGACCCGTTCCAGGCCGTCAGTGATGTTATCGATGGCGGCGATGGCAGCTTGGTTGCTCGCGTTCATTATCCTTACCCTCTAGTCAGTGGTTATACACAGTGATTTATAGAGGAACATCTCGCAGCGCGCAACCTATATCTAACGTGTCTACACACAGTGGCCATGAAGCGAAACGTTAGTAACGATAACGTATTTTATCGTTAATTAATTGCCACTGAGTGCCAAGAGCGCTACTCTGAAACCATTAGCGAAAAAAGCTTGACGTGAGGGTGGAGTTATGGCCGGTAAACAGCAGTCAGCGGCGATGCGAATCGGTGGGTTTGTTGGCCGCGCCTATCAGGGTTTTGGCACTGCCGAGGGGCGTCTCCTGGGTCACCTGCCAAGATCGATCGCCCTCACGATTCGAGTCGTCATTAGAGCAGCAGTTGCAGCAACGCTGCTCTACTTCCTGTTTGTCCCAACCTTGCTCATGCTGTGTGCAATAGGAGTGATCTCCAAGATCGGGGCCGGTGAGACGGTCGCGGATCTGGTGTCACAGCCAAGTTCCTCGGAAGCAGAGCTGTTTGAAGGCAATGAAGGGTTCGGCCTCTACAAGGATGGCGCCCGAATCGGCTAAGTAGCACTGAACATCCCAAAGGAAAGAAGCCCGCACGACGCGGGCTTTTTCGTATGGGCCGTTTTTATGCGTTGACGGTGGTCGCTGCTGCACCATTTCAAGCGCTCAGAAATAGGGTGGTCGGCCAGATCATCTTTTCCGTTGATCGACTATGCGAAAAGGTAAAAGGTTGGAATAGCGTAAAGGGTAAGGGGTTAATGGAATGGGGCTTCAAAGGTAAAAGCCCTACCCTGAAAGGGTTACAACGACCCGCTCTGGAAATTGCCTCAGGGGATAGATAACTCGTGAAAGGGCCAAAGGGCAAAGGGGCGGCAGCGTGCCTTCGGCAGTGCCGTCTATGCAGTATCAGTCTGGACAGCGTTATCTGCTGGGAGCGCAGCTATGCGTAGTCGAATGCTGGCGTGGATCCCCTTCATTCGCTCGGCCCCGGCCGAAAATGTACATAAAAGCGCTGATGGCTTCGTCCCTTACAAGTCTGCGGATGAGCTTCTGGCCACGCCGCGTCGGCAGCTGTTGCTCGAAAACATTTGGCACCGTACGTCGGTGAACCGGGAGCAATTCAACAAACTCTACCTCGACCCTATCAAGCGGTACGCGGAAATCGTCCAGCAGTTGCCGGCTTCCGAGAATCATCACCATGCCTACTTGGGAGGCATGATCGACCATGGCCTGGAAATCATCGCGTATGCCCTAAAACTGCGTCAGTCCTTCGTCTTGCCGGTCGGAAGCACCCCAGAAGTTCAGTCGGCCCAGTCCGAGGCTTGGTCCGCGGCGGTTGTGTTCGCAGCGCTCCTGCACGACATCGGCAAGGTAGCGGTCGACGTCAAAGTCCAACTTCGCAGCGGAGAGATCTGGCGCGCATGGGACGGGCCGATGAAGGAGGATTACCGGTTTCAGTATGTGAAAGGGCGGCAGTACAACCTGCATGGGGCTGCTGCAGGACTGTTGTATACGCGGGTGATTCCTTCCGAGGTGATGAATTGGTTGTCGCAGTATCCAGAGCTCTGGGGTGCTTTGCTGTACGTACTGGCTGGCCAGTTTGAGCACGCTGGGGTTCTTGGGGACATCGTTGTAAGGTCTGACCAGGCGTCGGTCGCCCATGAGCTTGGCGGCAATCCAGACAGAGCTGTGGCAGCACCGCGTAACACTCTTCAGCGTCAGCTCCTCGATGGGCTGCGCTACCTGGTGAAGAACGAGCTCAAGTTGAATCAGCCAGACGCTTCCGATGGCTGGATCACGGCCGATGCGATCTGGCTGGTCAGCAAGACCGTTTCGGATCGGCTGCGTGCTCACCTCCTCAGCCAAGGGATTGAGGGTGTTCCGGACCGCAACTCCACTCTCTTCAATGTCTTTCAGGATAACGGCCTGATTGTTGCGAATCCTGCTGGCAAAGCTATTTGGGATGCCGAAATCCTGAGCCCTACGGGATGGAAGAACGCATTCACGTTCTTGAGAGTTTCACCTTCACTCATATGGGCAGCTGGCGAAGACCGCCCGGAGCCTTTTGGCGGCTCGGTGCAAGTCCTCAACGAAGAAGCAGCCCCTGCCGCAGCTTCCGAAGCGCAGGAGGAAAAGCCCAGCCTTACTGCCGGGGGCGGCGATGCCGTTGCGGCAGAGCCTCAAGGGGACGAACCCGCAAGTGACCATGGACCGCAACCCGATGAGGTAGATGATACAGACTACCTTCTGGATCTGATGGATATGCGTGACGCGCCGACCAATTCGGTACCCGCCCCGGCGATGCCGGCGGCGTCCGAGGTCGAAGCTCAGTCAGACACTGCCGCGACCGCTACCATCGCTGGCCCGATCGGCGACACGCTAGGTCACCTTTTCATGCACTGGCTAAAAGTGGGTGTAGGAACCCACAAGATCATTATCAATGATGCAAAAGCCAAGGTTCACACCGTTAACGGCACGGCTTTTCTAGTGACACCTGAAATATTCAGAAGGTATGCCCAGGAGCATCCGACGCTCTTCTCCGCGAGGGCTGGTGAAGGACAGCCATGGCTGCAGGTTCAAAAGTCGTTTGAAAAGCTGAAGCTTCACGTTAAGAAGAACAACGGACATAACATCTGGACGTGCGAGGTCTTTGGACCTCGGAAAACGAAAACATTGAAGGGTTATATGCTCAAAAAACCCGGCGACGTATTCACAACTGAGATGCTGGATAACCCCAACCTCAAACTTTGTGAGAGTCAGGATGAGCATTAGGTATCGGATAGCCGTTTCCCCAGCGCTCCGGTGCTGATAACGGTTGTGCGGATTGGCGCCACGCGTACAACAATATGCGATTAAGGACTTCAATATGCTCTGGAAAAAACATCTGTCCCACTCTCCTCACTATCAATATTTGGCGGTCCTAGAGGCAGAGGAAGTAGAAAATAAAGGTATGCTTTATGGCCAAAGAGAGTTTCGTCTAAAGCTCGCTGATGGTTCGACTGTTAACCATACGTTCGATGCGGACGAATATCAGCAATGGTGGTCGTCATTTTTGAAGGGTGGTCAAGTAGTTAACCCATAGGGGGACGATAAACCTATGAGTAATCGAGCAAGCCTTGAAAGGCTATCAACGCTACCTTCGTCTGAGGCAGACGGCGACGCTTGGAAGCGGCGGATTGCGCGGGACTGGGAGAAAATGCCGCTGGCTATGCGCGTGTCCTTCCTCGCCTCGTTCTTAGTTTGGAGGTGGCTCCCATTATTCGGTTATGCATTGTTGGCAATGGTTCCGCTGATGTTGCTTGGCGCTATTGACGGTTCATATTTGGTAGGCGGTTCAGGATTGATAAATGGGCGCTATCTATGGCTCGCCGGATGTTCTCTTATACTTGTAGCGCTCTTTACAGTTGTGTTGCCAAGAGCAATGGCCCTAGGGGTCGAAAGCTGGTATCGGGCGAGACGGAAGGAACTAGGGAGAGCACCCACATAGGACCGTGCATACATCGAGGATTACACAGGGGGCTGGACTACCCATCATTACGGCGGAGCGACATGTTGATGAACGCTTGTGACTGGGCAGCTAGGCCAGCCAAGTAAGCGCCTAGGGATGGTCTGAAGTAGTCCTGTATTTTCAGTCGACTTCAGCCGTCGCCGATTTTGAAAGCGGCAAACCAATCAAAAACGATCAGATCACCCGCTCATTTCAGTGTTTCGGCCGCCGCGATAACCTCGCAGCGGCCATTTCCCACATTACAGGCGCACCTCTCCCGCATTCGTCAGCAAATGCCGGCGCACCATCCACAGGTTCGACAGCGCGAACAGTGTCACCAGCTGTGCCGTGTTCTTCGCCAGGCCACGGAAGCGTGTTTTCACATAGCCGAACTGGCGCTTGATCACCCGGAACGGATGCTCGACCTTGGCACGCACCTGGGCCTTGGCTTTCTCGATCTTGCGCTTGGCTTTGTACAGCGCGCTGCGCTTACTCAGCTTCTTGTACGTACTACGACGGGCCGCGATCTGCCAGATCACCTCACGGCCTTCATGTTCCGGGCGCTTCTCTACGCCGGTGTAGCCCGCGTCGGCACCGACCATGTTTTCCTCACCGTGCAGCAGTTTGTCGACCTGGGTAACGTCTGCAACGTTGGCTGCCGTCCCCACCACGCTGTGCACCAGGCCGGACTCGTCATCAACGCCGATATGCGCCTTCATGCCGAAGTAATACTGGTTTCCCTTCTTGGTCTGGTGCATTTCCGGGTCACGCTTGCCGTCCTTGTTCTTGGTCGAACTTGGCGCATTGATCAGCGTTGCATCGACGATAGTGCCTTGGCGCAACGACAAACCTCGGTCACCTAGGTAGCCATTGATCACAGCCAGGATGCCGGCAGCCAGTTCGTGTTTCTCCAGCAGGCGGCGGAAGTTGAGGATGGTGGTTTCATCCGGAATGCGCTCCAGGCTCAGTCCGGCAAACTGGCGCAGGATGGTGGTCTCGTACAGCGCTTCCTCCATCGCAGGGTCGCTGTAGCCAAACCAGTTCTGCATCAGATGTATGCGCAGCATCGCCATCAACGGGTACGCCGGACGACCACCCTCGCCTTTGGGGTAGCGCGGGTCGATCAGAGCGACCAAACCTTTCCACGGCACTACCTGATCCATCTCGATCAGGAACAGCTCTTTGCGGGTCTGTTTGCGCTTGCCGGCGTACTCGGCGTCGGCGAAGGTCATCTGCTTCATCGGAAAACTCGGCGGGTGGAGTCCGGACATTTTGCCAAAATCAGGAAGTCTTCTTCAGAGTTTCCCTAA
>NZ_LEKF01000025.1:0-98162 GCF_001029595.1 Pseudomonas sp. ARP3
CCTGAGTCAGCTGCCGGTAATGCGTAGTCATCTGCGCTTGAATCCTTCGGTGTGAGAGCCTGGATTCTACCGGTGGCTGGCTCTCTGCCTCTCGTTTCAAGCGTTGCGCTTATTCTATGAATTCAGGGGGCATTGCCTGGTTAACCTCACCAGAGAGTTCGATGAAGCGAGTGTGCAAGCCGTATTCGCGAGCCTTCCACGTCAAGTAGAACGGGTCGATTGGAATGCAGTGGCCGCCAAGACCCGGACCCGGGTAATAAGCGGTAAAGCCAAAAGGTTTAGTGGCTGCGGCATCCACCACTTCAAAAATATCAATACCCATACGGTCAGCAACGACTTTCATCTCGTTGACTAGACCGATATTGACGGCGCGATGGATATTTTCCAGCAACTTGGTCATCTCTGCCGCTTTAGTAGAGCTGACCGGAACAACCTGATCGATAGCTTGTTCATAGAGCGCAGTACCGACTTCCAGGCACGCCGCCGTGTCACCACCGATTATTTTCGGGATAGTGCGGGTTTCAAAGTTTGGATTGCCTGGATCTTCACGCTCAGGAGAGTAGACCAAAAAGATGTTCTCACCCACTACAAGACCACCTTCCTGTACGCGAGGGAGCAGCTCCTCAACGGTAGTACCAGGATAGGTAGTACTTTCCAGCGATACGATTTGACCTGCACGTAAGTAAGGCTTGATCGCGTCGGTGGTGTTGATGACGAAGCTCATGTCCGGCTCGCGGTACTTGTTGAGCGGTGTGGGCACGCACAAGATCAACGCATCACATTCAGCAACACGCTTGAAATCGACAGTAGCTTCAAAGCCCGAGTTGCGTGCGGCAGCAATTTTCGCGGAGGGGATATGCTCGATGTAGCTTTTGCCAGCGTTAAGCTCGTCGACCTTCTCTAGGTCAATATCGATGCCGAGTACGCGAAAGCCAATCGCATTGTAACGAAGCATTAAAGGCAGCCCGACATAACCAAGACCAACAATCCCGATCAACGCCTCCTTACTTTTGAACTTGGTAACACTGGCCAGCTTCTGCAGGTGCATTCGTAACGCTCCAATTAAACTAAAAAAATTTTAAAGTCAGTGCATGGCCCGTCATATGGTGATCTCTTGTTATCAAGTCTCACACAATGGCTCCAACCTTGCGCGGTTCTATCGTTACTCAAAGGCTGGTAGCATCAGATGACGGGTGTGCGGGCTAGCTCTCCCAAGGCGAATCGCTTCGCATCAGACATGAAACGAATTAAATCATAGCTTCGCTCCGAAATCCGCATAAAGATAGCGTGACAGGGGTACCCGGTCATGATAGACATCATAAAGCCATCATCCCTGACCGCGGCAATACCCCTTTTGACAGTACCCATCTCAGAGCGCTTCAACATTCGACAGCAGCGCTTTTTTTGCAGGGATTGATGAATGTGGCAGCAACGTCGTATCCGAACTGTTTTCACGGCGACTTTGGTCGGTGCCTCGCACAAATGCAGCAACCAGGCCCAACATCAAACCAAACACAATTCCGATAATGATAAGCAACATTTTCTTAGGTTTCACGGGTCCCAACGGATCAATGGCCTTTTTGTCAATTGTAACAAGCTTCAAGCCGCTCATATCGACATTTAGGTTGCGCAGTCGCACTTCTTCAGCGCGCAGAGGCTGTACACCACTGAGGAACAGATCTTCGTTTTTCCGCTGATTGAGCACTTCGACCTCACGATTAGCCTGAAGAAGCTGAAGCTCCTTGGCTATCTGGGCGATCCGCGCCTCGGTGAAGTCATCTGACTTGCGTTGCAACAGCGCAGCCCGCTCAGCCAACAGGGCATCTACGCCCATGAAATACAGGGGGATTTGCTGATTGTTTACCTCTGTCCGCATTACAGGCTGGCTTCCCTGGACACCCGCCCCCCCCAGAGAAGAAGGAGTGCTCGGCTTCTGGATACCTAGAGATTTCGCGATCCCAATCGCTTCGTTCAACTGCGCAATTTGGTCAGCACGCTGATTTTTCAGCTGGGCACGCAGAGCTTTCAATTCATCCTGCAGCTGAGCCCGCTTGAGATTATCCTCCTCGGTCAACTTAGCGATTTTAGCCGCCTTGTCAGTAACATAACTGGAGCGCGCTGAATCGAGCCTGCCAGCAAGTTCACTCAAACGGTTCCTGACAATCACTTCCATATCAGCAGCGATTTGCTGACGCTGACTTTCAATCGCGTACTGAACAAAGCCGTTTAGAATAGCGACGCCAGCAACACCCTCGGGGTAGTTCATTACCAGTTTAATATAAGCATTCAAGGAACCCGCGTTCTTGGCATCAGGAACCACTAATTTAATTGAGTTATAATTAAACTCTTCAAAACTTTGCTCCAAAGTTCTGCCGGGGCGTTCAAAATTTTTGAACAACTTTTGGTTCGCCCTGAAAAAACCAAGGCGAGTCTCATAGGACTCAAGAGAAGCACCCACCTTTATTAAAGCATCACCAGATGGCAACTGGTAAATTTCAGAGCGATTCAACGCATCTAGCTCATTGATCGCCGCTGGGCGCAAAACGCTACTAACTTGATATTCCGGACGCACGAGGAAAGCATAGGCACTTGCTAACGCTGCGACGACAACCGTGACCAACAATATCAGAGCCTTTTGCTGCAATACCATACGGCAAAAAATGTAGAGATCCATTTCATCAGATGAGGAAACGCGGGGAATTTGGAAGCTACTACTCACAACAAAAACCTGCCTTCAAAGAGAAACTGCGGGCTCGTTATGCGGAGCAAATTGTGTATTTTTTATTTTATTTTGATGACCGTGAAAACCCAGCGTCTCTGCCAGATTTTCAGCGCACAAAATGCACGTTATCGAGAACAGATTGCATTCTGCCATCTCTCAGACATATTACAAGCCTTGACATATCCGCAGAGCGCCTCAATGCATGACTAGCGGGAAGTCCTCAAATAACTCTCCTCTGAAGTGAAGACTGAACGAGCCGCCCGCAAGCGGCACCTTCGGTGTTTACGATGCCAAAAGCCCTTACCCATCTATACAGCAGCTGGAACGGCCAGACCAAGAATGCTTTCTAACGGCCAACACCAGGTCACGCACCCCACTTACCGATTTTGAGCACGGGCAATGTGCGAGCTATTGGATGAGCCTGGAACCTCGATTGCGGAACAATACGCCCAAAAAAGGGCCTACCAACATACCAATAATCAAGGACACCACCACGAATACTGATACCGGCATCTGCGCCGTAGCCAGACCAAAGAACACAAGGGAAACACCCTGCTTATTTTCCAAAATGAACACTAACACTACCAGAACAATTATCAGCGTCGCCAATACAACTGCGACTCGCTTAACCCCACGCATAACCTTCTCCCACTCTGAAAAGACTCAGACGCTTTCTTCTTCATCTTCGTTCACTCGGTCACGCAGCTCTTTTCCAGGCTTGAAGTGAGGTACAAATTTTCCATCGAGACTGACGGACTGGCCCGTCTTTGGATTGCGGCCGACGCGCGGAGCACGATAGTGCAGCGAAAAGCTGCCAAAACCGCGAATTTCAATCCGATCCCCGGTCGCAAGGCATTGAGACATCTGTTCAAGCATTGTCTTGATAGCCAGCTCAACATCCTTGGATGAAAGCAGCCCTTGATGGGTGACAATTCGTTCGATCAACTCCGACTTCGTCATATTTTTCCCTTCTTTTTCAAGCAGCTAGATCAGCGCTTCAAAGGTTTTAGCACGACTTCAAGCTTTTGAAAAGCCCGTCGGAAGACTTCACATGGTAAGAACCGTAAAAAACCTGTACGACCCCTCTATGATGTATATTCTCATCCCTACTCAAAGCGAACTTCAAACAAGCGGTACGAAAATACGAAGAGCTTTCGGCGACCTCATAAATACTTATCTCCCCGCCTCCTAGACCTAACAGCTTTTGCCGGAGAACCGTAAGCGACGGTATAGGACTGTACATCATCCAAAACCATCGATTGCCCTCCAATCACTGCATGCTCACCTATGTGCACGCCATGGCGCAAGCTAGCGCCAATCCCCACAGCCGAAGACCTCCCCACCTGACAGCTCCCGCCAGTGGTAACACCAGGCGCCAAACTGGAAAAATCCTGCATTGCAGAGTCGTGATCAAGAGACGCCTTCGTATTAACGATACAGAAATCACCTATCTGGCAACTTGGATTTACAACCGCCCCAGCCATAATTACCGTTCCAGCCCCAATTGAAACATCGATTCCGATAACCGCTGCAGGGTGTATTGCGCTGACAAAACGTAGACTAGGGCAGAGCATTGCGATTCGAGTCACCACACTCTCCCTAACCGCGTTATCTCCTATGGCAACAATCGCCCCGTCGATGCGATGCTCACTGATAAGGCTAGGGAGATCTGCCTCATTGCCAATGATTTCATAGCCGAGCGTTTGTGCCCCCAGCGGCCTCAAACTATCTACGAAGCCAACGATTTTATAGCGCGCCTGTTTTTCGACGATATCAACAACTACTTTGGCGTGACCGGAAGAACCGATCAGTACGATTTTTTCCACACTAAACTCCTAGAGATACAGCTCCCATTGTCATTCCTAGTCGACAGCCGGTCGGATGCATAGTTGTTGTTCATACACTAAGATCAGCACAACGCATATCGACTATTTAACACCTTGTCCATCACTCTATAAACTTATACACGCCTGCCAAACTTGCCTACTCATCCACGTAAAACTTAATTGGAGTCCCCCAATATCTCATATGTGACATGCACTGCTATAATTTCAGTCGAAAAATCAACTGCGTTGACTCCCGGCTATTATCACAACAACGTCAGACATCGAGTACGACACGGACTCACATCCACTATCCTTTTACCCCACCGCACATACGACTCCATACCGGAGGGGGGTCAGGTTAGGCGCCTAGACCGTTTTCATATCCAGTATTGAAACCAATTCGAGGTGGCCCCACAGTTTCTTCGGCAACGTCTGATTCATCCCCCCCCCAACGCCACTTGGACTTTTGCCTTCAACGCCAGATTGGCAGACACGAGCTTCCATAAGGTCCAGACATACCATAATGTGCATTTTTATAGAGAACGCCTTCCGTTGCCGCCATAGCACCATCAAAGTTTGTATGACTCCCAACCGCCCAACGTTCCGCTCACCCTTTTACCCTGATTCAGCTTGAGGTTGCTCGCCCAACTGCCCATAGTGGGTTTATTCGATCAATAGCCATAACCATCTTGCAACCCCGTGCTCCCCGCAGAGGATTCTGAGCCGATCACGCAAGCGGTTCAGGCTCATCATCACTCTTAGCCTCGTCTGCTAATGCCAGCTCACCCCATAAACCAGTCAGTCGCAAACCTAAGGCGGTGCCGCGTGGCTCGTTTCCCAATTCACTGCCAGTTTCAGGTGCCGGTTGAGAAAGCTCTCAACACCCGCTCACCAGCGCGACAACTGCACGCATAGATGTTGGCATCGTCGATATAGCGATCTAAGCAGTGCTCTCCTCCGCTCCAATTCACGGCCCAGCTCATCAAAAAGGATATTCGACAGTAACAGCGAGAGGAGGTCGCCTTGTGGCATTCCTTCCTGCAGTCAGCTGGCGATCCAACCCGACATATATCCTACTTCAAGATAACGGCGGATCAACCTGAGCATGTACCTGTCCTCAGTGTGACGCTCTATCTTGTCCATAAGAACTTCGTGATTCACTTAATCAAAGAACTTCCCCAGATCGAGCTCCATGCATCAACGATGGCTTGCTGCCATATGGGCGTGAGCCGTTTTAATGGCTTGATGGCACTCCGACTTAGACGAAACCCTCGGATTCCGACTGATACTTAGGATGAAAGCCCTCTTATCGAGAGATTTCTACTTTATTGGCATTCGATGAAACGCTAACGCCCATCGGCGGCATAACCAGTTCAGCTCTTCGTGGCAGGCTTTTTGCTATTTACCACAGCTTCGGCTGATTTCTGCTGACCATCCCGTCGCCTCTCGACGCCAGGAAAAACAGTAGATCCCCCAGGGGCAATTCGCGCACCCTTCCTTCTTATGCCGTCGGATATAAGCCGTAGCATTCCGTGCAGGTACCGTGCTTAACAATTTTCACCGCCTTACCTCACTATGCAATTTCTGTATGCTTCCTATTCGTTAGACAAGCATTTTGTCTCAGACCTCCTTTAGATTCGCAGTCATCCACGCCCCCCCATTGTCTCTGCCTAAGATTTACCCTTGCCGCGCGTGTAGGAGGGCTTTACCTCCACTCACCAACAAAGCCAGCACAGCCAAGCTGGTTACTCTTCGCGCACAAAAAAGGGCGACCGAAGTCGCCCTTTTCCTACAGCTTTTACAGAACTTAGTTCTGCTTAGCCATTGCTTCGCGCAGCAGGGAGGCCATGGTGGTCTCGCCTTGTGCAGCTTCTGGAGCCGATTTCAGGCTCTGGATAGCTTCTTTCTCTTCCACTTCGTCTTTCGACTTGATGGAGAGTTGGATTACGCGGCTCTTGCGGTCAACGCTGATGATCTTGGCTTCTACTTCCTGGCCTTCTTTCAGAACGTTGCGCGCGTCTTCAACGCGGTCACGGCTGATTTCGGAGGCTTTCAGAGTCGCTTCGATATCGTCGGCCAGAGTGATGATGGCGCCTTTAGCGTCAACTTCTTTCACAGTGCCCTTAACGATTGCGCCTTTGTCGTTCTCTTGAACGTACTCGGAGAACGGATCGCTTTCCAGTTGCTTGATACCCAGGGAGATGCGCTCGCGCTCTGGGTCAACCGACAGGATAACGGTGTCCAGCTCGTCGCCCTTCTTGAAACGACGAACAGCTTCTTCGCCCACTTCGTTCCAGGAGATGTCGGACAGGTGAACCAGGCCGTCGATGCCGCCGTCCAGACCAATGAAGATACCGAAATCGGTGATCGACTTGATGGTGCCGGAGATTTTATCGCCCTTGTTGAACTGGCCAGAGAAATCTTCCCATGGGTTAGATTTGCACTGCTTGATACCCAGGGAGATACGACGACGCTCTTCGTCGATGTCCAGAACCATAACTTCCACTTCGTCGCCGACTTGTACGACTTTCGAAGGGTGGATGTTTTTGTTGGTCCAGTCCATTTCGGAAACGTGCACCAGGCCTTCCACGCCTTCTTCCAGCTCAGCGAAGCAGCCGTAGTCGGTCAGGTTGGTAACACGCGCGGTCACGCGAGTGCCTTCTGGGTAACGTGCTTTGATAGCAACCCATGGATCTTCGCCCAGCTGCTTCAAGCCCAGGGAAACGCGGTTGCGCTCACGATCGTACTTCAGAACCTTGACATCGATCTCGTCGCCAACATTGACGATTTCGGAAGGATGCTTGATACGCTTCCAAGCCATGTCGGTAATGTGCAGCAGGCCATCGACGCCACCCAGATCGACGAATGCGCCGTAATCGGTGAGGTTTTTGACGATACCTTTGACTTGTTGGCCTTCCTGCAGGGATTCCAGCAGAGCTTCACGCTCGGCGGAGTTCTCTGCTTCCAGGACGCTGCGACGGGAAACGACAACGTTGTTGCGCTTCTGGTCGAGCTTGATGACCTTGAATTCGAGTTCTTTGCCTTCCAGGTGCGTGGTGTCGCGCACTGGACGAACGTCGACCAAAGAACCTGGCAGGAACGCACGGATGCCGTTAACGTCGACAGTGAAGCCGCCTTTAACCTTACCGTTGATAACGCCCTTGACCACTTCTTCAGCTGCGAAGGCTGCTTCGAGAACAATCCAGCATTCAGCGCGCTTGGCTTTTTCACGGGACAGCTTGGTTTCACCGAAACCGTCTTCAACCGAGTCCAGAGCAACGTGAACTTCGTCACCGACATTGATTGTCAGATCACCAGCATCGTTGTAGAACTGTTCCAGCGGGATCAGAGCTTCAGACTTCAGACCAGCGTGAACGGTTACCCAGCGAGCTTGGTAATCGATATCAACGATAACACCGGTGATGATGGAGCCTGCCTGAAGGTTCAGGGTTTTTAGGCTTTCTTCAAAGAGTTCCGCAAAGCTTTCGCTCATTTTAATTCCTGTTGATAAGGGCGAAGAATACGCCCATCTCCACACCCCAGACGGTGTGGGTCAGTTTCAATTAAAAGAAGCACCGCAGGACTATGACTGGTCCCCTGCAGCCTTCTTGGTCACCCGGCGATATCGCGAATGGCGATCTCGCTCATGATGCGTTCCAGCACCTGCTCGATGGACAACTCCGTGGAATCCAGCTGTATGGCATCGGCCGCCGGTTTGAGCGGGGCTACTGCGCGCTGGGTATCACGCTCATCGCGTGCACGGATCTCATCTAGCAGACTCGACAGACTAACACCATCGACTTTGCCCTTCAACTGCAAGTAGCGGCGGCGCGCCCGCTCTTCGGCGCTGGCCGTCAGAAAAATCTTCAGCGGCGCCTCGGGAAATACCACAGTGCCCATATCGCGCCCATCGGCGACCAGGCCCGGGGGCTCCTGAAACGCCCGCTGGCGCTGCAGCAGTGCATCCCGTACGGCCGGCAACGCCGCCACTTGGGACGCTCCGGAGCCGACATCTTCAGTGCGAATGGCATCACTGACTTCGTCGCCCTCCAGAATGATGCGCTGCAGTTGACCGTCTGTCGCGGCAATGAATTGCACATCCAGATGAGCTGCAAGCTGGGTCAGCAACGCTTCATTGGTCAGGTCGACCCCGTGGTTACGCGCGGCGAACGCCAGCAAGCGATACAGCGCGCCGGAATCCAGCAGGCCCCAGCCAAGGCGCTTTGCCAGGATGCCGGCGATCGTGCCTTTACCCGAACCGCTTGGCCCATCGATGGTTATCACCGGTGCTTTGATATTCACAATTGAGCCTCTTGGGCAACACGGATGCCGACTTGGGCACACAGTGTAAGAAAATTCGGAAAAGACGTAGCAACATTGGCGCAGTCATGGATATGAATCGGCGCAGCCGCCCGCAACCCAGCCACACTAAAGGCCATGGCAATACGATGGTCCCCATGGGCATGAACCTCACCCCCCGCCATCGGGCCGCCGTCAATGATAAGCCCATCAGGGGTGGCTTCACACTTCACGCCCAGCGCCAACAGACCGTCGGCCATGACCTGGATACGATCGGACTCCTTGACCCGCAACTCTTGCGCGCCGCGTAAAACGGTTCGCCCTTCAGCGCACGCCGCCGCGATAAACAATACTGGAAACTCATCGATCGCCAACGGCACCAGGGCCTCGGGGATTTCAATACCCGTCAGCGCAGCCGCACGCACCCGCAGGTCGGCCACCGGCTCGCCACCCACTTCACGGGGATTTTCCAGCGTGATATCCGCGCCCATCAGCCGCAGTATATCGATCACGCCGGTGCGTGTCGGGTTGATGCCAACATGCTCCAGCACCAGTTCGGAACCCTCGGCAATCGAGGCAGCCACCATAAAGAACGCCGCCGACGAGATATCCCCCGGCACTTCAATATGGGTCGCCTTGAGCGCATGGCCGGATTCAACCGATGCCGTCGCCCCGTCCACCGCCACGGGATAACCAAAGCCGCGCAACATACGCTCGGTATGATCACGGGTTGGCGCCGGTTCAGTCACCGCGGTCTTTCCATCGGCATACAGACCGGCCAGCAGCAGGCAGGATTTAACCTGGGCGCTGGCCATCGGCAGCGTGTAGGTCAAACCCTTCAGGGACTGGCCACCGCGAATAGTCAACGGTGGTCGCCCTTGCGGGCCGGTTTCGATCTGCGCGCCCATTTCACGCAGCGGCTCGGCCACGCGGTTCATCGGGCGATTGGACAGCGACGCGTCGCCAGTCAATACGCTGTCGAAGCTTTGCGCAGCCAGCAACCCACAGAGCAAGCGCATGGATGTGCCGGAATTACCCAGATAAATCGGACCCGGCGCAGGTTTCAGACCATGCAGCCCCACCCCGTGGATGATCACGCGACCATGGTGCGGACCTTCGATCACCACACCCATGTCGCGAAACGCCTGCAAGGTCGCCAGGGCATCTTCGCCTTCAAGAAAGCCTTCGATTTCGGTCACGCCGTCGGCCAATGAGCCCAGCATGATGGAGCGATGGGAGATCGACTTATCCCCGGGCACCCGGATACGCCCACTGAGGCGGCCACCTGGATTGGCGAGAAAGGTCAACGCATCGGCGTTCACAGCGGTTTCCATATAGGCCCGGCGAGCCAGGATCTTGCTGAAATGTTCACGCGCCACCCGCGCACGGGTGAACACGCCCAATAATTGATGGCCATCCCCGGCGTCGACCGCATCGCGCAAAGCGTCGAGATCGCTGCGGAAGGTGTCCAGGGTGCGCAACACCGCCTCGCGATTGGCCAGGAAGATGTCGTGCCACATCACCGGGTCGCTGCCGGCAATCCGCGTGAAATCGCGGAAACCTCCGGCGGCGTAACGGAAAATTTCAAGGTTCTCGTTGCGCTTGGCCAACGAATCCACCAGGCCAAAGGCAAGTAAATGCGGCAAATGACTGGTCGCCGCCAGCACTTCATCGTGCCGCTCGACCTGCATATGCTCCACATCCGCCCCTAGCTCGCGCCACAGACGATCCACCACCGCCAAGGCCGCTGGATCCGTTTGCTCAAGCGGCGTCAGGATGACCTTATGCCGGCGGAACAACTGCGCATTCGACGCCTCCACCCCGCTCTGCTCGGAGCCGGCAATCGGATGCCCAGGCACGAAGCGCGCGGGCATGCCGCTGAAAGCCTGTTGCGCTGCACGCACCACATTGCCCTTGGCACTGCCGACATCGGTCAGAATCGCTTGCCCCAGGTCCATCTGGGCCAGCACGGCTAGCAGCTTTTCCATGGCCAGGATGGGCACGGCGAGCTGGATCACGTCAGCACCTTTACACGCGAGCGCCAGGTCGGCTTCACAGCGATCCACCACGCCCAACTCAACGGCCAGTTGGCGCGATTGCGGGTCCAGGTCGACGCCCACTACTTCACCGCACAGCCCGCTTTCACGCAGGCCCTTGGCGAAGGAACCGCCGATCAAGCCCAGACCCACTACCACCAGGCGACCGATCATAGGCACAGCAGGTTGCAATGCAGTGACATCAACCACGGGCCAGAACCTTGGCCAACGCCTCCAGGAAGCGACTGTTTTCAGCCGGCAAGCCGATGGTGATACGCAGGTGGTTCGGCATGCCGTAGTTGGCCACCGGGCGCACGATCACACCTTCGCGCAGCAACCCTTGAAATATCGGCGCAGCCACTTGGCCCAGATCGACACAGATAAAGTTGCCCTTGGACGGAATCCAGCCCAGGCCCAATGCGCGGAAGCCATCCTGCAACTGCTGCATACCGCTTTCATTGAGGCGACGACTTTCTTCCAGGTAGTCGACATCCTTCACCGCCGCACAGGCCGCCGCCAGGGCGAGGCTGTTGACGTTGAACGGCTGGCGCACGCGGTTCAGCACATCGGCGACCACCGCGCTCGACAGGCCATAGCCCACCCGCAGCGATGCCAGGCCATAGGCCTTGGAAAACGTGCGCGACACCAGCAGGTTCGGATACGCCGCGAGGAAATCCAGGCCGTCCGGCAGGTCGCTGCCTTCGGCGTACTCGATATAGGCTTCGTCCAGCACCACCAGCACATGCTCCGGCACGTCCTGCAGGAAGTCGTTCAAGGCTTCGGCACCGAACCAGGTGCCGGTGGGGTTGTTCGGGTTGGCGATGAACACCACGCGGGTCTGCGCGTCGATGGCCGCCAGCATGGCTGGCAGGTCATGCCCCCACTCCTTGGCTGGAATCACCCGCGCTTCGGCACCGACGGCCTGAGTCACGATCGGGTAGACCGCGAACGCGTGCTCGCTGAACACCGCATTCAGGCCCGGGGCGAGATAAGCACGACCTACCAGCTCAAGAATGTCGTTGGAGCCGTTGCCCAGGGTCACCTGGTTCAGTTCCACACGACATTGCTCCGCCAACAAGGACTTGAGTGCGAAGCCATTGCCATCCGGATAACGGGTCAGCTCCACCAGCTCTTCACGAATCGCCGCCAACACCTTGGGGCTTGGGCCCAACGGGTTCTCGTTACTGGCCAGCTTGACGATGTTGGCCGGATCCAGGTTCAACTCGCGCGCCAGCTCGTCCACCGGCTTGCCCGGAACGTAAGGCGACAGTTGTTGCACGCCCGGCTGAGCCAGGGCGAGGAAGTTGCCACTCATGTTAACGCCTCACAAAACCGCTTTCGGGTAGGAGCCCAGCACCTTGAGTGCCACGGCCTCCTGACTGATCTTCTCGAGCACGCCTTTGACCAGCGGGTCGCGGTGATGGCCGACGAAATCGATAAAGAACACGTAGGTCCATTTACCGCTGCGCGAAGGCCGAGTCTCGATGCGCGTCAGATCGATCCCATTGTCATGGAACGGCACCAGCAGCTCATGCAGGGCGCCGGGCTTGTTGCTCATGGAAACGATGATCGAAGTCTTGTCGTCGCCGGTCGGCGGCACTTCCTGATTGCCGATCATCAAAAAGCGCGTGGAGTTGTCCGGGCGGTCTTCGATTTTTTCCGCCAGGCGCGTCAGGCCATACAGGCCCGCGGCCATATCCCCGGCGATCGCCGCCGAATTCCATTCGCCCTTGACCCGCTTGGCCGCTTCGGCGTTGCTGGACACCGCCACGCGCTCGACATTCGGGTAGTGAGCGTCCAGCCATTTGCGGCATTGAGCCAGAGACTGAGCGTGGGAATAAATGCGGCTAATACTGTCGGTCTTGGTGTTCTCGCCCACCAACAAGTGGTGGTGGATACGCAGCTCCACTTCGCCACAGATCACCATGTCGTGTTCAAGGAAGCTGTCGAGGGTGTGGTTGACCGCGCCTTCGGTGGAGTTTTCCACCGGCACCACGCCAAAATTCACCGCACCGGCCGCCACTTCGCGGAACACTTCGTCGATCGCCGCCATTGGTTTGCTGATCACCGCGTGGCCGAAGTGCTTCATGGCCGCCGCTTGGGTGAAAGTGCCCTCAGGACCGAGGTACGCCACTTTCAGCGGCTGCTCCAGGGCCAGGCACGACGACATGATTTCACGGAACAACCGCGCCATCTCTTCGTTACCCAACGGGCCCTTGTTGCGCTCCATTACACGCTTGAGCACTTGGGCTTCGCGCTCAGGGCGGTAGAACACCGGCACTTCGCCTTCGGCCAGGGACGCCATCTTCACTCGCGCCACTTCCTGGGCGCATCGCGCGCGCTCGCTGATCAGCTCCAGGACTTTCTCGTCCAGGCTGTCAATGCGAACGCGCAGGGCCTTGAGTTCTTGTTCAGACATTAGCCGTGTTCCTTTTCGAACTCTGCCATGTAGGCCACCAGCGCGTTGATCGCGTTGATGTCGACAGCGTTGTAGATGGAGGCGCGCATGCCACCTACCGAACGGTGGCCTTTGAGGTTGAGCAGACCGCGTTCGTCGGCACCGGCCAGGAACGGCTTGTCCAGACGATCATCGGCCAGGCGGAACGGTACGTTCATCCACGAGCGATCCGTTTTGTTGATCGGGTTGCTGTAGAGGCCGCTGGCGTCGATGAAGTCGTACAGGGTGCGCTTCTTCACTTCGTTAAGCTTGCCCATGGCAGCCACACCGCCCTGCTCCTTGAGCCACTCAAACACCAGGCCCGACAGGTACCAGGCGAACGCCGGCGGCGTGTTGTACATCGAGCCGTTATCGGCCGCGACCTTGTAGTTGAGCATGGTCGGGCACAGCGAACGGGCGCGGCCCAGCAGGTCTTCGCGGATGATGTTGACCAGGATGCCGCTCGGGCCGATGTTCTTCTGTGCGCCGGCGTAGATCATGCCGTATTTGGACACATCGATCGGGCGCGAGAGGATGTCCGAGGACATGTCGCACACCAACGGGACGTCACCGACTTCCGGCACCCAGTCGAACTCCAGGCCACCGATGGTTTCGTTCTGTACGTAGTGCACGTAGGCCGCGTCCTTCGACAGCTTCCACTCGTTCTGACCGGGAATCGCGAAATAGTCGTAAGGCTTGGCGGTGCCCGCCACATTGACGTGGCCGTAGCGCGAGGCCTCCTCAATGGCTTTCTGCCCCCAGATACCGGTGTCGATGTAATCCGCAGTGCCGTCTTCCGGCAGCAGATTCAGCGGGATCTGGGCGAATTGCTGACTGGCGCCGCCTTGCAGGAACAACACTTTGTAATTGGATGGGATGTCCAGCAAGTCGCGCAGGTCCTGCTCGGCCTTGGTGGCAATGGACACGAACTCATCGCTGCGATGGCTCATTTCCATCACGGAGAGGCCTTTTCCATGCCAGTCGAGGAGTTCACCCTGCGCGCGCTGCAGGACTGCTTCAGGAAGCGCCGCGGGACCGGCACAGAAGTTATAGGCTCTCTTGCTCACATCCAATCTCACTCTGATCTGGTGGGGCTGCAATCATGTTCGGTAACAACCTTTATCTGGAGCGCCCCCTTGTGGGAGCTGGCTTGCCGGCGATAAGGGCACCTCGGTAGCGCAGTGATACCGCGGCGCTGCCATCGCAGGCAAGCCAGCTCCCACATTGACCGCGTCCAGCCAAAGGACGTGTTATTTCATAAGGGACAAACAACAAGGGGGCGAATCTTCATCCGCCCCCTGTGTGTCCGCTTATTCCTGCGGTTCTTCTTCGTCTGCGGCAGCGTCGAGGGTTGGCTCGTCGACGGTGTCATCGCCTGTCGGGATCACCTCGCCTTCAAACTCCTCACCTTCCAGCTCTTCGCCTTCGACTTCCGAGGGTTCCTGGACGCGTTCCAGGCCCACCAGTTTTTCGTCCTTGGCCAGCTTGATCAAGGTGACGCCCTGAGTGTTACGACCCAGGCTCGACACTTCGGCCACGCGAGTACGTACCAAGGTACCCTGGTCGGAAATCAGCATGATTTCCTCGCCGTCGAGCACTTGCACCGCGCCGACCAGACGGCCGTTGCGCTCGTTGCTGACCATGGCGATCACGCCCTGGCCGCCACGCTTGTACTCCGGGAACTCGCTGATGGCGGTGCGCTTGCCGTAACCACGCTCGGAAGCGGTGAGGATCTGGCTGCCTTCTTCCGGGATCAGCATCGAGATCAGCTTCTGCCCTTCCGGCAGACGCATGCCGCGCACACCGCGGGCGGTACGACCCATGGCGCGTACGTCGGACTCCTTGAAGCGCGTAACCTTGCCACCGTCGGAGAACAGCATGACTTCACGTTCGCCGTCGGTGATGGCGGCCGAGATCAACACGTCGCCTTCGTCCAGCTCCAGGGCGATCAGGCCCACGCTGCGCTGACGGCTGAAGGATTCCAGTGGGGTCTTCTTCACGGTGCCTTTGGCGGTGGCCATGAAGATGAAGTGACCTTCGGTGTATTCCTCGACCGGCAGCATGGTGGTGATGTACTCGTCACTGTCCAGCGGCAGCAGGTTGACCAACGGACGACCACGAGCGGCACGGGAGGCTTCCGGGATCTCGTAGGTCTTGAGCCAGTACACCTTGCCCTTGCTGGAGAACAGCAGCAGCGTGGTGTGGCTGTTGGCGACCAGCAGGTGAGCGATGTAGTCCTCATCCTTCACGCCGGTAGCCGATTTACCTTTACCGCCACGACGCTGGGCCTGGTAGGCCGCCAACGGTTGGGTCTTGGCGTAGCCGCCGTGGGAGATGGTCACCACGCGCTCTTCTTCCGGGATCATGTCGCCCAGGGTCAGGTCGAGGCGCGCATCGAGGATCTCGGTGCGGCGCACATCGCCGTACTCGGCGCGGATCACCTCCAGTTCTTCGCGGATCACTTCCATCAGGCGCACGGCGCTGCTGAGGATGCGGATCAACTCGCCGATCTGGTTGAGGATCTCCTGGTACTCGGCCAGCAGCTTCTCGTGCTCCAGACCGGTAAGGCGGTGCAGGCGCAGTTCCAGGATGGCCTGGGCCTGTTCCGGGGACAGGAAGTACTTGCCTTCGCGCAGACCGTATTGCGGGTCCAGGTTCTCCGGACGGCAGGAGTCGGCGCCAGCGCGCTCGACCATGGCTACCACGGCGCTGGATTCCCAAGGCGTGCTGATCAGCGCTTCCTTGGCTTCCGACGGGGTTGGCGAGGCTTTGATCAGCGCGATCACCGGATCGATGTTCGACAACGCAACCGCCTGGCCTTCCAGGATGTGACCACGTTCGCGGGCCTTGCGCAGTTCGAACACGGTACGGCGGGTGACGACTTCGCGACGGTGACGGACGAAGGCTTCCAGCAGATCCTTGAGGTTCAGGATGCGCGGGCGACCGTCGATGAGGGCTACGACGTTGATACCAAACACGCTTTGCAGCTGAGTCTGGGCGTAGAGGTTGTTGAGGATCACCTCCGGCACTTCGCCACGACGCAGCTCGATCACAACGCGCATACCGTCCTTGTCGGACTCGTCGCGCAGCTCGGTAATACCTTCGAGCTTCTTCTCCTTGACCAGCTCGGCGATCTTCTCGATCAGACGCGCCTTGTTCAGCTGGTACGGGAGTTCGGTGATCACGATCTGCTGGCGGCCACCGACCTTGTCGATGTCTTCGATGATCGAGCGGGCACGCATGTAAATGCGCCCGCGACCGGTGCGGTAGGCTTCGATGATACCGGCGCGACCATTGATGATCGCGGCGGTCGGGAAGTCCGGACCAGGGATGTATTGCATCAGCTCATCGACGGTCAGCTCAGGATTGTCGATGAGGGCCAGGCAACCGTCGATGACTTCACCGAGGTTGTGCGGCGGGATGTTGGTGGCCATGCCCACGGCGATACCGCTGGAACCGTTGACCAGCAGGTTGGGGATCTTGGTCGGCATGACGGCCGGGATCATTTCGGTGCCGTCGTAGTTCGGCACCCAGTCCACGGTTTCTTTATGCAGGTCGGCCAGCAGCTCGTGCGCCAGCTTGGTCATGCGCACTTCGGTGTATCGCATGGCCGCGGCGTTGTCGCCGTCGACCGAACCGAAGTTGCCCTGGCCGTCTACCAGCAGGTAGCGCAGGGAAAACGGCTGGGCCATACGTACGATGGTGTCGTACACCGCAGTGTCGCCGTGAGGGTGATACTTACCGATCACGTCACCGACAACACGGGCAGATTTCTTGTACGGCTTGTTCCAGTCGTTACCCAGCTCGCTCATCGCGAACAGCACACGCCGGTGCACGGGCTTCAAGCCATCGCGCGCATCAGGCAGTGCTCGACCGACAATCACGCTCATCGCGTAGTCGAGGTAGGACTGTTTCAGCTCGTCTTCGATATTGACCGGGAGGATTTCTTTGGCCAGTTCGCCCATGAGAAGCCTGATTCCTTTTTCGGGTGAAACTTCGTCACATCCATATGGGACGAACGAAGCTCGCCGCTGCCGGCAGAGTGCCTGACAACGACTTACGACAAATCAACGAGTTATGACACGGATCTGCACGTTATAGGCCGCCCCTCGGGGTGACCTTGGAAACCGCCGGATTTTATCACAATCGCCGCCACGCACCTATCCCCTTGATGGGCATGGAGCATAGTAAGTTGACGGATGACAGGCTTGAGGGCGACGAGAGGGGCTCAGAGGTGGGGTGGTGGTATTTTTCGAGGGAGAATCCGAGGGTTTTGTTGACTTTTAGGGCCAATCGGGGGCAAGCCCTCTCGCATACTGAAAATGTGAACACAGTCAAATGTGGAAGGGGGCTTGCCGCCGATGACCATTTCAGCCTTCACACAAACTTCAGTGCAGCCGCTTACGGCACATCAACTTGGCCAATTTCGCGGTATCCGGCCGTTCGACGATGCCTTTTTCGGTCACGATCACATCGATCAGATCGGCTGGCGTCACATCGAACACGGGGTTGTAAGCGCCAACGTCCAGACGTTGCCCCACCACCTCCAGCAACTCGCCCGCATTGCGCTCCTCAAGGGCGACGTCTTCACCGGTGGCCATCATCAGGTCCAGGGTAGAACTCGGCGCCACAACCATAAAACGCACGCCGTGGTGCATGGCGCAGACCGCCAGTTGGTAGGTGCCGATTTTGCCGACCACATCACCGTTGGCGGCGATGCAATCGGCACCGACGACCACCCAGGTCACACCTTTGGTCTTGAGGATATGGGCACCGGCCGAGTCGGCATTCACCGTGACCGGGATGCCCTCGCCCGCCAGTTCCCAGGCGGTCAGCCGTGAACCTTGCAGCCACGGACGGGTTTCATTGACGTAGACCTGCTCGACCATGCCCTCAAGGAATGCGCCACGGATCACCCCCAGCGCCGTGCCGACCCCGCCGGTGGCCAGCGCGCCCGCGTTGCCGTGGGTCAAAATGGCCTGGGCATTGCCCTGATGCTTGCGGATCAGGTCGACGCCCAATTGCGCCATGGTCAGGTTGGCTTCGCGGTCGCTTTCATGAATCGCAATGGCTTCGGCTTCCAGCGCAGCCAGCGGATCGGCGTGTTTCTTGAGACGGTCGAGGCGGTCTCGCATGCATTTGAGGGCCCAGAACAGGTTCGACGCGGTCGGACGGCTCTCGGCGAGCAGTGCGTAGTCTTCTTCCCACCCGGCCTGCCAGTCACCGCCCTCGGCGATGCGCGCCCGAGCGGCCAGTACCAGGCCATAGGCCGCGCTGATACCGATGGCTGCCGCGCCGCGCACCACCATCCCACGGATGGCCGCGGCCACTTCATCCACCGTGGCGCAGGCGACCCAACGCTCGTGGGACGGCAAGGCGCGTTGGTCGAGCAGGTGCAGCGTGCCGTCGCGCCAATCGATGGCCTTCACTTTCTCCGCAGCCAACAGTCGATCGCGCATCCCTTACTCCGCACTCATGAACAAAAGCCGCCGATTATAGCGATCCGCCAGCCAGGACGCTCGGGTATACTTCGCGCTTCTTTTATAGCTGCCCAGGAAGAAGCCCGCGATGACCCCCACCGCCGCCCCGCTCGACATCTTGCTGTTGCCGACCTGGCTGGTACCTGTGGAGCCCGCCAGCGTGGTGCTCAGGGAGCACGGCCTGGGCATCCGCGACGGGCGCATCGCCTTTATCGGGCCTCGGGCGGCAGCGTTGAAACTGCAGGCCGCCGAGGTGCGCGAGCTGCCGGGCATGCTGCTCAGCCCCGGCTTGATCAACGCCCACGGGCACGCGGCCATGAGCCTGTTTCGCGGCCTGGCCGATGATCTGCCGCTGATGACCTGGCTGGAGAAGCATATCTGGCCCGCCGAGGCCAAGTGGGTCGATGAAGCCTTTGTACGCGACGGCACCGACCTGGCTATCGCCGAACAGCTCAAAGGGGGCATCACCTGTTTCTCCGACATGTACTTCTACCCCAAGGTCGCCAGCGACTGCGTACACAACAGCGGCATGCGCGCGCAGATCGCGATTCCGATCCTCGATTTCCCGATCCCTGGCGCCAGCACCGCCGATGAAGCGATTCGCCAGGGCATCGAGCTGTTCGGCGACCTCAAGCACCACCCGCGCGTCAATATCACCTTCGGCCCCCACGCGCCCTACACTGTATGCGACGCCAACCTGGAGAAAATCCGAGTAATCGCCGAAGAACTCGACGCCGCCATCCATATGCATGTACACGAAACCGCCGGCGAGGTGCAGCAAGCCGTGGAGCAGACCGGCGAGCGGCCGTTGGCGCGCCTGAGCCGCCTCGGGCTGTTGGGGCCGCGCTTCCAGGCCGTTCACATGACTCAAATCAGCGAGGACGACCTGGTTTTGCTGGTAGAAAGCAATACCAGCGTGATCCATTGCCCTGAGTCGAACCTGAAACTGGCCAGTGGCTTCTGCCCGGTGGAACGTCTGTGGCAGGCTGGCGTCAATGTGGCCCTCGGCACCGACGGCGCCGCCAGCAACAACGACTTGGAATTACTCGGCGAAACCCGCACCGCTGCGATGTTGGCCAAGGCCGTCGCCGGTTCGGCCACCGCCCTGGACGCGCACCGCGCACTGCGCATGGCTACGCTCAACGGAGCGCGCGCCATGGGGCTGGACACTGAGATCGGCTCGCTGGAGCTGGGTAAGGCGGCGGATATCGTCGCCTTCGATCTGTCGGGGCTGGCGCAACAACCGATCTACGATCCGGTCTCACAGCTTATATATGCCACCGGACGCGATTGCGTGAAACACCTTTGGGTCGCCGGCAAGCAGTTGCTCGACGACCGGCGATTGACCCGCATGGATGAGCAACAGTTGACCGCCACGGCCGTCGCCTGGGGCAGGCGCATCAGCGGGCAGCACGAATAACGACGGTGGTGAACCTGCGCGTTCAACACCGGCCCACCGATTTATCAGATTCAGAGGATGCACCATGAGCAACGTCGACCACGCCGAAATCGCCAAATTCGAAGCCCTGGCCCACCGCTGGTGGGACCGCGAAAGCGAGTTCAAACCGCTGCACGACATCAACCCGCTGCGAGTCAACTGGATTGACGAACGCGTCAATCTGGCCGGCAAGAAGGTGCTGGACGTTGGCTGCGGCGGCGGCATCCTCAGCGAAGCCATGGCCCAGCGCGGTGCCACGGTGATGGGCATCGACATGGGCGAAGCGCCACTGGCCGTGGCCCAGTTGCACCAGTTGGAGTCCGGCGTAAACGTGGAGTACCGCCAGATCACCGCCGAAGCCCTGGCCGAAGAGATGCCCGAGCAGTTCGACGTGGTCACCTGCCTGGAAATGCTCGAACACGTGCCGGACCCGTCATCGGTGATCCGCGCGTGCTTCCGCATGGTCAAGCCGGGCGGCCAGGTATTTTTCTCCACCATCAACCGCAACCCCAAGGCGTACCTGTTCGCGATCATCGGCGCCGAATACATCATGAAGCTGCTGCCGCGCGGCACCCATGATTTCAAGAAATTCATCCGCCCCTCCGAGCTGGGGGCCTGGAGCCGCCAGGCCGGTTTGACCGTCAAGGACATTATCGGCCTGACCTACAACCCGCTGACCAAGCACTACAAGTTGGCCAACGACGTCGACGTCAACTACATGATCCAGACCCTGCGCGAGGAGTAAGCCTGTGAAGTTGCGAGCGGTTCTCTTCGATATGGACGGCACCCTGCTGGACACGGCGCCGGACTTTATCGCCATCTGCCAGGCCATGCGCGCCGACCGAGGCCTGGCGCCGATCAACGACCAACACATCCGCGATGAGATCTCTGGCGGCGCGCGGGCGATGGTCGCGGTGACGTTCTCAATGGACCCCGAGTCCCCAGGCTTCGAGGAACTGCGCCAAGAGTTTCTCGAACGCTACCTCAAGGGCTGCGCGATCCATAGCAAGCTGTTCGACGGCATGGGCGAGCTGCTGGCGGACATCGAAAAGGCCAACCTGATCTGGGGCGTGGTCACCAACAAGCCGGTGCGCTTTGCCGAGCCGATCATGCAGCAGCTGGGCTTGGCCGAGCGTTCGGCATTGCTGATCTGCCCGGACCATGTGAAGAACAGCAAACCGGACCCCGAGCCGCTGATTCTGGCGTGCAAGATGCTCGACCTCGACCCGGCCAGCGTGCTGTTCGTGGGTGACGACCTGCGTGACATCGAGTCCGGCCGCGACGCCGGCACGCGCACAGCCGCGGTCACCTATGGCTATATCCACCCGGACGACAACCCGCGCCACTGGGGCGCGGATGTGGTGGTGGATCACCCGCTGGAACTGCGCAAGGTGCTGGATAACGCGCTATGCAGTTGCTGATGGCTCATCGATCCAGCTGACCGATGAAGATCCCCTGTGGGAGGGGGCTTGCCCCCGATTGCAGTGTGTCAGTCACTGCATTTGTTGACTGATCCACCGTTATCGGGGGCAAGCCCCCTCCCACAAGGGATCTCCACCGGTCTCAAGTTTTGTGCTGAAACATGTTGAATTCTGTCGAGGCTATTTATGTTTGATTACTCCGCACGTCCAGAACTGCTCAAAGGCCGCGTCATCCTGGTGACCGGTGCCGGTCGCGGGATTGGCGCGGCAGCGGCGAAAACCTATGCCGCCCATGGCGCCACCGTGCTCTTGCTGGGCAAGACCGAAGCCAACCTGGCCCAGGTGTATGACGAAATCGAAGCCGCTGGCCACCCGCAACCGGTGGTGATTCCGTTTAACCTGGAGACCGCCCTGCCCCATCAATACGATGAATTGGCGGCGATGATCGAGAAGGAATTCGGCCACCTCGACGGCCTGCTGCACAACGCCTCGATCATCGGCCCACGCACGCCGATCGAACAGTTGTCCGGCGAGAACTTCATGCGGGTGATGCATGTGAACGTCAATGCGATGTTTATGCTGACCAGCACTTTGCTGCCGCTGCTCAAGCTGTCCCAGGATGCATCGGTGGTGTTTACGTCCAGCAGCGTCGGGCGCAAAGGCCGGGCGTACTGGGGCGCGTATGGCGTATCGAAGTTCGCCACCGAAGGCTTGATGCAGACCCTGGCCGACGAACTGGAGGATGTGGCGGCGGTGCGGGCCAACAGCATCAACCCAGGCGGCACCCGCACCAGCATGCGTGCCCAGGCTTATCCGGGGGAAAACCCGATGGAAAGGCCCGCGCCGGAAGAGATTATGCCGGTGTACCTGTACTTGATGGGTCCGGATAGCGCGGGCGTGAATGGGCAGGCATTCGATGCCCAGTAACCACTGACACAACTGGAACAAAATGTGGGAGGGGGCTTGCCCCCTCCCACATTTGCATTGCGCGGTTCCCTGATTATTAGTTTTTCACCACTTCCTCAAGTGTGAAGCGACCCAGCGGGTTCTGCAGGAAGTTGCTTATGTTCTTACGTGAGATGTTGATGTAAGGGCTGTAGTACAAGTCGATCCAGTTCACATCCTGTTTCGCCAGTTTCTGCAGTTCCACATACATCTGCTCGCGCTTGGCCGGGTCGGCTTCGATGCGGGCTGCGGCTACCAGGTCCTTGACCTTATCGTTCTTGTAACGGGTCATGTAGTTCTGGTTGGTGTCGTGCCCCAGCACGAAGGTGGTTTTCTGGTCCGGGTCGAGGATGTCGTTGGTCCAGTACATCACAGAAATATCGTACTCACCGTCCACCAGCATCTGCCAGCTCTGGGTGGGGTCGACCTTCTGCAGGTTGGCGGTCACGCCGACCTTGGCCAACTGGTCCTTGATGATCACCGCGATCTGCTCGTCGGCTTCGTTGCCGGCATTGACCACATAGTTAAGCTTCAAGTCTTTGGCGCCGGCCTGCTCCAGCAGCTTTTTGGCGGCGGTAGGGTCGTAGGGGCGTTGCAGGTTGTTGGCGTAGTGGTACAGCGAGCCTTTTGGGATGTAGGAATAGGCCACGGTGCCTTGTCCGTACGTGACGGTTTTGACCAGCGATTGCTTATCGATGGCCATGTCCAGCGCCTGGCGCACTTCCGGCTTGGCCAGCAGGCCGTGGGCATGGTTGATCAGCAGGTGATCTTCGCGGGTGGATGGGTCGGCGTGAACCACCACGTTTTTGTCTTTCTTCAGTTCTTCAACCCGGGAGAATGGCACGAAGATCGCGGTATCGAGTTCGTTGTTCTGCACCATGCGCATACGGGTGTTGTCGTCGGTCACCGAGACCCACTCCACGCCGTCCAGGCTGACGTTTTTAGCTTGCCAGAAGTTCGGGTTCTTCTTGAGGATCACCCGATCGCCCTTGCGCCACTCTTCCACAGTGAACGCACCCGACGTCACCGGATTTTCTGAGTAGGCGTCTTCGCCCATGGAGGTCATGGCTTTTTCCGACAGGATCGACACCGTCGGCGAAGCGAGCTGGGACAGGAAGGCCACCGCCGGGGTCTTGAGGGTGACGACCAGGGTTTTCGGGTCGGCGGCTTTCGCAGTGTCGATCAGGCTGAACGGGTCACTCCACAACGAGGCTTTGTTGTCGCGGATGCGCAACAGGCTGAAGGCGGCGTCGGCGGCGGTGATCGGCGAACCATCGGAGAATTTCGCGTCGCGCAGGGTGAAGGTGTAAGTCAGGCCGTCCTTGGAAATGTCCCAGCGTTCAGCCAGGCCCGGTTCCATCTTGGTGCCCAGGTTATCCACGCGCACCAGGGTGTCGTAGACATTGGCGAACACCCAGGTATCGCGGTTCTGCGCACTTTTGATCGGGTCAAAGGTGGTGCTGTCTTCACGGCAACCAATGGTGAGCACACCGGCGGCCTGGGCGAAACCGGCGGTCAGCGACCAGGCGGTCAGCGTGGCGGCGGCGAGTAACTTCAAGTGGCGGGATTGCATGTCATAACTCCTTGTTCATGAATGGCAGAGGGTTAAAGCAAAGGCGTTTCAAGCACGCAACTGTACCGATGCTCGTGCAGGTGATGGGTAGGCGGCAACGCCACGGAACACATTGCCCGCGCATGCCGGCAACGGGGGTGGAAGGCGCAGCCGGTCGGCAAATTCAGTGGGCTTGGCGGCTCGCCCGGCAGGGGTTCGGCCGGCAATGGCCGCTGCGGGTCGATCTCGGGAATCGCCTGGATCAACGCCGCCGTATACGGATGACGCGGCGCACTGAACACCGCTTCCACCGGCCCTTCTTCGACGATCTTGCCCAGATACATCACCGCCACGCGGTCGCACAGGCGCCGCACGATGGCTAGGTCATGGGCGATAAACAGGATCGCCAGGTTCATACGCTGTTGCAGTTCCAGCAGCAGGTTGATGATCTGGCCTTGGATCGACACATCCAGCGCCGCCACGCATTCATCGGCGACGATCAAACGCGGCTCCACCGCTAGCGCGCGGGCGATGCCGACCCGTTGGCATTGACCGCCGCTGAGAGCACCGGGTTTGCGCGTAGCCAGTTCAGGTCGCAGACCCACCAGGTCGAGCAGTTCATTGACCCGCGCCGGAATCTGCGACGCGGCGACCTTGCGCTGCACCCGCAACACTTCGGCCAGGGTCTCGCCAATGCTGTGCCGTGGATTGAGCGCGGCGTACGGGTCTTGGAAGATCATTGCGGTTTCATGGCGCAGGCGCGTGATGTCGACGGCGCTGGCGTGGGCCATGTCGACACCATCGAACACCACCTGCCCGGCGCTGATGGGGTTGAGGTGCAGAATCGCCCGGCCCAGGGTGCTCTTGCCGCTGCCCGACTCGCCCACCAGGCCCAGGGTTTCGCCGGCCGCCAGGTTCAGCGACACACCGTTCACCGCCCTCACCCACTGCTTGTTCAGCCCGAACACGCCGCTGCCGGACGCCGCGAAGCGGACTTCCAGGTCCTTGATCTGCAACAGGCTCATGGGCGGTCTCCCAAGGGGTAGTGGCACGCCACCCGCGCGCCATGGGGCAACTGTTCGGTGCATAACGCGCCCACTTGCGGGCACCGCGGGCTGAAGCGGCAGCCGGCGGGCAATGCGTCGAGCAACGGCGGCTGGCCGGGGATGGTACGCAGCAAGGCGTGGCCACTGCTGTGGGCCGGCTGGCAGTCGATCAGGCCGGCGGTGTACGGATGCTGTGGATGCGCCAGCACCTCGTACTTGCTGGCGTGCTCGCACAAACGCCCGGCATACATCACTGCGATGGAGTCGCAGGTTTGCGCCACCACGCCGAGGTCGTGGGTGATCATGATGATCGACAGGCCGCGCCGGTCGCGCAGGTCCAGCAGCAGACGCAGAATCTGCGCCTGCACGGTCACGTCCAGGGCGGTGGTCGGTTCGTCGGCGATCAGCACCTTGGGGTTGCAGCCCAGTGCCACGGCGATCATCGCGCGCTGGCGCATGCCGCCGGAGAATTCGTGGGGGTAATTGTCGACGCGGGCCTGCGGATCGGGAATGCCGACCTGCCGCAGCACCTCGACGGCCTGACGACGCGCGTCCTTTTTCGACGCGCCCTGATGCAACCGAATGCCCTCGGCGATCTGCTCACCGATGCGCATCAATGGGTCCAGGTGGCTGCTGGGGTTCTGGAAAATCATGCCCAACTGCCCGCCGCGCACCGCGCGCATGTCGGCCTCGCCCATGGCCAGCAGGTCCTGACCGGCCAGGCGCACCGCGCCGCCCTGCACGCGCAGGTTGGGCGATGGCAACAGGCGGATCAGGCCGCGACAGGCCATGGTCTTGCCCGAACCGCTTTCGCCCACCAGGCCGAGAATCTCGCCTTCGGCCAGGTCGAACGAGACACGGTCCACCAGGGTCACGTCATGCCCGGCGTTGTTGGCGATCACGCTCAGGTCGCGTACCTGCAACAGGCTCATGAGCGGTCCCCCAGGATCTGCGCCACACCGTCGGCCAGCAGGCTGAAGCCCATGGCAAGGGTCACGATGGCCAGGCCGGGAAAAGTGCAGATCCACCACGCCGTGGTGATAAACGCCTGGCCTTCGGCAACCATAGTGCCCCACTCGGCTGTCGGCGGTTGCACCCCCAGGCCCAGGTAGCTCACGGCTGCGCCATTGAGCAGCACCAGCACCGCGTCGGACATGGAAAACACAATCGAGCCGAACATCGCATTGGGCAGCAGGTGCCGAAACAGGATGCGCCCGTGGCCAAAGCCCAGGCTCTTGGCGGCCAAGGCGAAGTCGCTTTCCTTGAGCACCAGGATCTGCGAGCGGATCAACCGCGCGTAAGACACCCAACCCACCAGCGCCATGGCGATATAGAAGCTCTTCAGGCCCGGACCGAGGATCGCCATGATCGCCAGCATCAACACCAGGAACGGGAACGCCAGAATCACATCGATCACGCGCATGCACACGCTGTCGAAACGACCGCCGATATAGCCCGAGACCGCACCGATAAACGTACCGATGAGAAACGGGAAGATCACTCCGACCACCGCCAATTGCAGATCAATACGCGCGCCCCAGACCACACGCGAAAGAATGTCTCGACCGTAGTTATCCGTGCCAAATGGATGGGCCAGACTGGGCGCCAACAGGCTCAGATCGGTATTCTGCGCAATCGGATCGTACGGCGCGATCCACGGCGCAAACAGCGCCAAGCCAAGCCACACGCCTAAAACCAGCAGGCCCCACGCGGCCGTCAACCGGCCATTGCGCAAACCGAATCGTAGCCGCAGGCGCCACGGGGCAATCAGGGGGCGGCTACTCATTGCATTTTTACCCGTGGGTCGAGGGCGACGGTTACCAGGTCGGCGACGAAATTGACCAGCACGGTAGCGCACGCCAGCACCATTGCCACGCCCTGCACTACCATGTAATCGCGGGTAAAGATGCCGCGCACCAGCAACTGGCCGATGCCGGGAATGGCGAACAGGCTTTCGATGACCACCGTGCCGCTGATCAGCCAGCCAATGTTGACCGCCAGCAAGTTGACCGCAGGTACTAGGGAGTTGGGCAACACATGCCGACGAAACACCGCCGCCTCCGACAGCCCACGCGCCCGGGCGGCGGTGACGTGGTCGGCCTGCAGCTCCATCAACATGCTCGCACGCAGGTTGCGCACCAGCACTGCCGACAACGCCAGGGCGATGGTCAAGCACGGCAACACCATGTGGTGCGCCTTGTCCAGCCAGGTACGGCCGTAGCCGGAGACCGGGAACAGCCCCCATTGCACGCTGAGCAGTAGGATCAGCATCAAGCCCAGCCAGAACGCCGGCATGCCCAGGCCGACTGTGGTGAAGACACGAATCAGATTATCCGCCCAGCCGCCCTTATGCCGCGCGGCCACGCTGGCCAGCGGCAGCGCGATCAGCAGCGCCAGCAATACGCTGCCGAGCACCAGCATCAGGGTCGGTTCGATCCGGGTCACGATCAGTTTCAGCGCATCGACCTTGTATAACAGCGACTGGCCGAGATCGCCCTTGAGCAGGTTCTTCAGGAAGTAGAAATATTGCAGCCACAGCGGCTGGTCGAGGCCGTACTGGGCGCGGATTTTCAACAGCGCATCGGGTGTGCTGCGCGAACCCAGCAGCGCCCGCGCCGGATCGCCGGGAATCGAGCGCACCAGCACGAACGTGATCACGCTGATGCCAAACAGCACCGGCAGCAGTTGCAGCGGCCGGTACAGCACGAAACGGTAACGCGCCAGGTTCATCCGTCAGCCTCGATGGCGAGCGAGAAAGTCCAACAGCACCGGGAAGTATGCCTGGGGTTCTTCGTAAAACGGCATATGGCTACTGTTGGGGAAGACATGCAATTCGGCGTGCCGGGCCGCCATTTTCATGCGCATGGCGCAGGCCGGCGTGAGTTCGTCGTGCTGCCCGGTGGTGATCAGCATGGGCATCGTGAAGTCGGCCATTTCAGGGATGCGGTTCCAATCCTTGAGGTTGCCGACGTAGAGAAACTCGTTGGGGCCCTGCATGGTTTCATAAGGCCCCATATTCCAGTCGCCGAGGGAGCGCTTGACCGGCTCGGGCCATTCGTCCAGACGGCACACATGGCGATAGTTGAGCAAGGTGATCGCGGCCTGATACTGCGGGTGGTCGAGGGTGCCCATGGCTTCGTGGCGTTGCATCATGGCCACGGTTTCGCTGCCCAGGGCACCGCGCAGGCGCTCCAGTTCCTGGGACAGGTGCGGGATATCGCCGACGGTGTTTTCCAGGATCAGGCTTTTGAGCGCGTCGGGATAATGAATGGCGTATTCGATGCCCAGCCAGCCGCCCCAGGAATGGCCAAGCAGATGCACGCGGCCCAGGCCCAGGGCCTGGCGCACGGTTTCGACTTCTTCGACATAACGGCGGATTTCCCACAGGGAAACATCGGTCGGTCTGGCTGATGCCCCCGTGCCGAGCTGGTCGAATGCGACCACTCGCAGGTTATGCTCCTTGAGCCAGCCATGGGCGTCGCGCAAGTAGTCACACGGCAGGCCGGGGCCGCCATTGAGGCACAACAGCACCTCATCGCCCTGGCCAAAGCTGTAGACCACGAGGTTATGGCCATCGACTTGCACGTTGTACCGCTGGTCGGGGGCAATTTCACGCCACATGCATACATTCCTTGTGTTGTATCGGCCTGGCAGGTAGCGGCCGTTTATCAGGCCAACACTACCGAGGATGCCGTGCGTCCATAACCTAGTATTTCTTATAGGTTTGGCCTGGCAGTCCTTCGCCGGGGCGTGGCATTCTACTTGGCGCAAGTCGAGATTCAAATGAAAACGGGAGCAGAACGGATGCTGACCAAGCTAACTGCATTCAACGACCGTCTGATGCCGGGCAGGAGCCTGGATGAACAGATGGACAACACTTTCATCCTCGCCCGGCAACTGGGCTTCGACGCCTTGGTGTATGACTACACACCGGTGCCGATGGACCAAAACGGCGCGTTGATCACCCCTTCGGTGCTGGAACTGCGCAACACCCCGCAGGACTGGCACGCCTTATGGTGCAGCGAAGGCTTCTATCAGATCGATCCAGTGCAGCACCTGGCGCTGAGCACAGTGTCGCCGTTTGTGTGGTCCTACGACGTCAAAGCCGATACCCCGCTTAAAAAGGTCATGGACCCCTGCCATGCGCCAGTGTCTTCCTACCTGCACGACCAGCAACTGACCTGCGGGGTCAGTGTGCCGATCCATTTGCCCCGAGGCGGTTTTGCCTCACTGACCGGCCTGCGCGTCGGCAAGACCCGCACGGTGCTGCAGGATGCGCAACACACCCTGGCGGATTTCAGCTTGATCACCCATGCCTTGCAGGAAGCGGCCTACCCGCTGTTCGGCAAAGAACTGCGCAGCTACCCGCATATCCGCCTGACCAAACGCGAACGCGAGTGCCTCAAATGGGCCGCCGAAGGCCTGACCGCGGCGGAAATCGCCACCCAGTTGAGCCGTTCACTGGCCGTGGTGACCCTGCACCTGGCCTCGGCGATGCACAAACTGGGGGCCAAGAATCGCGTACAGGCCGTGGTGCGCGCTACCCATTACCGCCTGCTGGAAGACTGATCCACCGATAAAACCTAGCTGTTTTGCTAGTTACCTAAATGTGCGCGGCGGCTTATCGTGACCCTGATCCTTTTTTTCAAAGAGCAGGGTACGAAATGGAATTCATCGAAAAAATCCGCGAAGGGTATGCGGCGTTCGGCGCCTACCAGACCTGGTACCGCGTCACCGGCGACCTGAACAGCGGCCGCACGCCGCTGGTGATCATCCACGGTGGCCCCGGCTGCACCCATGACTACGTCGACGCCTTCAAGGACGTCGCGGCCAGTGGGCATGCCGTGATCCATTACGATCAACTCGGCAACGGCCGCTCCACCCATTTGCCCGATAAAGATCCGTCCTTCTGGACGGTCGAACTGTTCCTCGCCGAGCTGAACAACCTGCTGGACCACCTGCAGATCAGCGATAACTACGCGATCCTGGGTCAGTCCTGGGGCGGCATGCTTGGCAGCGAACACGCGATCCTGCAGCCGAAGGGCTTGCGCGCGTTTATCCCGGCCAACTCGCCGACCTGCATGCGTACCTGGGTCAGCGAAGCCAATCGCCTGCGCAAACTGCTGCCTGAAGGCGTGCACGAAACCCTGCTTAAACACGAAGCCGCAGGCACCTACCAAGACCCGGAATACCTCGCCGCGTCGCGGATCTTCTATGACCAGCATGTGTGCCGGGTCAACCCATGGCCGGAAGAAGTGGCCCGCACCTTTGCCCAGGTCGATTCGGACCCTACGGTGTACCACGCCATGAGCGGCCCCACCGAGTTCCACGTCATCGGCAGCCTGAAGGATTGGAAATCGATTGGCCGTTTGTCGAAGATCAACGTACCAACCCTGGTGATCTCCGGCCGCCACGACGAGGCCACACCGCTGGTGGTCAAGCCGTTCCTGGATGAGATCGCCGATGTGCGCTGGGCGCTGTTTGAGGACTCCAGCCACATGCCCCATGTGGAAGAACGCCAAGCGTGCATGGGGACTGTGGTGAAGTTTTTGGATGAGGCGTGCGCAGTACCGCACGCAACACTCAAGGCAGGTTGAGTTGAGTGTGGGAGCAAGCGGGCTTGCTCCCCCCCTTCACACCTCGGAAGTCTCAGGCTTTGATGGCTGCCTTGCCGGTTCAGCCATCAGCGGAATCTCTTTGCCCTCGGCATCAAACAGCTTGCCGCCCCTGAAGTAATCCCCATCCCGCAGCGCCGCCACATCGTGGAAGCACAGGCTGCGTTCTGTCCCCGCGACAAACACCGACTGCTGGTCCGAGTTGCCGGCGGTGAAATGGTTGAACGCCAGGTTCAGCAGGATCGCCATGATCGCCGACGAACTGATGCCGGAATGGAAAATGGTCGCGAACCAGCTGGGGAAGTGATCGTAGAAGCTCGGTGCGGCGATGGGGATCATGCCGAAGCCAATGGAAGTGGCGACGATGATCAGGTTCATGTTGTTGCGGTAATCCACCTTGGACAAGGTGCGAATCCCACTGGCTGCCACCGTGCCAAACAGCACGATCCCGGCTCCACCCAGCACCGACGTCGGCACCGCAGCAATCACCCGCCCCATAAACGGCAGCAATCCGAGAATCACCAGGAATAGCCCGCCGGTGGCCACTACGAAGCGGCTTTTCACCCCGGTGACCGCCACCAGGCCGACGTTCTGGGCAAAAGCGCTTTGGGTAAACGAACCGAAAATCGGCGCGAACATGCTCGACAGCATATCGGCGCGCAGGCCGTTGCCCAGGCGTTTGGAATCGACCTTGGTGTCGATGATTTCACCCACGGCCAGGATGTCCGCCGAGGTTTCCACCAGGGTCACCATCACCACGATGCACATCGAAATAATCGCGGCGATGTGAAAGGTCGGCATGCCGAAATGGAACGGCGTGGGGAAGCCGAACATCGGCCCTTGGGCGACGCCCGAGAAGTCGGCCATGCCCAGCAGCACCGCGATCAGCGTGCCGATCACCATCGCCAGCAGGATCGATAAACGCGAAATAGTGGCGCTGCCGATTTTGCTCAGAAGCAATACCAGCACCAGGGTCAACGCCGCCAGACCGATATTGGACATGCTGCCGAAATCCGCCGCGCGGCTGTTGCCACCCATGGCCCAGCGCGCCGCGACGGGCATCAGGGTCAGGCCGATGGTGGTGATGACAATACCGGTGACCAATGGCGGAAAGAACTTGGTAATCCGCGAGAACACCGGCGTGATCAGCAGCCCGATCAAGGACGCGGCCATCACCGCCCCCAGGATCGCCGGTATACCGCCCGCTCCGTCACTGCCAACGATCGCCACCATGGTGGCCACACCGGCGAACGACACGCCTTGCACCAGTGGCAACTGACAACCGAAAAATGGCAGGCCAAGGGTTTGCAGCAGAGTCGCCAAGCCACCGGCAAACAACGACGCAGCGATCAGCAGGCCGATATCCGCCGGCGATAAGCCGGCCGCCTGGCCGACGATCAACGGGACGGCAACGATGCCGCCGTACATGGTGAGTACGTGCTGCAGGCCGTAAGCCATATTGGCTGCGACGCCTAGATTTTCATCTTCTGGCCGCTGCGGTGACGCCTTCGGGGTAGTCATGGTGAGGGGTTCTCTGTTTTTGTTGTGGGGCCACTGTATGCAATCATAAGACTGGATGTCCATAGAGTTGTATACAATCACTCAGACAAGATACCCTCCGCCGGCGTTACAAAAACCATTCGGCCGTGATGAGCCGCAACGCCAAAGGACACAAAAACAATGAAAAAGGCATTACAGGGCGCTACCGTCGCACTCACTCTGCTGGGCGGCGGGGAGGCTGTCGCGGTGGAGTGGATGAACAACAGCGTAGGGTTTCGCTACGGCCAGCAGTTCACCAACCCGAACAACCCCGATGAATTCAGCAAGCGTATCTACAGCTTCACCCACGCCAGCGGCTACCGGTACGGCAGCAACTTCCTCAACCTGGATGTGTTTCTGTCCGACAGCCGCGACCCGCGCAAGGGCACCGATCACGGCGGCAGCGAGGTGTACGCGGTGTACCGGCACCAGCTCTATGCGTCGCGGGTATTCGACAGGCCGCTGGGCACGGGTGCGATCAAGGATTACGCCCTGACCCTGGGCTTCGACGCTAACCGAAATAACAACTTCGCCTCCGCGAAGAAACGCGCGCTGGTGATCGGCCCGACCGTGAAATTCAATACTGTCGGCGTATTGGACTTGAGCCTGCTGTATTACAAGGAGCGCAACCACACTGGCATTCCCGGCGCCCAGGAATCCGACCACACCTTCGACGACACCTACATGCTTAACCTGACGTGGATGCGCCCGTTCGAGATCGCCAACCATGGGGCGAAATTCCAAGGGTTCATCAATTACGTCGGGGCTAAAGGCGAGGACTACCACGGCCGCGACACCGCCGCCGAAGCGCTGATGCGCACCGCGTTGATGGTGGCCGTGCGACCGGGCAAGAGCGTCAAACCGAACCTGTACCTGGGCGTGGGTTACGAGTACTGGCATAACAAATTCGGCGTGGACGGCGGCCGCGGCAGCCGCACCTCCACGCCGACCGTGAATATGGAAATCACCTTTTAATCACGGGTGCTGCTGTGAGTCGGACACACCGCATTCGCAGCCATTAGGGCCGCTGCGCAGCCCAGCGCAGGGCAAGCCTGCTCACCACTGGGAAGCAGCCCCCCGCAAATTGTGGTGAGCGGGCTTGCCCCGCGCTGGGGCGCGAAGCGGCCCTGTCTCCAGACACTGCGGTGTGCCAGGCATAAACAGTTTGCAGGCTTTGGGGCAGCCGCTGCGCAGGATCCTCTTTCAGTTCAGCTCTGTCATCAGCTCGGCGCGATTGGCCTTCGGCCGGGCCAGCCAATATCCCAACACTGCCAACGGCGCGGTCGCCAGCATCACGATCACGGTGATCAATAGCGGATGTTCGAGCATCGATGACACCAGCAGGCTGCTCACAAAGCACAAGCCCAGTTGCAGGGTGTTTTGCAGCGCTGCGGCCTTGCCGGAATTTTCCGCAAAGGGCATCAGCGCATTCGCCACCACGATGGGGTAACTGGCACCGTTGCACAACGCCATCAGGCAGAACGGAATTAGCAAGGTGGTCAGGGTCGGCACGGTCAACGTGGCAACCAGGTACAGCGCGCCCATGCTCACGCAGTAGGCCAGCAACAACCACGGCAGCAACGTTTTGCCCGGCAGATGCTGCAAGGCGCTGCGACAGCTGTAGCCGCCGATCAGGAACGCCAAGGTCGGCAGTACATAACTCAAACCGATATCGTTAGGGCTGTAGCCCATGCCGCCGAGGATAAAGGGAGAGGCCGTCAGCCAGGCGAAGAAACTGGCCGAGCACGCGGCAAAGATCATCACATTGCCGCTGAACACCCGCGATTTAAGCAACTGCCCATAACCCATACGTGCCGACGCCTGTGTCAGCCGTTTCGGCACGCTGCGCAGGAACAAGGTGGGCACCAGCAGCACCAGCGACACACCCAACAGCACGCCGAAGATTGCCTGCCAGCCCAGATGATTCAACACCACCGCTCCCAACAACGGCGCCAAAGCCGGCGACAGCGACATCAACGGCATGATGCTGGCAAATACCCGGTGGGCCTTATCGGCGGGGTAGCGATCGATCACCAGTGCCTGCCAACTCACGGCGGCGGAACACACCCCAACCGCTTGGATAAAGCGCAGGGCCAGCAGTTGCGCAGCGCTGTCGACCCAGAACATCCCGACGCAGCCCAGCACAAACAGGCTCAGGCCCGCGAGCAGGATTGGCTTGCGTCCTAGCCGGTCGGACAGCGGCCCCCAAATCAACTGCCCCAGCGCAAAACCTGCGAGGAATACGCTCAAGCTCGCGCCAACCGCGCTCGCGCTGATCTGCAAGTGCTCGCCCATGGCGCCGAACGCCGGCAAGTACATGTCCATGGCGAGATAACCGAGCATGCTCAGGCCCGCTAGATACCCGGTGAAACCAAACGAATTTTTCATTGAAGCCTTGCTGACATTGCCATCAAACTATTTGCTGACTAGCGCCCATTATGAAGCTGATAAATTCTGTGTGAAGCGATAATAATTGGGCACTCTTATCAATATTTTTGAAGGCAATAGCCATGTGGTCCGAATATTCTCTGGACGTAGTAGACGCAGTGGCTCGCCATGGCAGTTTCAGCGCCGCCGCTCAGGAATTGCACCGGGTACCGTCAGCCATCAGCTATACGGTGCGTCAGTTGGAAGAATGGCTGGCGGTGCCGTTGTTCGTGCGACGTCACCGTGACGTGGAACTGACCCCCGCCGGCCGCCTGTTTATCGACGAAGCCCGGGGGGTGATGAAGAAAATGCTCGGCACGCGGCGCTTGTGCCAGCAGGTGGCCAATGGCTGGAGCGGCCAGTTGAAGGTGGCAGTGGACTCCATCGTCAAGCCCCAACGCTGCCGGCAACTGGTGCTGGATTTCTATCGACAGTTCCCTGAGGTGGAATTGCTGTTGGAATACGAGGTGTACAACGGCGTATGGGATGCCCTGGCCGACGAGCGCACCGACATTGTGATCGGCGCCACCAGCGCGGTGCCGGTGGCCAGCCACTTTACCTTCCGCGACATGGGCCTGTTGAACTGGCTGTGCGTGGTCAGCGCAGAACACCCGCTGGCAAGGGCCGAAGGCTTGCTCAACGACGACCAGCTGCGCCCCTTCGCTTCGCTGTGCATGACCGATACCTCGCGCAACCTGCCCAAGCGCGATACCTGGACCCTGGACAATCAACGACGCCTGGTCGTGCCCAACTGGGCGTCCGCCATCGATTGCCTGCGCGACGGCCTGTGTGTCGGCATGGCGCCGGCACATCAAGTGACGCCGTGGATCGAACGCGGCGAGCTGGTAGCGCTGCGACTCACCCGCCCCTTCCCCGCCAGCCCGTCCTGCGTGGCCTGGGCGCAGAACAAGCTGTCCCCGGCCATGGCGTGGTTACTGGAATACCTGGGCGACACCGAAACCCTCAACCAAGAATGGCTCAATGGCCCTGATCCAATAACCGGCTAATGGCCCGCACGATCATCTCGACTTCCTTGCCGTCCAGGGTCAGCGGCGGCAGCAGGCGGATGATCTTGCCCCGCGTCACATTGATCAGCAGCCCATGTTCCTGGGCGGCGCGATGGGCCAGGTCGCGATACGGGTTGGCCAGTTCGATGCCGATCATCAAGCCCTGCCCGCGAATCGCCAGCACCTGGGGGTGTTCCGCCAGCTCCACGCGCAGCCGCGCCAGCAAGCGTTCGCCCTGTTGCGCGGCGTTGTGCAGCAAGCCCTGCTCTTCGATGATGTCCAGCACCGTGCAGCCCACCCGGCAAGCCAGCGGGTTACCGCCAAAAGTGCTGCCATGACTGCCCGGCGTGAACAAGCGCGCCACACCGGCCCGCGCCAGGCAAGCTCCGATCGGCACGCCATTGCCAAGGCCCTTGGCCAAGGTCATCACGTCCGGCACGATGCCTTCATGCTGGAACGCGAACCACGCACCGGTGCGACCGATGCCGGTCTGGATCTCATCGAGCATCATCAGCCAACCGTGGGCGGTGCAATGATCGCGCAGGCCACGCAAATAGCCGGGCGGCGCGGGCAGTACGCCACTTTCGCCCTGGATCGGCTCCAGCAACACAGCCGCGATACGTGCGCCGTGGGTCCGGGTGATCGCCTCAATGGCGGCCAAGTCACCGAACCGGACCTTGAGAAAATTCCCCGGCAAGCGCTGAAACCCAAGGCGTACCGACGGCCCGTCACTGGCCGCCATGGTGCCCAGGGTGCGCCCGTGGAAAGCGTTCTCCATCACCACGATCAACGGCTCTTCGATATCCTTTTTCCAGCCGTGCAAGCGCGCCAGTTTGAGCGCGGTTTCGTTGGCTTCGGCACCGGAATTGTTGAAGAACGCGCAATCCAGGCCGGACAGCTGCGCAAGACGCTGGGCCAGGCGTTTTTGCCAGTCGATGCTGTAGAGGTTGGAGGTGTGCAACAACAGACCGGCCTGCTCGCTGATGGCCGCCACCAGACGCGGGTGGGAATGCCCGATATTGGTCACCGCCACACCCGCCACCGCATCGAGGTACTCGCGACCCTGCTGGTCCCACAGACGCGTGCCCAGGCCACGGGCGAAGCTCAGGGCCAAGGGTTGGTAGGTGGTCATCAGGCAGGCGGCGGTCATGGTGCGGGCTCCAAGTCATCAGGTTGATGGTCTCAGTATCGTTAGCCACCTGAGCTGGATAAACTGCGCATTTGTGCAATGACTTTAAATCAGGACTTGATAATGGATCTGTTCCAAGCAATGTCGGTGTACGTAAAAGTGGTGGAGACCGGCAGCATGACAGCGGCGGCCCACGCCTGCGGCATGTCGACCACGATGGTCGGCAACCACCTGCGAGCCCTGGAACAGCGCCTGGGAGTCAGCCTGCTCAAGCGCACCACGCGCAAGCAGAGCCTTACGGAGTTCGGCGGCCAGTATTACCAACGCTGTCTGGAGGTGCTGGGGCTGGTGGCCGACTCCGAACAATTGGCCGAACAGGCCCACAGCGACGTGCCTAGAGGCACCTTGCGCATCACCGCCCCACCCGCCTTCGGCACCGAGCGCCTGGCGCCGGCGTTGAGCGAATTCTCCCAACGTTATCCGCAGATCAAGCTCTATGTGGTGCTCAGCAACCAGCGCATGGACCTGGTCGACAGTGGCTTCGACGTGGCGATCCGCTTGGGCGAGTTGGAACCGTCGAGCCTGATCGCCCGGCCCATGCAGGACTACACCATCACCCTCTGCGCTTCGCCGAGCTACCTGGCGCGACGCGGCACGCCGACCAAGCCCGAAGACCTGCAACTCCACGACTGCCTGGCATTCGCCTATCCGTCCACCGACGACTGGCGCAACGCCGACAAGCTCTGGCGTATGACGGGAGCGGACGGCGAAGTGGAAATCCCGGTGTCCGGATCGTTGACCATCAATAGCTCACAAGCCCTGCGCCAAGCGGCGGTACAGGGCATGGGCATCGTGATGCTGCCCGATGCGCTGGTCCAACCCGATCTGCACAGCGGCAACCTTGTGGCGTTGCTGACCGACTATCAATTGCCCAGCCGCCCCATGCATGTGCTGTATGGCCAGGATCGTTATCGCCTGCCCAAATTGCGAGCGTTTGTCGATTTTGTGATGGAGAAATGGGCGCGCTAGAAGCCCACGCCCAATTCACGCAACCGTGCCGATGTCTGCTCGGCCGATACATGATGAATGCCCTGCCAACCCAAAGCGCTGGCGGCTTCGGCGTTGTCGGCCACGTCATCGATGAACACCACTTCGCTCGGCTGGATATCGGCCAGATGGGCACGCACCTGCGCGAGGCTGGCGTGGTAGATCGCCGGGTCGGGCTTGATCAGTTTCACTTCGCCAGACACGACGATGTCACGCAAGCACTGCAGGAACGGGTAGTGTTTACGAGCATAGGGGAAGGTTTCGGCAGACCAGTTGGTGAGCCCGAACAACGGCATGTTTGCGGTGTGCAAGGCCTGGAGAATCGCCACGCCTTCAGGCAAAGGGCCGCGCAGCATTTCGTGCCAGCGGTCGTAATAGGCCGTGATCAGGTATCTATGCTGGGGGTGTTGATCGATCAGGATTTGCGTGGCTTCGGCCAGCGGCCGCCCCGCATCCTGTTCGGTATTCCAGGCCTGGGTGCAGATGTTATCCAGGAACCACTGCCGTTCGTGATCGTCGGCAATCAGTTTGCGGTAGAGGTGATGCGGGCTCCAATCGAAGAGAACACCGCCGAAATCAAAAACTACTGCACGAATCGTCATCAGATCCTCCGTTGGCTTGGCTTGATAGCGGGAGGAGTCTGGCAGATTTGAAGGGAGGGAACGGCGCGCTGAAGCGTAAGAAACCTCTGAAACGCACACAAATCAAAGTGGGAGGGGGCTTGCCCCCGACGGCGGTAGCTCAGCTACAGCTGAGCTGTCTGACGCGACGCCATCGGGGCAAGCCCCCTCCAACATTTTTAACCGCGCTTTAGGCTTGAATCAGACCGTTGATCTTCACCGTCGGGTTCACGTCAGCCTCGTAGTCCACACCCTCGACTTCAAAGCCGAACAAGCGCAGGAATTCCGCCTTGTAGCCGGCAAAATCGCTGATCTCGTCGACGTTTTCATCGGTCACCTGGTTCCACAGCGCCGCCACGGCGTCCTGGACTTTCGGCTCCAGCTCAGCCAGGTCGGCACGCAGGCGGCCGTCGGTGTCGAGCTTCGGTGCCTTGCCGTACAGGCTGTCCTTGAACAGGCCGTAGACCTGCTCGATGCAACCTTCGTGGGTGCCCTGCTCTTTCATCACTTTAAACAGCAACGACAGGTACAGCGGCATGATCGGAATCGCAGAGCTGGCCTGGGTGACCACCGCCTTGAGTACCGACACGCGGGCGTCGCCTTTCAATGCCGCGAGGTTTTCACGCAGGGTCAGGACTTTCTTGTCCAGGTCTTTCTTGGCTTCGCCGATGGAGCCGTTCCAGTAGATGTCCTGGGTCAGCTTTTCGCCGAGGTAGGTGAACGCGGTGGTCTTGGCGCCTTCGGCCAGTACATCTGCGTCACGCAGGGCGTCGATCCACAGTTGCCAGTCTTCGCCACCCATGACCTTCACGGTGCCGTCGATTTCTTCCTGGGTCGCCGGCTCCAGGGTGGTGTCGACCACTACGCCCTTGTCGGTGTTGATACCACGCAGGGTCACGGCCTTGCCGATCGGCTTGAGCGTGGAGTTGTAGACTTCACCGGTCTTCGGGTCGGTACGGCGTGGCGCGGCCAGGCTGTAGACCACCAGGTCGATCTTGCCCAGGTCTTTCTTGATGGTGTCGATGGTCAGGCGCTTGATCTCGTCGGAGAACGCGTCGCCGTTGATGCTCTTGGCGTACAGGCCTTTTTCGACGGCAAACTTCTCGAACGCGGCGCTGTTGTACCAGCCGGCGGAACTCAGCTTGCCTTCTTCGCCTTCTTTCTCAAAAAACACGCCCAGGGTATCGGCGCCGCAGCCAAACGCGGCACTGATGCGCGCGGCCAGGCCGTAGCCGGTGGAGGCACCGAGAACCAGCACCTTCTTCGGGCCGCCTTCGATGGTTCCGTGTTGAGTCACGTAGTCGATCTGCTCTTTGACGTTCGCCTCACAGCCAACAGGGTGGGCGGTCACACAGATGAAGCCACGAACCCGCGGTTTGATGATCATAAAATTTCTGCCTCTTCCAAGGTGCCGAAGGCCAGTGGTAGCCATTCAACTTCAATCGTACCGGTCTATGACGTCCAAAAAACCGAAGCGTCACGATAGTCGCAAATCTTGCGTTTACAAAATCCAATGCACGGGACCCTGCGGGGTTAAAAACTGTGTAAAGCCTTCACAATTTCGCACTATTTAAAATGCCGACGGGGCGGCAAACGCCTTATGATGACGCAAATGTTTCAACATGTTTCAAAACCACCACTCGCGGCCACGGATACGGACCTGTCGAATGGCGTCCTGCTGGAGCTTGAGTGTGATGAATAAGGCTGCGTTGCGTAAAAAAGCGGTGTCTGTTGCCTGGGTCATCGGCGTATTGCTGTTTATGGGAGTGTTTCCCATGACCACCGTGGTCTTTCTAAGCCTGGTGCTGGTCTGCGGGATCTACGATTTCCTGCGCAACGGCTTGTACGATGCGCCCACCATCAAAAAGTATTTTATCGGCAGCGGCCGCAACACTTGGTTGCTGGCGCCGTTCAACACCCTGTTCGACCTGTTGAGTTCGCGCAATCGCCATGTGTATACGATGCGTGACTTGCCGCCTGCCTGGCGCGAGGAGCTGCAACAGGTGATCGACGATGCCATGGCCCACAAGGATGAAATCATCGGCTATCTGGATGAGCGCATGGCCGAGAAGAAACGCGGCATGTTGTTTTTCCAATGGTACGGTCGGCCGATCGAAACCACGCTGAATATTCCAACACTGCGGCAAAAGCTGCCGTTCGTAAAAACCATCGGCGTGTCGGTATTCAACGAGAACCGCTCCACGTCTTTTCACTTTGGCCCGCTGCGCATGATGTTCCGCGTGCTCTACAACATGGCACCGGCGCCCCATCACGATGGCGTGTATATCCAGGTGGGCGAGCACAAGCACTACTGGCATGACGATCCGCTGTTTATCTTCGATGACACCCTGATGCACGCGTCCTTCAACAAAAACGACGCCAAGCGCTACTGCCTGTTATCGACATTGTGCGGCCGACCCCGCTGCCGGCGGTGCTTAACGCCGTGATCGCCGGGTTTGCCGCCATGGTCTTTACCCTGCGTCGGGTTTTCTACAAAAACTGGAAGCTGATCGAGTAAGTTCTGCGGCATGATGGTGCTGGACGGTGTTTGCGCTCGGCCGTGTGGCTGAGGTAAAAACCGTCTCGTGCGACCGTGATCGGCGCCCACCTTTCTCAAGCCATCGCCCCCAAGGGGATGCGGTGGCTGCGCTTTCAAGGAATCAGAATGCCCCAACGTCAAGTCATCAATGCCTCCGTCAGCCCCAAGGGCAGCCTCGAAACCCTCTCCCAACGCGAAGTCCAGCAACTGAGCGAAGCCGGTACCGGCAGCATCTACACCCTGTTCCGCCAATGCGCCCTGGCGATCCTCAATACCGGCGCGCATATCGATAACGCCAAGACCATCCTCGACGCCTACAAAGACTTTGAAGTGCGCATCCACCAGCAGGACCGTGGCGTGCGCTTGGAATTGCTCAATGCCCCGGCCGACGCCTTCGTCGATGGCGAAATGATCGCCAGCACCCGCGAGATGCTGTTCAGCGCCCTGCGCGACATCGTCTACACCGAGAACGAGCTGGACAGCCAGCGCATCGACCTGAGCAACTCCCAGGGCATCACCGACTATGTGTTCCATCTGCTGCGCAACGCACGCACGCTGCGTCCGGGCGTGGAACCGAAGATCGTGGTGTGCTGGGGCGGTCACTCGATCAATACCGAAGAATACAAATACACCAAGAAAGTCGGGCACGAACTCGGCCTGCGCAGCCTGGACGTGTGCACCGGTTGTGGCCCAGGCGTGATGAAAGGCCCGATGAAGGGCGCGACCATTTCCCACGCCAAGCAGCGCATCACCGGCGGGCGTTACCTGGGCCTGACCGAGCCGGGCATCATCGCCGCCGAAGCGCCGAACCCGATCGTCAATGAACTGGTGATCCTGCCGGACATCGAAAAACGCCTGGAAGCCTTCGTGCGCGTGGGCCACGGCATCATCATCTTCCCAGGCGGCGCCGGCACCGCTGAAGAATTTCTGTACCTGCTGGGCATCCTGATGCACCCGGATAACCGCGATGTGCCGTTCCCGGTGATCCTCACCGGGCCACAACAGGCCGCGCCGTATCTGCAACAACTGCACGCGTTCGTCGGCGCCACCCTTGGCGAAGCGGCGCAGGCGCACTACCAAATCATCATCGACGACCCGGCCGAAGTGGCCCGCCAGATGAACGCCGGCCTCAAGGAGGTGAAGCAGTTCCGCCGCGAGCGCAACGACGCCTTCCACTTCAACTGGCTGCTGAAGATTGACGAAGGCTTCCAGCGCCCGTTCGATCCGACCCACGAGAACATGGCCAGCCTGCAACTGAGTCACGCCCTGCCGCCTCACGAACTGGCGGCGAACCTGCGTCGCGCGTTCTCCGGGATCGTGGCGGGCAACGTGAAGGACAAGGGCATCCGCCTGATCGAAGAAAATGGGCCGTACGAGATCCATGGCGATCCGGCGATCATGAAACCGCTGGATGAACTGTTGAAGGCATTCGTGGCCCAGCACCGCATGAAACTGCCCGGCGGCGCGGCGTATGTGCCGTGTTATCGCGTGGTGCAGTAAGCGCGTTCATAGTTTGTATTGCTTTGGCGCCGGATCGGGCGTGCGAGCGTTAAAAGTTCGGACTAGGTTTTGACCTACCCCACTTTTAACTTGAGCCGAACACGCTATGGACCAACGGACCTTGTCCTCCATCATTCCTTACCTTAGGGTAAGGAATACCCCGATGGAGCTCTTTGCTATGGCCACCGCCACCCTCACCTCTAAAGGACAAATCACGATCCCCGTACAAGTCCGTACCGCCCTTGGCCTGGAAACCGGCGACCGCGTGGAATTCGTCGAGATGGAAGACGGCCGGTTTTCAATCGTTGCAGCGAGTAAAACCGTTCGCGATCTGAAGGGACTGATCCCAATGCCAGCCAAAGCGGTCTCGCTCGATGACATGAACCAGGCTATCGCTGCGCAGGGAGCTAAAGCTCGATGATCGGGCTGGATACCAATGTCTTAGTGCGCTACATCACCCAGGACGACCCGGTTCAGTCCGCTCAGGCGTCCGAATTGATCGAATCCCTCACTACAGTGTCTCCAGGGTTTGTCAGCCTGGTGTCGGTAGTGGAACTGGTGTGGGTCCTGCAGAGCTGCTACGCCTGCGCCAAGCGTGACGTGGTCAGCGTGCTGGAAACCCTGCTGCGCACCCGCGAGTTAACCCTGGAACATGCCGAAGTCATCTGGCAGGCGCTACGCAAGTTCAGCGCCGGCAAGGCCGATTTCGCCGACTGCCTGATCGAGCGGTGCGCCCATGGGGCCGGCTGTGAATACACCGCGACCTTTGACGCTAATGCCGCCAAGGCAGCCGGCATGAAGCGCCTGGGCTGAGCCGGGCTCAACGCACCCAGCCACCAATCTGCCAGTGAAAGCCATCACTGCGCTGCACCCAATGCGGATGCACATAGCGATAGCCTTCGCGCACTGGCTCCCAGTGGCCATGGACCGCCACGTAGCGACCGCCCTCCCAACGCCAATAACCGCGAGACCAGATATAGCCATAACGTGCTGGCGGTTCGACTTCGACCACTTGCACCGGCGGCGGCTGCGGCGCCACCACCTCGACATATTCCCGTTGCACCGGTCGGCGCTCATGCACCACACGCTCTTGCACACACCCGGACGCAGCCACGACCACCGCCGCCAATGCCGCATAACGTAGCAACATACAAACCCCTCGGGCGTAAGCGCCCAACACCTGCCACTGTCAAAAATCCCCCCGTTGCCGCAGCCATGCTCCTGCGTGGCCATGGACAATTTGTAACAGGCGATATCTGTCGGCTTGCTGAAGCTGAGGGCATCACGATGTGCAGGCGACGGTCGGTCGCTTGAGTCGAACCAGAATCAGACCGGCGACAACCACCGCAATGCCGGCATAGGTGGAGGCGAGAATCGCATCGCCAAACATCAACGCCGCCCACACCAAGGTCACTGGCGGCTCAAGGTAAACCAGCACTGCCACATGGGTCGCGGTCATGAACCGCAGCAGCATCCAAAGACTCAAGTAGGCAATGAAGGTCGAGAACACCGTCAGCCAGACAATCGAGATCAGTACCTCAGGCTCACGGGGAATGCTCAGGGTGTCGGTATACAACACCGCAGCGGTAAACCCGATCAGCGTCAGCAGCGATTGGATAAACAGCGGCAAGACCAGGCCCGTGCTGTGTTGTTGCGCCGAACGGCGCTCATACAGGGTTGCCAGGGTCAGCCCCAACGCCGACACCAGCGGTAACAGATACATGACCAGGCCGACACTTTGCCCGCTGCTGCCGTATTGCCCCGAGATGACGATCGACACGCCGACAAACCCGATCAGCAACCCCAGCCACTGCCATCCACCACTGCGCTCCCCAGCGTTGCCCGTTGACAGCGCCGCCGTCATCAACGGCTGCAAGGCCGCGATAATGGCCGCGATCCCCGGCGGCAACCCGTTCTGGATCGCCACGTAAACGCAACTCAAGTAGAGAAACTGCGAGAGAAACCCGATCACCGCGTGATGGCGTATCTGCGCCCAGGAAACCTTGAGCAAATGCACATTTAAGAACACGCCCAGGCACAGCGAGACCAACAGAAATCGCCAGAACAGCAGGTTGAATGCACCGGCACTCTGCGCGCCTAATTTGGCGCCGATAAAGCCCGAACTCCAGGACAGGACAAACACCGCCTGCAGGAGCAGCAGCTTCACATAACCCATGCCAGGCGTGCCGTGAGTGGCGCTCACGGCGCCACGCTCAACGGATCGAGATCGGCGAAGGTGATCGGCTCGATGCCCAGCCGCTGGTACTGCTCGTGGGGCGGCCGCACCAGATCGTGTTGTAAACGGAACCACGGCCGGATCGTCCGCAAGACCCCGTCGTCCGAAGCCAGGTGCCAGAACTTGTTCACATCCTCCTGGCTATAAGGGCAATGAAACGAAAGCACCAACGACATACGACGACCGCGCGTAAGCGGACGCACTCCATGGAACACACGGCTGCCGTAGATATACACCGCATCACCACTGGATTTGACCGAGCAACTGCGCACACGCTGATCCAGCTCCTCGACATCGAACTGTTCAGCGGTGCCATCGAAGTAGACGAACTCGCCGCCGTCATACTCGTCGGACTCAGACAGCAGAATATTCAACACGAAACTGGTGCCGTCGGTGTGCCACATGCCGATCTGTGCCTTGTCGTGGTGTGCCTGAGGCGGATAGAAATAGTTGACCTGGGAACGCGCCCGCGGGAACGGATGGGGCACCAACGGAACCCCGGCAATGCGCGATACCGCCAGCAGAAAGGCCCGACTGTTCATCATCTCGCGTATCAGTGTGGACGACTCGGTGACGCCGCGGGTGCGGTTCGAAATGATCCAGTCACTGGTGCTGGAACCCGCCTCCAACTGATAACAGGCACGCCGCAGTTGGAGGATGCCCTGCTCGCTGAACAGCCCGGATACCTGGGCCAAGGCCGTCAACTGTTGAGACGTGGAAACCGCCAAGGGCGAGGCCACATAACCCAAGTCCGCAAGGGTGCGGCTCCCCATGAGATTGGGCCCATCCGTTCGCAAATAGCTGTCACGCCAAGGTTGCAACGTATCGAGCAATGCGCCCGGATGTTTGCAACGGGATGTGGGGGCCAATGACGCCTGCAAGGCTGATCTGACGCGCGCGAAGCCTTGGGCGAATACCGGTAGCTCACTTTGTCTTTTCATGGTGATGCCTCACTCAATTGACGGCCGCGTGATCCGCGCAATATTCCGACAGCTGAAACAGCACGCTGCCGTCACCGCTGCAGTACTCGCCGATGACGCGGCAACCGCCGTAGTCCTGGCGTACGCGGGTAAATTGTTCGCGGGTGTACTTCAAACAGACATTGGTCAACAGGTAGCCCTGTGCCGAGCCTTTGCTGACGGGCAACAAGGTGGCGGCAACGCGGTAGCGATCCACCCCGTGCTCGATTTCTAAAACAACCACTTCGTGCTCGCCGGTTTTCTGGAAGCCGAGCTTCATGCCGATCAGGTCGGAGAATCGATACATACAGTCGTGCCGGTAAAAGCGCTGGATGTGTTCGTCGCCCTGGGCAGTGAACAGTTGCATCTCCGAAAGCACGTAGGTTCGCGCGCCACCAATACGCCGTAGGATCTGTCCGATGGTGTCGGGCAGTTCATTGCCTTCCTGAAACCCCAGCATGGTGATCAGCGTCACATCCTGCCCGCAGTCGATGTGACGCCTGTACAGCGAGCGAAAATCCGTCGACAAGTAGCGAAACCCTTGCGGCGCTGCGAGCAATGGCTCGACCGATCGGCGCATGACCCCGTGTGATGCCTGGTTGATATCAACGGCGGTGTAATGCAACGGCTCAGCGCCGTTCTCCAGCAGGTGTCGCATCAGCGCGCAGGTTTTGATCGGCTCAGGGCCCAACTCCACATAGTGCAAGCGGTCTTGACCGACCAGCTCCACAAGGTCATCCGCCACCGCGCGCAACAGTTGACCCAATGCGCCTTGGCCACAGGGTGCGGCGCACAGATCCACGCGGTCGACGCCCTCCTGATTCAGCGAGGTCATCAGGTGCAGGATTTCTTCGCTGACCAACCGGTCCCATTCCGATAAATCAGCGCCTGTGGCCGCGTATTTAGCGGCATTTTCAACCGTCCATATCGGGCTTTCAAAGCCGTGGTTGTTCTTCAACGACGACACCACCAGCTCATTGATATCCATAAGCGCTCCCTTTCTTATTGTTCTCAGGCACGCCGGCGTACCTGCTTGACCCAAAGCCTAGGGAGCGAGCATGATTTTGTATATTTGAATAATCTGCACAACTGATCCTTAAAAGAAGAATCATGAGCAAACAATTGAATGTCGACCTGCTGCGTACCTTTCATGCGGTGGCCCGCTTTCGGCGCTTCAATGAAGCCGCCCAACATGTGCACCGCAGCGCCTCGACGGTCACCACGCAGATCCAGAAGCTCGAAGCGTTGATCGGTCAGCGTTTGTTCATTCGCAGCAATCAGGGCGTGGAGCTGACGATGTATGGCAAGAAGCTGCTCAGCGAAACCACTGACTTTCTAAAGAGCCATGACCGACTCCTCGCTTCCCTGACCCCACAACGCATGCAGGGGAAAATCCGCCTGGGCTTGCCGGACTCCTACGCACCGGCCTTTATGCGGGACTTCCTGCCGCAACTGATCGCCGACAATCCGCTGCTCGAACTGGAAGTCGAAGCCCGATCCAGTGGTGAATTGTTCACCATGTTCAGCCGTGAGCAGATCGATCTGGCGTTGATTGTCAGCGCCCAGCCATTGGAACAAGGAGAGCTGTTGGGGTCGATACAACCGGTGTGGGTGGTTTCCGAAGATTTCAGAACACCCGAACAGGCGCCGCTGCCGATCGCCGTGCAATTGAACGGTTGCCCCTACCGCGCCTCGGCCATGCGGGTGCTCAAGGACAACGGCACCTACTACCGGGTGCTACTGGAAAGCGCCAGCTCCACGGCAGTGGAGGCGGCCATCAGTTGTGGCCTGGCCGTGGGCATGATCGAAGAAAGTCGCATCACCGCCGGGCTGACTAAAAACATTCCAGGGGTGCAACTGCCCGAACTGCCACGCCACCATCTCTACTTGCTGTCCGATAGCGCGAACTACTTGGCGCTCGATCTGCATGAGCAGTTGAAGCAGGGCTTCACCCTCTGACAGATGCCCACAAAAAAGCCCGCTGACCGTTACCGGTTCAGCGGGCTTTGTTGTGTCTTACAGCATTTTTTACAGAGCCAGGTCAGACGCCGGCTTGCTTGGCTGGGCCGCAGGCTTGGCAGCCTCGGTAGCCGTTGGTGCCGACCGCTGTGGGATTGCAGGCGGTGGTGTCAGTTGCAGGACACCGGCGGTGTAGGCCCATTCCTTGGCAACCGCTTCCGGGCTGTCGTTCAGCTTGGTGCCATAGCTCGGCACGATCTGGTGCAGTTTTTCCTGCCAGGCCGGGGTGGCGACCTTGTCCTTGAACATTTTCTGCAGCACGGTCAGCATGATCGGAGCCGCGGTGGACGCGCCTGGCGATGCACCCAACAGGCCAGCGATGGTGTTGTCGGCGGAGCTGACCACTTCGGTGCCGAGTTTCAGGACGCCGCCCTGCTCTTCGTCACGCTTGATGATCTGCACGCGCTGACCGGCCTGCCACAGACGCCAGTCGGATTGCTTGGCGTTCGGGAAGTACTCTTGCAGCGCCTTGAAACGGTCGTCATCGGACAGCATCAGTTGGCCGGCGAGGTACTCGACCAGTGGGTATTCACGAATACCGACTTTGGTCATTGGCCAGATGTTGTGGGTGGTGGTGCTGGTCAGCAGGTCCAGGTACGAACCTTCCTTCAGGAACTTGGTGGAGAAGGTCGCAAATGGGCCAAACAGGATCACGCGTTTGCCATCCAGCACACGGGTGTCCAGGTGCGGCACCGACATCGGCGGCGCGCCGACCGAAGCTTTACCGTAGGCTTTAGCCAGGTGCTGCTCGGCGATGGTCGGGTTCTCGGTCACCAGGAACGAGCCACCCACCGGGAAACCTGCGTATTCCTTGGCTTCAGGAATGCCGGACTTTTGCAGCAGGTGCAGTGCACCGCCGCCAGCGCCAATGAACACGAACTTGGCGTCGGTTTCAGTCTTGGTGCCGTCTTTCAGGTTTTTGTAGCTGACGCGCCACGAACCGTCATCGTTCTTGGTGATGTCCTGCACTTCGCTGGACAGCTTCAGATCGAACTTCGGAGTGGTTTGCAGGTGCGCGACGAACTGGCGGGTGATTTCGCCGAAGTTCACGTCGGTGCCAATCGGGGTCCAAGTGGCCGCGATTTTCTGGTTCGGGTCACGCCCTTCCATCATCAGCGGCACCCATTTGGCGATCTGCGCCGGGTCTTCGGAGTACTGCATACCGGCGAACAGCGGGCTGGCCTGCAGGGCTTCGTAGCGTTTTTTCAGGAATTTGATGTTGTCATCGCCCCACACGAAGCTCATGTGCGGTGTGGAGTTGATGAACGAACGTGGGTTCTTCAGCACGCCCTGCTGGACCTGCCAGGACCAGAACTGACGGGAGATCTGGAACGCTTCGTTGATCTCGACCGCTTTCGGGATCTCAACGTTGCCGTTCTTGTCTTCTGGGGTGTAGTTCAGCTCAGCCAGAGCCGAGTGACCAGTACCGGCGTTGTTCCAGCCGTTGGAGCTTTCCTCGGCTACGCCGTCGAGACGCTCGACCATCTCCATCGACCAATCCGGCTCCAGCTCGTTGAGCCATACGCCGAGGGTCGCGCTCATGATGCCGCCGCCGATCAGCAGCACATCGACTTTCTTAGGCTCTTGCGCTTGCGCGGTCGTGATCCCCATCGACAACGCCAGCCCCAGCAGGGCAGTGTTAACTTTCTTAAACATCAGTAGCACCTATGATAAAACGCCATCCGCCCCGCAGCCCCTGCGCCTGGGCACGCCGCTATCGCGCTGCGCCAGGCAACGCACCGCGAGGTGTGCACAGTCAATTCAGGGTCGCAGGGTGGGCACACAAAGCCGACGTATCGACTTCACTTTTATGTCCCTTCTGCGCTGACTTCTTATCATTATTGGCTTCAGCTACCCGGCGACAGCCGCCCCACGCGACGTATACAGGAGTACGTTGCGGGAACAGACCAAACCAGGACGGCGCGCAGAATATCACGGCAAAAGGCCGTTATGCGCTGTTTGGCTAATTGACAACGCCAAAACAACCGCTTTAGCGCGCTGGATCGGCCACAGTGTCAAGCCTGGCGGGCGCGACGTGGGGTCACAGCCTGGCAATCGCGCGGGAACTCTGGTGCAAATGGCTGTTCTAGACACCTTCGTCGTTGCTTGCGTAGCATCGGCGGCTGTCTTTCGTGCCCTTCATCAAAACAGAGCGATTCATGTCTATCCAGCAAACACCCGGGCATGTGCTGCCCGCGCGCAGTGCCGCCAAAATGGAAGCGGCCATGGCCGTGGGCGCTTTTGCAATCGGCACCGGCGAATTCGCCATCATGGGCCTGATGCCCGACATCGCCCATAACCTGAACTTGAGTGAACCCCAGGTCGGCCACGCCATCAGCGCTTATGCGTTGGGCGTAATGGTCGGCGCGCCGCTGCTGGCGATCCTCGGCGCCAAATTGCTGCGCAAACACATGTTGCTGTTGCTGATGGGGCTGTATGCGTTGGGCAATCTGGCCACGGCGTTTACCCCGACCTTCGGTTCGCTGGTAGCGTTTCGCTTTATCAGTGGCCTGCCCCATGGCGCCTACTTCGGTATTGCCGCCGTGGTGGCCTCCAGCATGGTGCCCACCGACAAACGCGCCGGCGCCGTGGCCCGCGTCATGATGGGCCTGACCCTGGCCATGCTATTGGGCAACCCCATCGCCACCTTCCTCGGCCAGTACCTGGGTTGGCGCTCGGCGTTTGCACTGGTGAGTGCGATTGCTCTGTGCACCATCGCTCTGGTCTGGCAGTTCGTGCCCCACCGCCATGACGAACAACGCAGCGACCCGCGCAAAGAACTGCGCGCCTTCACCAAACCCCAGGTCTGGATGGCCCTGGCTATCGGCGCCATCGGCTTTGCCGGGATGTTCTGCGTATTCAGCTACCTGGCGCCGACCATGCTGGAAGTGACCAAGGTGTCGCCCCAGTGGATCCCCTTCGGCCTGGCGGCCTTCGGTGTGGGCGGGATCATCGGCAATATCGCCGGCGGTAAGCTTTTCGACCGCCTGCAATTTCGCGCGGTGGGTCTGATATTGGTGTGGTCGATGGCGGTGCTGCTGTTCTTCCCCGTCGCCGCATCCTCGTTATGGGGCGTGCTGCTAAGCATGGGCCTGGTCGGCACCATGGTGTCACTGGCCGCACCGCTGCAAATCCGCCTGATGGACATCGCCCACGAAGCCCCCAGCCTGGCAGCGGCCTCCAATCATGCGGCATTCAACCTCGCGAACGCCCTGGGGCCGTGGTTCGGCGGCATGGCGATCACCGCCGGGTACGGCTGGACCAGCACCGGCTACATCGGCGCCGCCACCGCACTGGTCGGCCTGGGCATCTATTTGATCGCCCGCCGCATGCAAGGCGGCCACTAACGCCACCCGCTCCACTGGAGATCAAACTGTGGGAGGGGGCTTGCCCCCGATAGCGATGGGCCAGTCAATACACCACTGACTGACCCACCACCCCATCAATCGTCATGCAACAACCCCGCCCCATACTCCCCATAACTGCTCCCCAACCCACTGCCGCCAAAATTCATCTTGGCGGCTTTGTTGGGGCTGTGGTCGCCAAAGGCTTGGCACCCACCTGAAAAACACGGGTCGCTGTTGACAGCAGAAGACGATGAACACGCGCTCAACAGCAACGCACCGGCGATCAACACGACTTTGACAAGGTTTGAAGTCATTTTCGGTTCCCTAGGGGCTGGAGGCTCGGCGGTCCTCGCTTGAGCAGATCGTAGACCTACCGGGCAGAAACGATGATGAAACTTTAATGCGCGACAGGATGGGTTCAGGCTCCTGCCGGACGGAGACGAGGCTCTTGAACGCGCAACGTTTCGGATGCATCCCTGATAAACTGCGCCCCATTCGCCTCGCTGACTCAGATCCCCCCATGTTCTTACAACCCGCTCCACTCTCCCGCCGCTTCTCCGTCGCCCCGATGAGGGATTGGAACGATTAAGAGCAAGGCCCTTTAAAACTAAGCCTTACAGCATCAGCCAATTTCGCCCGTACCACTTTAGTACCACCAATACCTATCTTTGGCGAAGCCTCGCTATCGATTACGGCGTTTTCAGCAAGCTGAAACCGCCATACGCATATTCGTAAAACAGTTGCGACATAATAAGTGGGCAATGTGCCACCTCACATGAGAGAATCTCACACTCAAGCATCCTGGCGCCTACAGGTCGTTCTTGACGGAGAAACCTTCCTCCCCCTCGTTTCCTCCGTGATGCATCGATGGAACATGAGAATTACTTTCCGATGGAGCTGTCGCATTAATGGAACCCAAAACCCTACTGACACGCTTGTTTGATTTGACATCCTTGCTAGCGAGCAACGCCTTTACGGCATGCGCCGCTGCAGTGATCGCTCTTGATAGCTCTACAGGTGAGCTGCAAAAAGTCTTTTTCCCGATTGATAAGTTAGCTGATTACGCGCTCTACTCACTCTTAGCATGTGTTACCTTGGCCTTTGCCCTATGGGCATGGCGCTCTTATCAAGTTAGAAAGTTAATGACCGAGGATGGTTATAAATCGTTTCCTCGATTCAATGAGAAACCTTGGGATTCGGTAACTGATCCAGTTTTGCGAATGCGGATACTCCAAGCCAAAATCACAAAAAACTCGGACATGCAAACTTTATGCCTCGGAATCTTCTTAATGGCCGCAGGCATGATTGCAGCCATGTACCTCAGTAACACCGGTCTGACATCTGACGGGTTAATAGCGAACAAAACCGCTTATATTGCGTATTTCTTTCCCGCCGCGCTTATCTGCTTCGCGGTATTGGGTATCAAGTTGTTTTTAAACGGTCTAAATCTAAAAAGAAAAGATAATAAATGGATCAGTCTTTCCTCACGGGCGCCTAAGGCTTCAGATATAAAACCTGGCTTCGCTCGGGACATCGTCCTCTGCCGCTCTCCGAACGTTCAGATCAAATGGAGAGGAACTCATAGCGTTGCCTACATTGTCGGCTTCCCAAACTATCTGCCCCCGAAGGGTAAACGCGAAGGAATTGAGTGGACATTTATTCCACAGTAGAAGCCAGGCGGCGTTACCCGAGCTAGCGTATGGCTGCGTATTATACCCAAAACGGTAAATACTGTTATGGCACAGTGAGACGCAGAACAGTCGACATAAAAGACACACTGCTATGCTTGGGGTCCAAAAAGGTATGACCAACACAAAAAACAAGGATTATTCTAAATGACATTAGAAAGGGTTGAAATTCATGGCTATAGAGGATTCAAACACAAAGCTCATCTTGAGTTTGCAGTTCCTAATGGAAAGCTAGGAAGTGGATTTACAATAATCACTGGACCAAATAATTCTGGTAAGTCTTCAATCTTAGAATGTCTCAAAGCGCGAAGCGGACATGAGTCGCCAAGCTTCACCTCAGGAACTAGAAACTCAGCGACAGATTTAGTTGAAATTAAATTCACGATCAACAAAAAAATAGAAACCATTAGATCTGTAGCCAAGGGCACTAGCGAGACTGTTAGAGAAAACGTAGATCCAGATACTAATTTTTTTATCCTGCCATCACGCCGTGCATTTGAACCTTATTTCAATAAAGGACAATGGACACGAAAGGAGCAATCTACTTACACCTCACTCGGCTATCAACGTCAGTCGACCTTAAACGGTTTCTCCAATAGGCTTTTCAACATTCTTAAAGACCCTGCTGAATTCAACAAAATCCTTAGCGAAGTTCTTACATTCATTCCAACCTGGTCAATCGATCAAACAGACCAAGGCGCATTTTTTTTAAAATTCTATAATGAGGAAAACTCCCACTCCAGCGACGGAATGGGAGAAGGAATCGTTAGTATATTTGCTATCGCCGATGCACTGCACGACTCCAAGCCCGAAGACATAATTATAATCGACGAGCCAGAACTATCGTTACATCCAAGTCTTCAAAAAAGACTCGCTTCTCTACTTTACAAATACTCAAGAGACAGACAAATAATCATAGCAACACACTCTCCATATTTTATAGATCTTAAAGCTTTGTCCGATCATGGCTATTTGGCGAGAGTCACTACCGGCACAAACGGTACAACAATCAATCAAACAACACCAGAATCAAGACTAGCCCTTTCCAAACTGTCAGGCGACAATATATTCAACCCACATGTTTTTGGTCTCGATGCGAAAGAATTATTCTTCCAAGAGGACCAAATCATTCTTACCGAGGGCCAAGAAGACGTAATTTTATTTCCAAAAATAGCTGACCAGCTAGAGAAGAAAATTACCGGAAATTTCTTTGGCTGGGGAGCAGGCGGCGCAGGAAACATAAAATATATCTGCCGTATCTTGGAAGACTTAGGTTACAAAAAAGTTGCAGCAATCCTGGACGCTGACAAGCAACAGGATCGGATCGAACTAGAAAAAGAGTTCCCTAGCTATCTATTTGCATGCATAAATGCAAAAGACATCCGTACAAAACCTGCACGAGAAGCAACCGAAGAGGTAGAAGGACTACTAGATACAAAAAAAATAATCAAAAAAGAGCATGTTGCGTCTACCTCAAATCTTTTTGATGCATTGAATCAACATATGAGTCGCTAATCTTAATACGATGGAGGTGTGTGGGGAGTAGGAAAGTTCGTGACATTCTGTCCGGTATTGACTGTGCAGTAACTACCTCCAGGTCATCAGAATAGAGTTTCCTTTCCCCTTAGCGGTCTTGCCCGCCGATCGGCACACACTTACAGCTATTCTGCTGCTTCGCGGGCTTGCTCGTCCGCGTACTCCTGCAGCCAGTTTTGACCGTTATCCAAAGTGATAAAGGCCATGTGTTTTGCGGCCTCCAATGTGTCCTGAAAGCGTGGCCAAGAGGGACTGAAACCGTCTTTGTGCACGAGATTCACCCGCCACCGGCCCCGCGCTTGCGGCGACAAGGTGATGGTGAAATCTTCGATCTGAGTGGTGTGCGAACCGTCACCGAGTTTTGTCCAAACCACATCACGATAGGTACGCAGCAGACGCCGCTTAAAGCGCACGGATTGCTGCACCAGGGCAAGCAGTTCACCAGATGGTTTGATCTGTCCCTCTAGAGCGCGGTTAATCCCTCTTAGGATCGTCGCCGGGGTGCGGTAGTCGCCTAGCGAGCGCATCCGATCCATCAATGCCGCAGGCGACCAGTCCAACTCAACCAGGGCCAGGTGCAAATCCTTAGATAGCTCTTCTGCCGAGCGTTCGAGGCCGCTAACTATTTCTTCGTTTTCGTCGTTCATGGCGATTCCCAGTCATCAGGTAGGTGACATATTGTCACCAAAAAGAAGACAAAGCAATATTCTGTGAAACGCATTTGTCCCAGGCCAGCATTGCACTATCGGGGGTTCAGGTAGCCATTGCACTTAGCTCCCGCCACGACATGATCCACACACCCTCCCAGCAAATGCATCCCTAACGATCATCGGTCGACATAAGCATTCACGCGTGTGCACCTGCACGTAAGGCGTCCAAGGCTCAGAATTTTTTGAGCAAAAAAAAGAGTAACATAAGTAATATTTGCCAAATTATGCGCTCAACCTATTGAATTAAAAGGTTTTATCAAAACAAGCAAAAGGTAATCTTTAAGTAATATTGAAGTAACCTGATTACTCTTTATAAATGTAATTCCTCCATTTTTAAAAACCCTTAAAAAACAACAGGTTGCCAATTAATTACCTTTTCAATTACTTTTTTGTTACTCCTTTTTGTAATACAGAACCCCACGGAATACGCGGCCTCCGGCCGATTTCCCAGACGTGGTTACTGAAATTACTCTTTTTGAAATCCCCCTCTATACCTGCACAGCAACGCCTCCAGATCTTTCGAAGAAATACCCCCTCGGTGCAGGGTTCCGCAGGCTTTCAGCCACCCCAAAACGTCAAGTAAGCGCCCAGCCCGAGCCACCGGGAGTGGTCCGCAGGTGTGCAGAAAAAAGGACCCATTTAGCCCGCAGGCGAGGTGGGGGGACGACGGCGCGCGCCGAGTGCTGAAGCACGCCACTGCCCCTATTGTGGCACGTCATTGGCCCACATTTGGCACACCTACTCCCCTGCCTGGCAGCGGCGAGCCTGGGCCTGTCCTGGCTGCGACCGCTAGGTAGGCCGAAACATGCTAAAAGCCCCGTGTTTATTGGTCCACATAGCCCCCTACGCTTACCGTGACAGCCAGCAAATGCTATGTTGAAATGGGTTTTTTCATGCTGCTGAAGGGCAAACTTTCATCTATCCCAGCTGACTTTTCCGGCCCAATCTCCGTCTCCCCATTACAGCTCGTCGCCTCAAATCGCGTCATGACCAAACGTCACTTACTGTATGCACATACAGTATTGGATTCGTACCCATGAACGATGATGAAGACACCCTCGGATGGCTTGGCCTCCCCACCCCACTGCAGATGTACCGACAGCATTGCCGTTTACTGGAGAACGAGATCCAGGAACTGAACCTGCAATTACGCAAAGCGCGGGCAGATGTTTTCGGGATCAGCCAGATGCTGCTGGAAACCCAGGCCAAGAACAGCGAGTTCGCTGGTTATCTCCGAGAGCGCGGTGCCGAAGCCGCAGTAATGCGTAAGCAAATCGCGGACCTCAGTACCTCGGCAAATGTGAGCAGGCGAGAAGCCGACGAGTTGCGACGGATCGTCAATGAAATGAGACCTCGACCGACCACGATTGTCTAAGGTCAATCGGAAAGAGGGTTTGCCATGTGCGGAAGACTGTCGCAGTACCGGGGTATCCACGACTTTGTTGCGGCACTGAGCATGCCAAACGCCCTGCCAAACTCGGTGGGTGATCAGCCGATCAAGCGATACAACTTCGCCCCAACAACCCAAGTGGCGTTACTGCACCTCCAGGGCGACCTGCTACACGCCGATCTGGTGCGGTGGGGGTGGCGTCCGCATTGGGCAAAAGACCGAGCCGCACCCATCAATGCGCGCGTCGAGAAGGTAGCCCACGGCCCCTTCTTCCGGGCAATAACGCCCGTAGACAACTGGTTTGAATGGGTGAATGAAGGTGGTCCGAAGAAACAGCCTTATCTGATCCGCAAGCGGGATGGCGCGCCGATCCTATGTGCAGCTATCGGCCAACTACCAGGCATCGATGAAGGACCAGGCGAGCATGACGGCTTTGTGATCATCACCGCCGATAGTGCTGGTGGCATGGTGGACATCCACGACAGAAGGCCTGTGGTACTTGCACCGGACCTCGCCCGCGAATGGCTGGAGCCAGCAACGCCAAAAGAGCGCGCCGAGCAGATGGTATTGCACCAGGGCGAGCCGGCCGAGACCTTTGAATGGTTCAGGATTAGCGCCGCCGTAGGCAACGTGAGAAGTAAGGACGCCAGTTTGATCGAGCCAGTGCTTTAGAACCGCAAGACAGTGCTACCGGCTCCTAATTTAGGATCACCAACGCTCTGCATACCTCCGCTTTGCCCGAGTGTTGATTCGCCGCTCCTTACCGCAGCCCCACCGTTCCAAAATGAAACCCTGCGCGCGTACAGGTATACGCTTTCAAAGCACCCAAAGTATAATTTGGTACACAGGCAAAAATTCCGGCAGCTAGGCCGATCAGTGCAGTGTTCACTCACTGCTAGATTTTTGCGGCGATCAAAGGCTAAGTTTGATAGAGTCAGCGTAGTTGCGTCATCGCAATGGCAACGTTATTTATTCAGATGGCGAGAAGCTCTTAGAAAAATCAAGGGATAATAATATGCAATCGGAGTTGAAATCGCTGTCTAAAATTTTCTCAGAAATAATTTTCAGAATCCCAGACTATCAACGCGGATACTCATGGGAAGCCAAACATCTTAAAGATTTCTGGAATGACATAGAGCAGCTTCCAGACGGAAAAAGCCATTACACTGGTGTGCTAACACTAGAACCCGTCAACCCTGAGAACTATGCCACTTGGGAAGATGACATATGGATTATAGAATCCAAACACTACAGCCCTATGTATGTAGTTGACGGACAACAGCGATTAACCACCGCAATAATACTTTTACAATGCATACTCAATTCAATCGATGACAGCGAACTACTAAACTATACTGAAAAAAACGATATACGAAAAAAATATATTTGCGAGCCCAAGGGCAAAGGAATATCTCGCTCATACATATTCGGCTATGAAAAAGACAACCCAAGCCACGAATTTTTGAAACAGGTCGTTTTTGGTGATACGTCTGTAAACCACTCGACCATAGAAGAAACCATCTATACAAAAAACCTGAAAGCTGCCAAAGAATTTTTCGCAGAGAAAATAAAAAATATTACAAAAGACGACCTCGAATACATATTCACAACATTAACTCAGCACCTTCAATTCAATATATTTTACATTGAAAAAGACTTAGATGTTTTTGTTACCTTTGAAACAATGAACAACAGAGGCAAACCGCTTTCGCATTTAGAACTATTAAAAAATAGATTGATTTACCTTTCTACAAAATTTGAAGTAGAAAAATCGGAAAGCGTACATCTGCGAAAGGCAATCAACGAAAGTTGGAAATCCATTTATCATTATTTGGGAAAAATAAATAAATCCACGCTAGATGATGAGTTCCTGAGAACTCATTTCATAAGCTATTTTGGTGACAAACTAGAAGACAACTTTAATTCACCTTACCAATATCGCAGATACATAGCCTACGGCGACGAGTACAAAGACTATTTACTCGATGAATTTTTTACCCCAAAAAGGCTAAATGCCGCCAAACAAATAGCAGAGTATGGTGCTGAAGAGCTCGAAGCTGAGGAGGGCGTTCAAGAGTCTGAAATGAAGCCGCTTAATATCGAAACTGTTTTCGACTATTCTCAAAGTATAAAATCACTTGTTAAAACCTACTATCAGACCGCTCATCCTGAGGATGGACAATGGAGTGATTTTGAGAAGGTGAGACTAAGTCAAATTAACAGGCTTGGCAATGGTGACTTATTCATGCTCTGCACCGCTTCGCTTCATACCTATGACAAAGGTACAGAGCGTGAAGAGCTATTAACTGCGATCGAACGATTTGGCTTTTTATTAAAACTCCGCTCTTACTATTTTGACGTCAATATCATTGATCTGGCAGGCAAAGTATTTTCAGGGAAAATTTCTGTTGGTGAATTAACAAAAACGCTTAGCGAGCCTTCAGACAAGTTCATAAAATCCAAAGACTTTCCTGACGCAATAAAAAATATTGGAAAAAACTTAAATAGCGGCTACTACAGCTGGAAGCAATTACGTTACTTCATGTTTGAGTACGAGCAAGATTTACGCCAAGCATCAAAGACAACAAGACAGTTACTGAAATGGTCAGAAGACACAAGCAGAGAGCACTTTAACAAAGACCACAAAACCGTGGAGCATATATACCCTCAGAAACCGGCATCCTCAAGTTGGAGAACCGCAATAAATGACAAGGGTTATACTGTCAAAGAGAGAAACATGCTTAAAAACTCTCTTGGAAACTTGCTACCTGTTTCGCATGCAAAAAACGCATCACTAAGCAACAAGTCATTTGAAGAGAAAAAAGGGTCCGAAAGCAACCAAGTCGGATTCCGCTATGGCTGCCTTTCTGAAATCCAAGTCTCTTCTTGCGAAAATTGGACCGCAGTAGAAATATTGAGAAGGGGCGTTTATCTACTATCATTTATGGAGCGTAGGTGGGCGTTAAAAATTGGGGATGCGTCCAAAAAAATGGATGTGCTTGGTCTCAGATTTGTTTTAGCTTATGAAAAAACTGATATTGCTTCAGTTGTAGATCATAAGCTTCCTGTCCCATCTGCTCCCGATGAACGCGTCGAAGAGAGAGACGATCAAATAGAATTTTGACCGACTACAATATCAGTGTACAAGGTTGACTCTTCCACCTAATCAACCTTGTACAGTTACATTCAACTAGATACTGCGATTTCGTAGGGCTTAAATTTAACAACCTCTTCACCAAGCCAATCATTCACCTGCGCCATACGCGCCCGAATCGGCTCCAGTTCGTTGGCTGCATAAATCTGCGCCGCCTCCCTGATCGACCCAAACCCACCCGCGTTCTGCGGCACGATGCCCATCAACTGCGGCGGAATGCGCAAGCTGACCAGCACGTCGTCACGGGTCTGATTTTTGATCGAATTGAATTCATCCTTGGCCGTCACCTCGCTGACCGGGATGATCTGCAATCCGTCCTCTTTGCCGTTCGGCGAGTACACGAACAGGTTGCGGAAATTACCCGGCCCCTTGGAATCCTTGAGCGCCTTGCGCAGTGAATCGACATCCGCTTCGTTCTGCGCGCGTCGGTCATGTAGAGGATGAACCCGGCGTGACTGCCGTTCTCGTAATACTTGCGGCGAAACAGCGTGGCCGATTCATTCAACAACGCCGACTGCAAGGCGCTGATCCACTCGGGCAGGCCGTACACCTCCTGGTGTAGATCCGCTTCCCGCAGGTGAAAAACGGTGCCCGGTTCAAATTCATGCTCCTCCTTCCAGCCCTGTACCATGAACTGCCGGCCGTCCTTGCCCGAGCGCATGTACTTCGCCAGCGGCGGTACCAACTCGCGCACCGGGCCGAGCATCGAGCGCCGCCCTTCCAGATAGCCGTTACCCATACATACGAGTGAAGGTGCACGCTGGAACCCACAGACCGTGCCAGGCCGTCCAGCGACAGCGGCGGCTCATACCACCGCCCGTTAAACCAGCACTCCAGATAATCTAACACCTCCCGGCCACTCAACACTGGTGACGGATCGCCGAAGTTAAACGCCTCCATCTTGCTATCACTGCGCGGAATAACGGTTTGTAGTCCTCGGTCAGCTCGTCTAGGTACGTCTCACCAATAGCACTGAGTGGCGCCCTTGCGGTTCGCCCGATCCCACACCCTGGATGCATCCCTGATAAACTGCGCCCCATTCGCCTCGCTGACTCAGATCCCCCCCATGTTCTTACAACCCGCTCCACTCTCCCGCCGCTTCTCCGTCGCCCCGATGATGGATTGGACCGACCGCCACTGCCGGTTCTTCCTACGCCTGCTCTCCAAGCACGCCCTGCTCTACACCGAGATGGTCACCACCGGTGCGATCCTGCATGGCGATCACGAGCGCTTCCTGCGCCACAACGAAGCCGAGCACCCGCTGGCGCTTCAACTGGGCGGCAGTGTTCCCGCCGATTTGGCGGCCTGTGCGCGCATGGCCGAGGCGGCTGGTTACGATGAGGTGAATCTGAACGTCGGCTGCCCCAGCGACCGTGTGCAGAACAATATGATCGGAGCGATCCTGATGGCGCATCCGGCGCTGGTAGCCGATTGTGTGAAGGCGATGCGTGATGCGGTGTCGATTCCAGTGACGGTCAAGCATCGCATCGGTATCAACGGCCGCGACAGCTATGCCCAGTTGTGTGATTTCGTTGAGACAGTCAACGAGGCAGGCTGCACCAGTTTTACGGTGCATGCGCGGATTGCGATTCTTGAAGGCTTGTCGCCGAAGGAAAACCGCGACATTCCACCGTTACGCTATGACGTGGCGGCGCAGTTGAAGCAGGATTTTCCGGCGTTGGAGATCGTGCTCAATGGTGGGATCAAGACGCTTGAGCAGTGCCAGGAGCATTTGCAGACGTTTGATGGGGTGATGCTCGGACGTGAGGCATATCACAATCCCTATCTGCTCGCGGAGGTGGATCAGCAGTTGTTTGGCAGCGAGGTGCCGGTGATTAGTCGTGCCCAGGCGCTAGCGCAGTTGCGCCCCTATATTGCTGAGCATCTGGCGAGTGGTGGGACGATGCATCACATTACTCGGCATGTGCTGGGCTTGGGCACCGGTTTCCCTGGGGCACGCAAGTTCAGGCAGTTGTTGTCGGTGGATATTCATAAGGCGGCGGATCCGCTGGCGTTGCTGGATCAGGCTGGGGCTCTGCTGGAAGGGCGTTGATGGGATTGCTTGCAGGGGGCAGCCAAGCGTGGATTGGCTGGCGCTGCTATAGGGGGCAAGCCCCCTCCCACATTTTGACCTGGTTTCGTCAGCAGGTATTCGGGCAGTTGGGTTGAACCTGCGAGCGCTTTTGTCCTCCTATTGATCACCACGGCCGGTAATTCAAACGGCTGTTTTCAGGTTGTTGCCCTCGCAAACGATCGAACGCATTTGCGCCCTTGAGCGCTTGTTGGCGCTCGGGTAATGTCATCAGACCCATAGGACAGAGCACGCCCATGACTTCCAAGCTGGAACAACTCAAGCAGTTCACCACCGTCGTAGCCGATACCGGCGATTTTTCCACGCTCGCCAAGCTCAAGCCGCAGGATGCCACCACCAACCCTTCCCTGCTGCTCAAGGCCGCATCGATTCCAGGCTATGCCAAGCTGTTGGATGAATGCGTGCAGGACTGCAACGGCGACGTAGGCCTGGCCAGCGACCGGTTTGCGGTGGCGGTGGGTCAAGAGATTCTCAAAGTGGTACCGGGCCGTATTTCCACCGAGGTGGACGCCCGTTTGTCGTTCGACGAAGGCGCGATACTCAAGCGTGCGCACCGTCTGATCGACCTGTACGAAAAAGCCGGCGTTGGCCGTGACCGTGTGCTGATCAAAATCGCCTCCACCTGGGAAGGCATTCGCGCTGCGGAAAAGCTGGAAAAAGAAGGCATCCAGACCAACCTGACGCTGCTGTTCTCCTTCGCTCAGGCTGTGGCCTGTGCCGAAGCCGGTGTGTTCCTGATTTCGCCGTTCGTGGGCCGCATCTACGACTGGTACAAGAAAGCTAATGGCAACGATTACACCGGCGCCGACGATCCAGGTGTGCAGTCGGTGACGCGCATCTACAACTACTACAAGGCCAATGGCTACAAAACCGTGGTCATGGGCGCGAGCTTCCGCAATCTGAGCCAGATCGAAGAACTGGCCGGCTGTGATCGCCTGACCATCAGCCCGGACTTGTTGGAAAAGTTGGCGGCGGATGAAGGCAAGTTGGAGCGTAAGTTGTCGCCAGGCCATGCGGGCGAGGCGCGCGTGCATATGACTGAAGCGCAGTTCCGTTGGGAGTCCAACGAGGATGCGATGGCAACCGAGAAACTGGCCGAGGGTATTCGCCAGTTTGCGCGGGACCAGGAGAAGCTGGAGGCACTACTGTCCGCTAAGCTGTAAACGGCGGAGGAGACAAAAAGGGCGGTACCTGTGAGGGTACCGCCCTTTTTTGTGTCGATGTCTCAGGCCGATGTCATTTCAACAGTGGAAAATACATTGACTGACACTGCGTTAGCGGGGGCAAGCCCCCTCCCACAATGGGGCGAATGTTAGGCAGAGGCTCAGTGGCGCTCTAGGGCGTTGACCAGATCGTGGAAGGCTTCGCGATTGGATTCGTTGAGACCCATCAGGATCTTGTGCGCCTCCAGCACCTTAACCCGCACCACTTCCTCGGACTGGTCCTGAGAGGGCAGGTCAGTCAGGCATTCCGGGCAAGGTATCGGGCGATCGACGATGTTGAACACCTGATCGAATCCCATGGATTGCAATAGACGGGTGATGTCCTCGTGGGTCGTCACCACCGTCGGCAACAGGCCGACCTTCTGGCGCGACAGAATGGACAGCTTGGCCAGCAGCCCCAGCGTGGTGCTATCGATACTGCGGGTTTCGGTCAGATCGATCACGATCGCCGAGAAATTCAGCGCAGTGAAGATCCGCTCAATCGTCGCATCCAGCGCCGAACACAAGGTCAGGCGCACTTCACCGACAAACTTCAGGACAAACGTCCCGTCTTGCTCGGCGAATTGGATTCTTCCGGTACTCATCAAAGATTCCTGCTCAACACCAGTAGGGCGATATCATCCGGCATCTCCCCCAGCGTGGCCAATCCAAAAACCTGCCGCAAGCCATCCAGGCTGCCGCCCGCCGACTTGACCCGTTGGGGCAAGGCAGCTTCTTTCTCTTTGAGTGTAGGCTCTGGAAGAAGATCCAAAATGCCGTCGGACATCAGCGTAAGACTGAACGTCGGCGGCAGTTCCAGAATATGGTCTTCGTAGGTGGCTTCATTGAACAAGCCTACGGGCAGGCCACGGCCTTCCAGGTAACGCACACTGTCGGGAGTGTATAAAACAGGCATCGGCAGGTGACCGCCGATACTGTAGGTCAAAAGACCAGTTTCTTCGTCAATTACGCCGCCGACCATCGTCACATGCTTGCCCAGCTTGCAGCTGATCAGGCCTCGATTGATGTGGCCCAGTACCTGTGACGGAGTGAACTCCGGCAAGGTGCCATTGCGTTTGGATTCAAACAACAGTCGTGTGGTCATGAACTTCAACAGCACGGTCACAAAGGCGGATGAAGCACCGTGGCCGGACACGTCCGCCAGGTAGAACGCAACGCGGCGCTCATCGACGCGGAAATAGTCGACAAAATCTCCCGACAGGTACAGCGACGGGATGATCTGGTGGGCAAACCGGAACTCATCGATCGTCCACGGGCTTACCGGCAGCATGTTCATCTGTACCTGACGACCGGCGTTCTGGTCTTCCTGCAGCAGATTCAGGCTGGCTTCCAGCTCGCGGTTGGCGGTTTCGAGCTTTTCACGGTAGCGCTGGTTTTCCAGCAGCAGACGCGCACGGTCCAAGGCACGGCGTACCGAGTGCTCCAGCACCGCCAGGTCTTCCAGGGGTTTGATCAGGTAATCGGCGGCGCCCAAGCGCAAGGCTTCGACGGCATCATTCATCACGCCAGCGCCGGACACCACAATCACCGGCGTCTGCGGCGCCAGCTCGGTGACTTGGCGAATCAGCTCAAGGCCACCCATCTGGGGCATGCGCAGGTCGCAGATCACGAGGTCGGGCTTATCGCGCTCGAACACCTGGAGACCCTGTTGGCCATTACTGGCCTGCAGGACGCTGAAGCCACTGTCTTCCAAATAGGCCGCGAGGCTCGCGCGCACTACTTCGTCGTCATCGATTATCAGCAGCGTGGCACTGGTTTTTTGCATGTGGGCAAACGGCGCCAGAATTAGGTTGGCGTAGGCGGCGCGGCAATGGCCGGGCTCATACTACTGGATTCGCTTTCTAGCCTCTCTGTCCTACAAAGCATAGGCCTTTGGCCCACGCACAACTGTAAAGCAGAGGTGCCCTTCTAAGGCGCAGACGGTACTCCCATCCGCCAGGTGTTTCAAGCTCATGCCGATGGTCGCCGGGCGTCTTTACACCGCAAATCACCGGGAGTTATAAGAACAACCAAGACCACAACACAAAGTAAGGATGAAACCGATGAGCGACCGAGAGCGCGACTACGCCGAAAAACGCGATTTCATCCGCATGCGGGTGGATACCAATGTGTCTTTGATCCACGCAGGCCAGGAAATTGAAGGTGTTTGCCTGGACCTTTCCAGCTCCGGTATGCAGGTGCAGGCGCCTCGTCAATTCAGCGTCGGTGACCTGCTGAGCGTGCGCATTGACTCCGAGCACGCAGCACTCAAGGGTCTTGAAGCCGATACCGAGGTGGTTTGGATCAACGCGCAAGACGAGCAACAGAAGCTGGGGCTCAAAATCTTGAAAATGAGCTGAAAAGCGCGCACAAAAAAGGCGACCCTACAGAGGTCGCCTTTTTCATTTCAATATGTCACAGCTTAAAAGTCGTCAACCACCTTGCCATCTCGAACCTTGAACTCGCGGTTCTGCAGGTAAGCATTGCGGATGAAGGTGTACTTGTCACCGGTGATCAGCTTCTCGCTGTCGAGCAAGCTGGCACGGGTGTCGATGATGTTCAGGCCCATGGTGCTGTTGCGCCAGTCGATATCGTTCATATAGCGATACGGCTGGGTGTAGCTATCGACATACTTGGACGGTGCATCACGCAGCGTACTAGGCCCCAACAGCGGCAGCATCACGTACGGACCGCTGCCCACGCCCCAGTAACCCAAGGTTTGGCCGAAGTCTTCGTCACTGCGTTGCAGCCCCATTTTGGTGCCGACATCAATAAAGCCCAGCACGCCAAATGTGGTGTTGACCAGCAAACGGGCCGTATCCACACCTGCGTTATGGGGCTTGAGTTGCAGCACGTTGTTGGCCAGGTTGCCGACATCGCCGATGTTGCGGAAGAAGTTATGGATGCCGTCTTCGACAAATTGCGGGGTGATCCACTGATAGCCTTGAGCCAAAGGCTTGAGGGCGTAGGTATCAACCGTGTCGTTGAATGTGAAGATCGGGCGGTTGATGCTTTCCCATGGATCGTCTTCCGATGCAGCCTGTACGGCGAACGGCGCCAGCATCACAGTGGCACACACCGACAGCTGAGCGAAATAATGGCTCCAGCGCATAGCTTTAGCTCCTTGAATGGTCTGTCATGGGCGCTATGCCCTGAATAAGGCCGTTAGTATATGACGGAAGTATCCAATTAGGCAGCCGCTAGGAAACGACATACGCAAAATGGACAAAATTCCTACAATTAAATAAAGCTGTCATCGCCTTGTCATCCCGTCTCGATAGCGTTTGAGCTATTTCAGGGACGTCGACATGCCACACGCCGAAATTGCCAACGCCAGCGCTCCTACCCTGACTGCCGTGTTGTTCGGCCTGAGTGGCTGCCTGGTGGACTTTGGTTCCCAGGCGCGCACCGATTCATCGTCGCCACACTCCCAAGCCACCCCAGGCGCTCTGAACGTCCTACGCAGCCTGAAGGAACAAGGCGTGCCGTGCGCCTGGTTGGATGAGCTGCCTCCTACCGTGACCACGCCATTGGCAGCCGTACTGCCGCGCTGGCTCAAGGCCGCGACGCCCTCCCCGATCCGCTGGCCGGCGCCCCATGCCTGCTGGCAAGCCTTGATGGAGTTGAATATCGAGCGCTTGGAAGGCTGCGTACTGGTCAGCGGCGAGCCGCGCCTGTTGCAGTCAGGCTTGAATGCCGGACTGTGGACCATCGGCCTGGCCTCCTGCGGCTCGCTGTGCGGCCTGGCGCCCGAGCAATGGCAAGCGCTCAGCGAACAGGAACGCGAGTACAAGCGCGGTAAAGCCACCGTGGCGTTGTATGGGCTGGGCGTGCACTCGGTGATCGATCACCTCGGCGAACTCGGCACCTGCCTGGCGGACATCAGCCTGCGCCAACTCAAAGGCGAGAAGCCCTGATCGAGATCATGCACAGTCGCCGCCAGTGAATTAATCTACGAGTAAGTCCGTAGACCTTTCCCGGCGTGCCGCGGTCTATGCCAGTGCCTATCGATAAAAGGAAGAATGTGATGCCTGATCGCGAGAAGTTAAAACAGCAGGCCGATATTGTGAGCAAACAACTGGAAGAGCATCCAGATTTGCCCCTCGAAAAGCGCCAAGCACTGGAAAAACTGGTTGCCGATTTGAATTTTCAACTTCAAATGGAACCGGGCGCCCAGTCACCCAGCATTGCCGACGATTTCAACAAAGCGGCGATCGAGTTTGAATCCAGTCATCCCGGGCTGGCTGGAGCGTTTCGCAATATAGTCACTACCCTGGGCAGTATGGGCATCTAACCCGAGCCCAAGCCGAACCCAAGACCAAATGTGGGAGCTGGCTTGCCTGCGATACCGGCGTATCAGTCACTGGATAAATGACTGAAAGATCGCAATCGCAGGCAAGCCAGCTCCCACAGTATTTTTGGATAAAAGCTTACTGACGCGCGAGCCTCATGTTCAAGAACTGAGTATTCTCGGTGCTTCGACATGGGTTGATGTCCAACCCACCCCGCCGCACATACCGTGCATACACCGTTAGCTTCTCCGGCTTCAGCAAACGCTGCACATCCAGGAAAATCCGCTCCACGCACTGCTCATGGAAGTCAGAGTGCTGGCGGAAGCTCACCAGGTATTCCAGCAAACTGGCGTGATCTAGCGCCGCCCCCCGGTACTCCACCACCACGCTGCCCCAGTCCGGCTGACTGGTGACCGGGCAATTGGACTTGAGCAAATGGCTATGCACGCTCTCCTCGACGGTGCGCGATGCATCGCAGCGCAGCAGCTCTGGGCGCGGATGTTCGTAACTGCTGACCTTGATATCCAAATCGTCGATACATACACCCGGCAGCGCCTGTACGCCTTCGGCTTCAACATCGGCCAGGCTGCGGATGCGCACGCCCACCGGTTTGCCGGCGGCCGCGCTGAGGTCGGCGCGCAGGGTCGCTTCCAGGCTCTGGCTATCGGCAAAAGCACTCTGGTTCAACGAGTTGAGGTACAGCTTGAAAGACTTGGATTCGATGATGTTCGGCGAATCGGCGGGGATGCTGAATTCACCGATGGCCACCACCGGTTTGCCCGATGGCAACAGCCACGACAGCTCGAAGCAGTTCCAGAAATCCACGCCTTGGTACGGCAGGGTTTCGGCGCTCAGGCCCAGCTCGGCCCACTTGGCGGCGCGGGGAATCGGGAACAGCAACGACGGAGTGTAAGTGGAGATGTATTCACTGGACTTGCCCAGCGGCGAATGTTCGGCTGCGGGATGCATGGCGGAAACCTGGCTAAATAAACCGCGCCAGTCTAACAGCCTTGCCCCCGCCTTTGCGCCTCAGCCGCTCACTGGCTGACGTTGACCTTACCCACCATGCCGGCCTGATAGTGGCCCGGTAGGTTACACGCGAACTCCAGGCCAGTGGCTTGCTTGAAGGTCCACGTCAGTTCAGCCGTCTTGCCCGGCTCCACCAGCACGCTGTTGGGATCGTCATGTTTCATCATCCCATCGTGCCCCATGGCGCTGTGGTCCATTTTTCCCATGCCGGTGGCGGTGAGCATGCCGCTGGCCTGCATCTGCAACATTTCCTTCTGGTGCTGTGCATGCATCGCCGCGTCGCCCAGGTTGAATTCGTGCAGCAGGTTGCCTTTGTTGACCAGTACGAAACGCACCGTCTCACCGGCCTTTACATCGATTGATGCTGGCGAGTAGGCAATGTCCTGCATCGTCACTTCCACGGTACGCGTGGCTTTGTCGGCCGGCGCCGGCTGGCCGAACGCATAGGTGGAAGCACCATCGGCCAGCGCATTGAAGCTCAACGCCAACAGGCAGCCCGCCAATAGCAGGGGTGTACGCAATGCCATCGCTATTCTCCAAAAAAATGTAATCCGCTTGAGACACACTCTAAGATGGCGCCGCTGCCAGCCAGCTGACTGCTAGATTACAACTTTGTCAGGTTGCGCCTTTGCCCTGGCGCCCACGGTATAAAGCCCTTCGTTACTCGTTGCCTAGAGCCGCCCATGAAACTGCTGATCGTCGAAGACCAACCGAAAACCGGCCACTACCTGCGCCAGGGCCTGGCCGAGGCAGGTTTCACCACCGAATTGGCGATCGATGGTACTACCGGGCAGCACCTGGCATTGTCCGGTGACTACGACCTGTTGATCCTCGACGTCATGCTGCCGGACCGCGACGGCTGGCAAATCCTGCAAGCGGTGCGTGCCGCCGGCCTGGAAGTGCCGGTACTGTTCCTCACCGCGCGTGACGCCGTGGAAGACCGCGTGCATGGCCTGGAACTGGGCGCCGATGATTATCTGGTCAAACCGTTCGCCTTTTCCGAACTGCTGGCCCGCGTGCGCAGCCTGTTACGACGCGGTAGCAGCACGCCCCAGGAGACTGCGCTGCAGTTGGCCGACCTGCGCCTGGACCTGATCCGCCGCCGCGTCGAACGCGACGGCCAACGTATCGACCTCACGGCCAAGGAATTCTCCCTGCTCGAATTGCTGCTGCGGCGCCAGGGCGAAGTGCTGCCCAAGTCGCTGATTGCCTCCCAGGTGTGGGACATGAATTTCGACAGCGATACCAACATCATCGAAGTGGCGATCCGCCGTCTGCGCCTGAAAGTCGATGACAACTTCCCCAATAAACTGATCCACACCGTGCGCGGCATGGGCTATGTGCTGGAGGAGCGAAGCAATTGATCCGACGCCTGTCCCTGGCCAGTCGCCTGGCGCTGTTGTTTGCCGCCTGTACTGCGGTGGTCTCGTTGTTGGCCGGCGTGCTGTTCAATCGAGCCAGCGAGGCGCATTTCCTGGAGTTGGACCAGCAACTGCTAGACAGCAAACTGATTGCGCTACGCGGCACCCTGCAAGGCGTCGATTCCCCGCAGGCGTTCGCCCAACACCAAGCCCCTTTACAGGCCGAACTCAGCCGCCAACCGGACCTGGCGCTGCGCATCACGGCCGCCGGCCAGCGCTGGTTTGACAGCACAGCGAACCTGACCCTGCCGGAATCGCCCGGCCTGCATAGCCTGCGACTGGCCGGCACGGACTATCGGGTGCTCAACACACCGCTGATTGTGGGCCAGGCCGATTCGCCGCAACTGAGCCTGCTGCTGGATATCACCCACCATCAGCATTTCCTGCAACGCATGCAACAGTTGATCTGGCTTACCGTCGGCCTCTCGGCACTGGCCACCGCCCTGCTCGGCGCCTGGGCTGCGCGCAGCGGGTTGCGGCCTCTGCGGCGCATGGGCGAAGTCGCGGCCAGTGTGTCGGCCAACTCCCTTACCCAACGCCTGCCCCAGCAACATATGCCCGCCGAACTGGCGGAACTGGCCCAGGCCTTCAATGCCATGCTCGGTCGCCTGGATGACGCATTCCAGCGCCTCTCGGCGTTCTCCGCCGACATCGCCCATGAACTGCGCACGCCGCTGTCGAACCTGCTGACCCACACCCAGGTCATCCTCACCCAGCCGCGCCCGCTGGAAGATTATCGCGAGGCGCTGCACAGCAACCTGGAAGAACTGCAATGGATGGCGCAGTTGGTCAACGACATGTTGTACCTGGCCAAGGCCGACCATGGGTTGCTCACGCCCAAGCGCGAGCCCCTGGCGCTGGCGGATGAAGTGGAGGCGCTGCTGGAGTTTTTTGCGCTGCTGGCCGAAGACGCCAATGTGCGCCTGGTGCGTGAGGGCGCTGCCCAAACGCGCGGCGATCGCGGCATGTTGCGCCGGGCGTTGTCGAACCTGCTGGACAACGCGCTGCGCTTCACCCCGGCCGGGGGCGAAGTGCGGGTGACGATGCTTGAGGATGCGCACGGGGTGAGGTTGGCGGTGGAAAACACTGGCGATGGCATCCCGGCGCCGTTGCTGCCGAGGTTGTTCGACCGCTTCTACCGGGCAGATCCAGCGCGGCGCGAAGGCAGCAGCGAGCATGCCGGCTTGGGCTTGGCGATTACCCAGTCGATCGTGCGAGCCCATGGGGGGCGGATTTTTTGTGAATCCGCGGCTGGAGTGACAAGGTTTGTGATTGAGTTGCCCAGGGTAAATTGATGCAAGACGGGCCGGCTCTATCGGGGGCAAGCCCCCTCCCACACCTTGAACGCCGTTCTTATGTGGGAGGGGGCTTGCCCCCGATAGCGGTCCAAATAATTACGAATATCTCAGCGCATGTGCCGGCTCGATCTTCGCCGCGCGATACGCCGGGTAGATCGTCGCCAGAAAGCTCAGCACAAAACCGGCCGAGCAGATCAGCAGCACGTCGCCGCCCTGCAGCTCGGAGGGCAGGTTACTGACAAAATACACATCCGAACTGAAGATATGCTGTCCGGTCACGCGCTCCAGCCAGCCCACCAGTTCGCTCACGTTCAGTGCCGCGATCACGCCGAGTACGCCGCCGATCAAGGTGCCGACGATGCCGATCACGGTGCCCTGCACCATGAAAATCGCCATGATCTGCCGCGGCGTGGCGCCGATAGTGCGCAGGATCGCGATGTCCGCGCCCTTGTCGTTCACCACCATGATCAACGTGGCGATGATGTTGAACGCGGCCACGGCGACAATCATCAGCAGCAACAGGCCGATCATGGTTTTTTCCATTTTCATGGCGCTGAACAGGCTGCCCTGGGTGTGGGTCCAATCATCGGCCTTGTAGGCCGCGCCCAGCCCGGCGGCGATATCCGCCGAAACCTTGGGTGCCGCGTACAAGTCTTTCACCGCCAGACGCACGCTTTGCACCTGGTTCGGCTGCCAATGCTGTATCTCGGCAGCGTCGGCCATGTTGATCAGCGCCATGGAACCATCCAGCTCGGCGCCTACCTTGAAGATCCCCACCACATTCAACCGCTGCATGCGCGGGGTGATGCCGCCCGGCGCGCTACTGAGTTCCGGCACGATCAGGGTCAGCTTGTCGCCCACATTGAGGCGGAAACGCCGCGCGGTGATCTCACCGACCACCACGCCGAACTCGCCGGGCCTCAAGTCTTCCAGTTTGCCGCGCACGATATGCTGGGCCACGATCGACACCTTGCCTTCCTGGGCCGGGTCGACGCCGCTGATTTCAATCGGCTGCATGGCACCCTTATAGGAAAACATGCCGTCCATTTGCGTGAAAGGCACTGCGGCGGTGACCTGCGGGTTCTTCATCGCCGCGGCGGCCACTGGCTGCCAATCGTCAATGGGCTTGACGCCGACAATGGTCGCATGGGGCACCATGCCGAGAATGCGCGAACTCATTTCGCGCTGAAAGCCGTTCATCACCGACAGCACCACGATCATCGCCAGTACGCCGAGGGCGAGGCCGATCATCGAGGTCATCGAGATAAACGAGACAAAACGGTTGCGGCGCTTGGCGCGGGTATAGCGCGTGCCGATAAAAATCGATAACGGTCTGAACATTCGCGGGCACCGTTGGAAAAATAGAAAACCCGGCATCATGCGCCGGGCTTGAAACAGGTCAGATGGCGACCAGATGACCTTCCTGCAAGTGCAACACGCGGTCCATCTGCCGGGCCATGCTCATGTCATGGGTCACCACCAGGAACGCGGTGCGCATCTGGGTGCTCAGTTCCAGCATCAGGTCCTTGATGCCCTGGGCAGTGTGCGAATCAAGGTTGCCGGTGGGCTCGTCGAGCATCACCAGGCCCGGGTTGTTCACCAGGGCACGGGCAATGGCCACACGCTGACGCTCGCCGCCGGACAACTCCGCGGGTTTGTGCTCCAGGCGATGGCCGAGGCCGACACGCTCCAGCAGCGCCGTCGCACGTTGACGGGCCTCGGGGATCGCGGTTTTGCCGATCAGCAATGGCATGCACACGTTTTCCAGAGCGGTGAACTCCGGCAACAGGTGGTGAAACTGATACACAAAGCCCAGCGAGCGGTTGCGCAACTGGCCACGGGCTTTCTCACCCAGGGCCGACAACTCTTCACCGGCCAACCAGACGCTGCCCTGGGACGGCGTATCGAGGCCGCCCAACAGGTTGAGCAAGGTACTTTTGCCGGAACCGGAACTGCCGACGATCGCCACGCGCTCGCCCGGATGCAGTTCAAGCTGCAGGTTGGACAGCACCACCACGGACTCCGGGCCTTCCTCGTAGGATTTGCCCAGGTTGCGGCAGCTCAGGATTGCTTTTTCACTCATGCCCGATTCACTCATAACGTAAGGCCTGTGCTGGCTGGGTACGTGCCGCGCGCCAGGCTGGATACAGGGTGGCAAGGAAACTCAAGACCAACGCCGCGCCGCCTACCATCAACACGTCCTGGGTCTGGACCTGGGACGGCAGATAGTCGATGAAGTAGACGTCGGCGTTGAGAAACTTGTGGCCGATCAGGGTTTCCAGTGCGGCGATGGCCGCGCTGACGTTCAACGCGGCGAGAATCCCGACGGCAGTGCCGATCAAGGTACCGACCACGCCGATCACGGTGCCCTGCACCATAAAGATCGCCATGATCTGACCCGGCGTGGCGCCGAGGGTGCGCAGGATGGCGATGTCGCCTTTTTTATCGTTCACCACCATCACCAGGGTGGAGATGATGTTGAACGCCGCCACGGCAACGATCAGCAGCAACAGCAGACCGATCATGGCTTTTTCCATGCGGATGGCCTGGTACAGGTTGCCGTGGGTGCGGGTCCAGTCGCGGGCGTAATACTCGGACTCGCCCAGGTGCTGGGCAATTTCCCAGGCGCCGCGCGGGGCGTCGAACAAGTCACTGAATTTCAGGCGCAGGCCCTGCACCTGGTCCGGCTGCCAGCGATGCAGGCGCGCCAGATCGGTGAGGTTGGTCAGACCGAGGTAGCCGTCGATCTCGCCAGCGCCGACGTGGAAGGTGCCGACCACGGTAAAACGCTTCATGCGCGGAAACATGCCGGCCGGGGTCACGGTGACTTCCGGGGCGACGAAGGTGAGCTTGTCACCGATACCCACGCCGAGCTTGGCCGCGGCCTTGTCACCGATAACGATGCCAAAACTGCCCGGGGCCAGGTCGTCGAGCCGGCCCTGCAGCATAAACTGGTCGATGATCGAGACCTTGCGTTCCTGGGCCGGGTCGATGGCGTTAAGCAGGATCTTCTGCACCTTGCCGTCGTTGGTCAGCAACCCCTGCATCTGGGTGAACGGCGCAACGGCCACGACCTTGGGGTTCTGCTTGACCTTATCGGCCAGGCTTTGCCAGTCGCTGATGGGCTCGCTGGCTTCGATGGTCGCGTGGGGCACCATGCCCAGCACGCGGGTGCGCATCTCATGATCGAAACCGTTCATCACCGACAGCACCACAATCATCACGACCACGCCCAAGGCGAGCCCGATCATCGAGGTCAAGGAAATGAACGACACAAAATGATTGCGACGCTTTGCACGGGTATAACGCGTGCCGATAAATACGAAGAGAGGTCTGAACATGTCGGGGCTTGTTCGGAGGAAAAGAAGACGTCCCGGTGGCGGGGTCTGGTAAGCAGCTTTACACTCAGACCATTACCGCCAGCAGGGGTTCGCCATGACGACATTAGATGAAGAAGAGCGCCGCGAATACTACCGTATCGACGACATGATCGCACTTCAAATCAAAAGCCTGTCTGCCCCTGAAGCAGCGGGCAAGGAAGTATTGCTGGATGATTCACCGCTGTTCAACCTGCTCAGTGAATTGCACTTGAGCGAATTCGAAGCTCAGCACCTGTTGCGCCAGATCAGCGAGAAAGATCGAAGCCTGGCGGCGTTCCTCAAAGTCCAGAACAAACGCCTGGACCTGCTCAGCCAAGTCATGGCGCTCGGCCTGCTGGACGAAGTGGGCGCGCCGCAGCCCGTGATCATCTCCGAAGGCGGCATCGACTTCCAATACCCCTCATCCTTGACTGTGGGTGCCCACCTGGCGGTCAAGCTGGTGCTGATGCCCCAGGCGCTGGGCCTGTTGCTGCGCGCCAAGGTCACCCATTGCGAAGCCAAGGGCGACGGCTTCGACGTCGGCACGGAATTCGAATCCATGACCGATGCCCAACGCCAGTTGCTGGCGCGCTACATCCTGCAAAAACAAGCCCAGGAGCGGCGCCTGGCGCGGGAAAAAAGCGACGCCCAGGCCACCTGAATTCGTATACACCCGCCGGACGACCTGGCGAAAAGGAGCAACTGTGACCCTGATTTACGGCCATCGCGGCGCCAAAGGCGAAGCACCGGAAAACACCCTGACCAGCTTTCAGCAATGCCTCAAGCACGGCGTACGCCGCTGCGAACTGGACCTGCACCTGTCCATGGATGGCGAGCTGATGGTCATCCACGACCCGACCCTCAAGCGCACCGCCGACCGGCGCGGCAAGGTGGTCGAGTATTCGGCGGCCGACCTGGTGAAAATGGACGCGCGCAAGGGCGGCCCGGGCTGGGTCTCGCCCTGCCCTATCCCGCGCCTGGAAGAACTGTTCGAACAATGCGATTTCGATCACTGGCAACTGGAAGTCAAAAGCGCTTCGCGCACCCGCGCCGCGACCACTGTGTTGGCGATCCGCGAGATGGCGGTGCGCTTCGGCCTGATGGACAAGGTCACCGTTACGTCCAGCTCAAGGGAAGTGCTCAAGGCGGCGGTGGAACTCACCCCGGACCTGTCACGCGGGCTGGTGGCAGAATACGCCTGGCTCGACCCGCTGAAGGTCGCGCAGAACTATGGTTGTGAGTACTTGGCATTGAATTGGACGTTGTGCACACCCGAGCGCCTGGCCAAAGCCCAGCGCCAGGGTTTGCACGTATCCGTGTGGACGGTCAACGAACCCGCGCTGATGCGCAGGCTCGCCGACTTCGGCGTAGATAGCCTGATTACAGACTTTCCCGGTTTGGCCACTGCCACCCTCGGGAATTACTGAAATCGGTCTCCCCGGCCGGCTCAGGCCACCGGCCGGAGCCGCTCAAAAAAGCCGGTTGAGGCCGTCGTAGGCCGCTACCCGATAGGCTTCGGCCATGGTCGGGTAGTTGAAGGTGGTGTTCACAAAATACTTGAGGGTATTTTGCTCTCCCGGCTGGTTCATGATGGCCTGACCGATGTGCACGATCTCCGACGCCTGATAGCCGAAGCAATGCACGCCGAGGACCTCCAGGGTTTCACGGTGGAACAGAATCTTCAGCATGCCTTGCGGCTCACCGGCGATCTGCGCACGCGCCATGCTCTTGAAGAACGCCTTGCCCACTTCGTAGGGCACCTTGGCCTTGGTCAGCTCGTGCTCATTCTTACCAATGGAGCTGATTTCCGGAATCGTGTAGATGCCGGTGGGCACGTCGTTCACGTAGCGCCAGCTGCCGTTATCGACGATGCTGCCGGCGGCCGAACGGCCCTGGTCATGGGCGGCACTGGCCAGGCTCGGCCAGCCGATCACGTCACCGGCGCCATAGATGTTGGCCACGCAGGTACGGTAATTCTCGTCCACTTCGATCTGGCCACGGTTGTTGACCTTGACCCCGATGTTTTCCATGCCCAGCCTATCGGTGTTGCCGGTACGCCCGTTGCACCACAGCAAGGCGTCGGCCTTGATCTTCTTGCCGGACTTGAGGTGCAGGATCACCCCGTTGTCCAGGCCTTCGACCCGCTCGTACTCTTCGTTATGGCGCACGGTGATGTTGTTGTTGCTGAAGTGGTAACTCAACGCCTGGGAAATTTCCGAGTCGAGGAAACTCAGCAACTGATCGCGGTTGTCCACCAGCTCCACCAGTACACCCAGGCCACTGAAGATCGACGCGTATTCACAGCCGATCACGCCGGCACCGTAGATGATCAGTTTGCGCGGGGTGTGGCCCAGGCTCAGGATGGTGTCGCTATCGTAGATACGCGGGTGATGGAAATCGATATCCGCCGGGCGATACGGGCGCGAGCCGGTGGCGATGATGATGTGCTTGGCCACCAGTTTCTCGACCACGCCGTTGGAACACACCACTTCAATGGTCTGCTCGTCGGCGAAGCTGCCGGTGCCGAAGAACAGGTCGACACGGTTACGGGCGTAGTAACCGGTGCGCGAGGCCACCTGCTTGGAGATGACTTTCTCGGCGCTTTTCAACACATCCGGGAACGAAAACCAACGCGGCTCACCAATAGCCCGGAACATCGGGTTGGTGTTGAACTGCATGATCTGGCGCACCGAGTGACGCAAGGCCTTGGACGGGATGGTACCCAGGTGGGTGCAGTTACCGCCGACTTGGCGACGGCTATCGACCATCGCCACCTTGCGCCCTGCCTTCGCGGCGTTCATCGCCGCACCTTCTCCAGCTGGGCCGGAACCCAGTACCACCACGTCGTAGTTGTAGACAGCCATGCGTACTCCTCAGAACAGGCCAGGCGTACGGTAGGACGCCGGGCTAAATCATGCCGCGGCCAGCGGTCATGAAGGACAATTTGGCTCAAGTGTGTGAACCGGGGCACAGTCTATATAAGGCTCAACGCCGCGCACATTAACCCTTGGTCGCGTCATAGGCCAGTCTTGCCATACTACAGGACGCAAATCAGCGCCGATTTCAGGATGAGCCCATTATGCGACAACTATTGTTTTGTTTAATGCTGATGGTGTCGATCACGGCGCACGCCAGCGATGCGCAGCGCCTTAAGCAAGCTGGCTTCCCGGCACAGGTCGAAGGACTGACGCGAAAAAACCAGGCGGTGCTCAACTATCTGTGGGCAGACGTGTATGCCGCAGCGCTGTATGCCCCGGCAGGGCTCAGCGCAAGGCACGCCTGGGACCAGCAGAAAGCCCTGCGCCTGACGCTGTATTACTTTCGCGACATCGACCGCAGTGACGTGATCAAGGCCGCCACGACCACCCTGGCGCGCCAACACGCCAACGCTCGATTAAAGCCGGAACTGGATAAATTGCACGCCAGTTTTCGCGACATCCGCAACGGTGATCGTTATGCCCTGGATTTTCATCCCGGTCGCGGTTTGAAGCTGGAGATCAATGGGCAGGTGGTGTTCAGCAGTGTTGATGATGAACTGGCGAGGGCCTACCTAGGCATCTGGCTCGCGCCTGGGGGGTTGTCGGACAGTTTGCGGGATCGATTGCTGAATTGATGTGTCGGCTGCACCACCACTATCGGGGGCAAGCTCCCTCCCACCTTTGAATATATTCACAAATCAAACTGTGGGAGGGGGCTTGCCCCCGATCAGGCACCCCAGGCCACACAAAAACCTGGCCACAAAAAAGCCCCGAACCAGTCGGGGCTTTTTCATTCAGCGCAGAGGCTTAGCGCGGAAACGCAGGCGGGTTGACCCCGGCCATGTCTTCCATCACACGCACCACCTGGCAGCTGTAACCGAACTCGTTGTCGTACCACACGTACAGCACAACGCGGTTGTCCTGGGTGATGGTCGCTTCTGCGTCCACCACACCGGCGTGGCGCGAGCCGACGAAGTCGGTGGACACCACTTCCTGAGAATTGACGAAGTCGATTTGCTTGTGCAGATCGGAGTGCAGCGCCATGTAGCGCAGGTACTCGTTCATCTCTTCGCGGGTAGCGGCTTTCTCAAGGTTCAGGTTGAGAATAGCCATCGACACGTTAGGCGTAGGAACACGGATCGCGTTGCCGGTCAGCTTGCCGGCCAATTCAGGCAGGGCCTTGGCAGCGGCGGTGGCGGCACCGGTCTCGGTGATCACCATGTTCAACGCGGCGCTACGACCACGGCGATCGCCTTTGTGGAAGTTGTCGATCAGGTTCTGGTCGTTGGTGTACGAGTGCACGGTTTCAACGTGACCGTTCACGATGCCGAACTTGTCGTTGACGGCCTTGAGCACCGGCACGATGGCGTTGGTGGTGCAGGACGCGGCAGACACGATCTTATCGTCAGCGGTAATTTCAGCGTGGTTGATGCCATGCACGATGTTCTTGAGCTTGCCCTTGCCAGGCGCGGTCAGAACAACGCGAGCGATACCTGGGCACTGCAAGTGCTGGCCCAGGCCTTCGGCATCACGCCATACACCGGTGTTATCCACCAGCAGGGCGTCCTTGATGCCGTACTGGGTGTAGTCCACCTCAGTCGGGTTCTTCGCGTAGATCACCTGGATCAGGTTACCGTTGGCGGTAATGGTGTTGTTTTCTTCGTCGATGACGATGGTGCCGTTGAACGGGCCGTGGACCGAATCGCGACGCAGCAGGCTGGCGCGCTTGGTCAGGTCGTTCTCGGCGCCTTTGCGCACCACGATGGCACGCAGACGCAGGCCGTCGCCGCCACCGGTTTTTTCGATCAGGATGCGCGCCAGCAGGCGGCCGATACGGCCAAAGCCATACAGCACGACGTCGGTGCCCTTGCGAGCGGCGGCGTTTTGCTGGCCAACCACATCGGCCATTTCCTCACGCACGAACTGCTCGGCGCTACGGCCGTTGGCTTCGGTACGGAATTTGTAGGCCAATTTGCCCAGGTCTACCGAAGCCGCGCCGAGCTTGAGCTCGCTCATGGCCTTGAGCAGGGGGAATGTTTCGTGGACGGAGAGTTCGCTGTCGTCGGCAGAACGATGGCGAGCAAAGCGATGCGCCTTGAGAATCGCGATGACTGACTGGTTGATCAGGCTGCGGCCATAGATCGAACTCACCACATTGTTATTGCGGTAGAGCTGACCGATGAGCGGGATCATCGCTTCTGCGAGTGCTTCACGATCGATCCATTCACCAAGACACTGGTCGGGCTTCTGAGTCACGGGAACCTTCCACATGTAGGGGCTGAAAAAAGGGGCTACATTATGACGCCCGACCGCCCTCGGAGCAATGCGCCGACCACAACAAAAAGGCCTTGCGAAAAAAAGCGACCCCGCTGCAGCCCAGTAAATACGCGGCTTCCAGAAGGCCACCATTGGAACGCCTTGGGCGACTTGTCCGTAACCCTCCGAAAACCCCACGCGTTTTGGCACTACATATTGAGTCAAAACACCGCTTTGTTTGTCTTAGCCACTACATTTCCTACAAACCGTAATAGGCTCAGTCAGCAACTGACAGGCGGCACCTGGGGCCGTTACAATTACCGACTTTGTCGCAACGCTTGGAGCTCAACCTTCCGTGCCCGTTCTGCGTCTACCGCAACTCCCTGCCGCGGCAGGTAAACAGCACTGGGGCAACCTGCCCGGTGCCGCCCTGAGCCTGGCCATCGCCGAGGCTGCCAGCGCAGCCAAGCGCTTTACCCTGCTGCTTACCGCCGATAGCCAAAGCGCCGAACGGTTGGAGCAGGAGCTGAGCTTCTTCGCCCCCGATTTGCCGGTGCTGCATTTTCCCGATTGGGAAACCCTGCCTTACGACCTGTTCTCACCGCATCAGGACATCATTTCCCAGCGCATCGCCAGCCTGTACCGTCTGCCGGAACTGGCCCACGGCGTGCTCGTGGTGCCGATCACCACGGCGCTGCACCGCCTGGCGCCGACCAAGTTCCTGCTGGGCAGCAGTCTGGTGCTGGATGTCGGCCAGAAGCTCGATGTCGAACAGATGCGCACGCGCCTGGAAGCCAGTGGCTACCGCTGTGTGGACACCGTGTACGAGCACGGCGAGTTCGCGGTGCGCGGCGCGCTGATCGACCTGTTCCCGATGGGCAGCAAGCTGCCTTATCGCATCGATCTGTTCGACGACGAAATAGAAACCCTGCGCACCTTTGATCCGGAAAACCAGCGCTCCATCGACAAGGTCGAATCGATCAAACTGCTGCCGGCGCGGGAATTTCCGTTGCAAAAAGATGCGGTGACCCGCTTCAAAGCGCGTTTCCGTGAACGCTTCGACGTCGACTTCCGCCGCTGCCCGATCTTCCAAGACCTGAGCAGCGGGATTACGCCCGCCGGTATTGAGTACTACCTGCCGCTGTTTTTCGACGAAACCTCCACCCTGTTCGACTACCTGCCCCAGGACACCCAAGTGTTCTCGCTGCCGGGCATCGAGCAGGCCGCGGAAAACTTCTGGAACGACGTGCGCAACCGCTACGAAGAGCGCCGCGTCGACCCTTCCCGTCCTTTATTGCCGCCCGCCGAGCTGTTCCTGCCGGTGGAAGATTGTTTCGCGCGCCTGAAAAACTGGCCGCGGGTCGTCGCCAGCCAGCAGGACGTGGACGCCGGCAGTGGCCGCGAGCGCTTCCCCGCGCAAGCGCTGCCTGATTTGGCGATTGAAGCCAAGGCCAACCAGCCGCTGGAAGCGCTGTCCACCTTCCTTGGCGACTTCCCAGGCCGCGTGTTGTTTACCGCCGAATCCGCCGGGCGCCGCGAAGTGCTGCTGGAGTTGCTCGAACGCCTCAAACTGCGCCCGAAGAACGTCGACAGTTGGCCGGACTTCGTCGCGAGCAAGGATCGCCTGGCGATCACCATCGCCCCCCTGGACGAAGGTTTGCTGCTGAATGACCCAGCCCTGGCGTTGATTGCCGAGAGCCCATTGTTCGGTCAACGCGTGATGCAGCGTCGGCGCCGGGAAAAACGCGCGGACGCCAACAATGACGCGGTGATCAAAAACCTCACCGAACTGCGCGAAGGCGCGCCGGTGGTGCATATCGATCACGGTGTCGGCCGCTACCTGGGCCTGCAGACCCTGGAGATCGACAACCAGGCCGCCGAATTCCTCACCATGGAATACGCCGAGGGCGCCAAGCTCTATGTGCCGGTGGCCAACCTGCACCTGATTGCGCGTTACACCGGCAGCGACGACGCCCTGGCGCCGCTGCATCGCCTGGGTTCCGAGACCTGGCAAAAAGCCAAGCGCAAGGCCGCCGAGCAGGTGCGCGATGTGGCCGCCGAGCTGCTGGACATCTACGCCCGGCGCGCGGCGCGCGAAGGTTATGCATTCGCCGACCCGAAAGCCGACTACGCCACCTTCAGCGCCGGTTTCGCCTTTGAAGAAACCCCAGATCAGCAGACCACCATCGAAGCCGTGCGCGCCGACATGCTCGCGCCCAAGCCAATGGACCGCCTGGTGTGTGGCGACGTGGGCTTCGGCAAGACCGAAGTGGCCATGCGCGCCGCCTTCATCGCGGTGCACGGCGGCAAGCAAGTGGCAATTCTGGTGCCCACCACCCTGCTCGCCCAGCAGCACTACAACAGCTTTCGCGATCGCTTTGCCGATTGGCCGGTGACCGTGGAAGTGATGAGCCGCTTCAAGTCCGCCAAAGAAGTGAACGCCGCCGTCGCCGACCTGGCCGAAGGCAAGATCGATATCGTGATCGGCACTCACAAGCTGCTGTCGGACGATGTGAAGATCAAAAACCTGGGCCTGGTGATCATCGACGAAGAACACCGTTTCGGCGTGCGCCAGAAAGAACAGCTCAAGGCCCTGCGCAGCGAAGTCGATATCCTCACCCTGACCGCCACGCCGATTCCGCGCACGCTGAACATGGCGGTGTCGGGCATGCGTGATCTGTCCATCATCGCCACGCCACCGGCGCGGCGCCTGTCAGTGCGCACGTTCGTGATGGAGCAGAACAAAAGCACGGTCAAGGAAGCGCTGCTGCGGGAGTTGCTGCGCGGCGGCCAGGTGTATTACCTGCACAACGACGTCAAGACTATCGAGAAATGCGCTGCCGACCTCGCCGAACTGGTGCCCGAAGCGCGGATCGCCATCGGCCACGGCCAGATGCGCGAGCGCGAACTCGAACAGGTAATGAGCGACTTCTACCACAAGCGCTTCAACGTGCTGATCGCCTCGACCATCATCGAGACCGGCATCGACGTGCCGAGCGCCAACACCATCATCATCGAGCGCGCCGACAAGTTCGGCCTGGCGCAACTGCACCAGTTGCGCGGCCGGGTCGGACGCAGCCATCACCAGGCCTACGCGTACTTGCTCACCCCGCCACGCCAGCAGATCACTGGCGACGCGGAGAAACGCCTGGAAGCCATCGCCAACACCCAAGACCTCGGCGCCGGCTTTGTGCTGGCCACCAACGACCTGGAAATCCGTGGCGCCGGCGAACTGCTGGGTGACGGCCAGAGCGGGCAGATCCAGGCCGTGGGTTTCACCTTATATATGGAAATGCTCGAACGGGCAGTCAAAGCCATCCGCAAGGGCGAACAGCCGAACCTCGATCAGCCTTTGGGCGGCGGTCCGGAAATCAACCTGCGCCTGCCGGCGTTGATTCCCGAGGACTACCTGCCGGATGTGCACGCGCGACTCATCCTGTACAAACGCATCGCCTCGGCCACCGATGAAGAGGGGCTCAAGGACCTGCAAGTGGAGATGATCGACCGCTTCGGCTTGCTGCCGGAGCCGACCAAGAACCTGGTACGCCTGACCCTACTCAAATTGCAGGCCGAGCAACTGGGGATCAAGAAGGTCGACGCCGGGCCCCAGGGCGGGCGTATCGAATTCGAAGCGCAGACGCCGGTCGACCCGCTGGTACTGATCAAACTGATCCAGGGCCAGCCCAACCGCTACAAGTTCGAAGGGGCTACGCTGTTCAAATTCATGGTGCCGATGGAACGCGCCGACGAACGCTTCAATACCCTGGAGGCGCTGTTCGAGCGCCTTATCCCGAAATCTGTTTGAAGGACGCCCCAATGCGCCTGTCCCGCATTCTGAGCCTGTTGTTAGTGATACTTGCGCCCCCGGCGTTTGCCGACAGCCCGTACCAGGTGGAAATGATCCTGGTGCGTCAGAACGCCGAACCGGTGATCTACAGTCGCGCCGCGCCGGAAACCTGGGATGACGGCGCTGAGCGCCTGGGCGACAAAATGAGCCCACCGCGCCTGAGCGCTATCGTCGACAAACTGCGTGGCGACGCCAACTACACGGTGTTGGCCCATAAGGCCTGGGAGCAGAACCTCGGCGAACAACCGGTGAAAATCGCCATCGCCGAGGGTAAGGAGCAGTTCGGCCAATTCCCCATCGAGGGCGTGCTGAACCTGCAACTGGGCCGTTTCACCGATATCGATGCGGATTTCTGGATCAACCAATTCGACAGCAACGGCAGCGTGGTCGCCAGCGAACACCTGGCGCAGAAAGACGTGCGCACCAAGAACAACCAGCTCAATTACCTGGATGGCGGCCATTTGGCGCTGCTGATCAAAATCACCTCACTGACCGCCAAACCGCCCAGCGCACCACCGCCCGACCTGCAGGACTGATCCAGCGCCATGCCCCTCACCCCGCCGTTGACCAAGCCCCTTGCCCCTTCATGGGCCAATCGCTTCAAAGAACAAAGCCTGGAGCGTGGGCGGCGTTATGCGTTGGAAAACCGCGTGCGGATTGTCGAGTCCGGCGACAGCACCATTATCGCCAGTTGCGAAGGCTCGGGCGGCAATGTGTACCGGCAGACCATTTCGCTGCGCGAGTCGGCCAAAGGCGCGCTGCTCCTGGTGGACAGCCGCTGCACCTGCCCCGTACACAGCAACTGCAAACATATCGCGGCTGTGCTACTCAAGGTTCAGGAAACCCTGGCCTACCCGGCGGCGGCTCAAGATGCCGAGTTGCTGGAAAAACTCCAGGCCGTGCTGGATAACCGCGTGGTCCTGCCGCAAGTGCTGATGGAGGACGTGCAACCGGTGCCGCGCCTGTGGCTGGCCAGCGCCGAGTTCAGCGCATTCGAACCGCGCAACGGCAAGATGCAACGCTATATCCAGCACCGCGCGGCACTGGCGTTCAACTACCTGGGTAACTACGTCAGCGGGCAAAAACACGCTGACATCATCGTGCGTCAAGAAACCCAAAGCCTGCGGATCAAGCGACACCCGGAGGTGGAACAGGCCTACCGCGAACAGCTGCGCCTGCTGGGTTTCAAGATCGCCACGCGTCAGAGCAAAGCCTTGCCGGAAAGCGCCGGCGAGCTGTTCGAGATGAGCAACGACAGCGCCTGGCTGAATTTCACCCTCAACGACTCGCCGACCCTACGCGCCGAGGGCTGGGAATTGCTGCTCGACGACGATTTCGGCTTCGACCTCAGCGCGGTGGACGACTGGTACGCCACCGTCGATGAAGGCCCGGAACGTGATTGGTTCGACCTTGAGTTGGGGATTATCGTCAATGGCCAGCGACTGAGCCTGTTGCCGATCCTGCTGAACCTGATGCGCTCTCACACCGAAATCCTCAACCCGGAGAAGCTCGCACGGCGCCGCGACGATGAACTGATCCTGGTGAACATCCCCGCCGCGCCCAACGGCGACCATGGCCCCGTGCAGGTGGCGCTGCCCTACGGTCGCTTGAAACCGGTGCTGGCCACCCTTGGTGAGTTCTACCTGCAGGAACCGGGCAGTACTGCGCTGCGCTTGGCCAAGGCCGATGCGGTCCGACTCAACCCGCTGGAAGGCCTGCCTCTGCAATGGGAGGGCGGTGACAAAATCCGCAACTTCGCCCAACGCCTGCGGGACATCAAGGACTTCACCTGCGCGGCCCCCGAAGGCTTGAACGCGACGTTGCGCCCTTACCAGTTGGAAGGCTTGAGCTGGATGCAATCGCTGCGGCAATTAGAGGTGGGCGGCATTCTGGCGGATGACATGGGCCTGGGCAAAACCCTACAAACCCTGGCGCATATTCTCAGCGAAAAAAACGCCGGGCGCTTGGACCGGCCCTGCATGGTGGTGATGCCCACCAGTCTGATCCCTAACTGGCTTGATGAAGCAGCGCACTTCACCCCGCAACTGAAAGTACTGGCACTGTACGGTGCCGGACGTAAGAAACATCTCCCAAATTTGCAGGACTATGACCTGCTGCTCACCACCTATGCACTGCTGCCCAAGGACATCGAGCATCTGGCCACCCTGCCCTTGCATGTGCTGATCCTCGACGAAGCGCAGTACATCAAGAACCCGACCAGCAAGGCCGCCCAGGCGGCACGCGAGCTGAACGCACGGCAGCGCCTGTGCCTGAGCGGCACGCCGCTGGAAAACCACTTGGGCGAGCTGTGGTCGCTGTTTCACTTTCTGCTGCCGGGCTGGCTGGGCGATGTGAAGAGCTTTAATCGCGACTACCGCGTGCCCATCGAAAAGCGCGCCAGCGATGTGCGATTGCAGCACCTGAACGGTCGGATCAAGCCGTTTCTACTGCGTCGCACCAAGGAACAGGTGGCTACCGAACTGCCGCCGAAGACCGAGATCATCCACTGGGTCGACCTCAACGAAGCCCAGCGCGACGTGTACGAGACCATGCGCCTGGCCATGGACAAGAAGGTCCGCGACGAGATCACCCGCAAAGGCGTGGCACGCAGCCAGATCATCATCCTTGAGGCGCTGCTTAAGCTGCGCCAAGTGTGCTGCGACCTGCGCCTGATCAACGATGCCACCCTGCCCGCTCGCGGCAGCAGCTCGGGCAAGCTCGACAGTTTGATGGACATGCTCGACGAGCTGTTTGCCGAAGGTCGGCGGATCCTGTTGTTTTCCCAATTCACCTCGATGCTGAGCCTGATCGAAGCCGAGCTGAAAAAACGCGGCATTGCCTACGCACTACTGACCGGGCAGACCCGTGATCGGCGCACGCCGGTCAAGGACTTCCAGAGCGGCAAGCTGCAGATATTTCTGATCAGCTTGAAGGCCGGCGGTGTGGGCCTGAACCTGACAGAAGCCGACACCGTGATCCACTACGATCCCTGGTGGAACCCGGCCACGGAAAACCAGGCCACTGACCGTGCCTATCGCATCGGCCAGGAGAAACCGGTATTCGTCTACAAGATGATTGCGCGCGGCACGGTGGAAGAGAAAATCCAGCACCTGCAAAAGGAGAAATCCGATCTGGCGGCGGGGGTGCTGGATGGACGAACCACGGGTGATTGGCAGTTGGGCAATGAGGATATCGAGGCGTTGTTCGCGCCGTTGCCCAATAAGCAGGAGAAGCGGTGACGGAGCGAGGTATCAGTCGATCAACTGGGCTTCGCGTAACGCCGTAAGCGCCGCCAACCAGCGCGGGTCTTGCTTGTACTCCGTTGAAGCCATTGCCTGACCGCGCATGCGCGCGATGCGAGGCGACGGCGTGACCTTCATACGCTGCGCAGCACTCAACGCCAACTCCGCCGCCGCGCGATCATTGCACACCAAGCCCATGTCGCAACCGGCGGTCAACGCGGCCTTGATACGGCTGGCCGCGTCACCGACCACATGGGCACCGGCCATGGACAAGTCGTCACTGAAAATCACCCCATCGAATTGCAACTCGCCGCGCAGAATGTCTTGCAACCAGCGACGCGAAAAACCGGCAGGCTGGGCGTCCACCTGCGGGTAGATCACGTGGGCCGGCATCACCGCCGCCAATTGCTGGCTCAGACGTGCGAAAGGCACCAGATCATTGGCGCGAATCTGCTCCAGGCTGCGCTCGTCATTAGGAATTGCGACGTGGGAATCGGCCTCAGCCCAGCCGTGGCCTGGGAAATGTTTACCGGTGGCAGCCATACCGGCGCTGTTCATGCCACGGATAAAGGCACCGGCGAGTAAGGCGGCACGCTCCGGGTCGCCCTCGAAGGATCGGGTGCCGACCACAGCGCTGCGTTGGTAATCAAGGTCCAGTACCGGGGCAAAACTCAGGTCAAGGCCAACCGCCAGCACTTCCGTAGCCATGATCCAGCCGCATTGCTCGGCCAGGTATTCAGCGTTGGGGTTGTCCGCGAGCGCTCGCATGGCCGGCAGACGCACAAAGCCCTGGCGCAGGCGCTGCACGCGGCCGCCCTCTTGGTCGACGGCCAGCAACAGGTCGGGGCGCACCGCGCGAATGGCCGCGCTCAGTTCACGCACCTGGCGCGGATGTTCGATATTGCGCGCGAAAATAATCAGCCCACCCACTTCAGGCTGGCGCAACAAGTGGCGATCCTCAGCCGTGAGCCAGGTACCGGCCACGTCGACCATCAAAGAACCTTGCAGGGCAGCAGTCATAAACCTTCCTTATATAACGCACACAACCCGTTGCGCTCACGGCGCACGAAGGGCGCGGCGAGCACAACGGGTTGCGAATAAATAGCTGAAATCGGCATGGCGGCTAGCTTAGCGGATGCCAATGGCCGCGCACACCCAGGGCAATCAAACCTTGGCGGGAATGGGCACTGTTTTGCTGCGTGGGCGCAGTTGCGCAGCGGCCATGGCTGGGTCGGTCACGCCGGTCTCGGCACGCATACCGGCGGCCAGGAACGGCACCATCAAACGCATCACTTGCTCAATGGAAGTGTTAACGCCGAAGTCGGTCTCGGCAATCGCGCGCAATGCCTTGATCCCGGACATACTGAACGCCGCCGCGCCGAGCATAAAGTGGACGCGCCAGAACAGTTCGATCGGTGGAATACGTGGGGCAGCTTCGTTGACCAGCAACATATAGCGACGAAATACCTTGCCGTACATGTCTTCCAGGTAACGCCGCAGGTGGCCTTGACTCTGACTGAACGCCAGGCCGAGCAAACGCATAAAGATCGACAGGTCGTTACCGCTACGCGGTTGCACTACCAGCGCCTGCTCAACGAGAATTTCCAGCAATTCTTCAAGGCTGGGCTTGTTGTCGGCCTTGGCCTGGCGACGTTCAAGCTCGCGGTCGAGGCTGGCGCAGAAAGGCCCCAGAAAGCGTGAAAAAACGGCCTGGATAAGGGCTTTCTTCGAGCCGAAATGGTAATTCACCGCCGCGAGGTTGACCCCGGCTTTGCTGGTAATCAGCCGCAATGAAGTTTCAGCAAATCCTTTTTCCGCGAACAATTGCTCAGCAGCATCGAGAATGCGCTCAACGGTTTCCGACTGGGCCATGGCTACTCCGCCTGACAAACACTTGTTTGAAACATACGTTTCAGGGTGTGTCTTGTCAAGCCTGAGGAGCCGTTTTCCGGCCGGGCAGTCATGCATGTGCGTGCTATTTAATCACATCCGTATCCGTCTGTAGGTAGCGCTATCCGTGACTTGTAGGACGGATATCGAATGACCGTCCAGCGGAGTGCCGAAAAAGGATGATTGCCAAGCGCAGTTCACTGTATATAATCCCAGTCACTGTATAAAAAGACAGAGCGATCAACATGCTAAAACTGACGCCACGCCAAGCTGAGATTCTGGCTTTTATCAAGCGCTGCCTTGACGACAACGGCTACCCGCCGACACGAGCCGAAATTGCGCTGGAACTGGGGTTCAAGTCCCCTAACGCCGCCGAAGAACACCTCAAGGCCCTCGCACGCAAAGGCGCTATCGAGATGACCCCCGGTGCTTCGCGGGGCATTCGCATCCCTGGCTTCGAGGCCAAGGCCGACGAGTCGACGCTGCCCATCATCGGCCGTGTCGCCGCCGGTGCGCCGATCCTGGCGCAGCAGCACGTCGAGGAATCCTGCAACATTAATCCGACCTTCTTCCACCCTCGCGCTGATTACCTCTTGCGGGTACACGGCATGAGTATGAAGGACGTCGGTATCTTCGACGGTGATCTGCTGGCCGTCCATACCACCCGCGAAGCCCGTAATGGTCAGATCGTCGTGGCCCGTATCGGCGATGAAGTCACCGTCAAACGCTTCAAGCGTGAAGGCAGCAAGGTCTGGCTACTGGCCGAGAACCCTGAGTTCGCCCCGATTGAAGTGAACCTGAAAGATCAGGATCTGGTGATCGAAGGCTTGAGCGTCGGCGTCATTCGCCGCTAGAGGAGGCACCATGCAGCTCGTACACACCCCACAACACACCCAACTGTCGCTGTTCGAGGCCTTTATGGCCCATCCTCTCGCGCCTATCCTCAAGGAAACGGTCGAAGCGCCCTGGAGCGCCGAACCCGAGGTGTTCAGTGAGCTGTCGTTGCGCGGTGCTGCCGGGAGCTGCCTGAGCCTGCTGGCGCCAATTCTTCGCGAATTGAGCGAGGAACAGGACGCCCGCTGGCTAACGCTGATCGCTCCGCCTGCCAGTCTTACCCAGGCTTGGCTGCGGGACGCCGGCCTTAACCGCGAACGTATCCTGTTGCTGCAACCGCGCGGCACGCAAAGCGCGCAACAGCTGACTTGCGAGGCCTTACGCTTGGGCCGAAGCCACACCGTGGTCAGCTGGCTCAACCCATTGAACGCGGCCGCTAAGCAACAACTGGTGAGCGCTGCGCGTGTTGGGGATGCACAGAGCTTGAATATTCGATTGGGATGAAGGTTTCGCTACGCGGAGGGCCTCAGCAGGGCTCGCTGGGGTGAAGATGCTCTTTGTGGTCAGCGGGCGTGTCCCATATTGGAGCGCTGCTTCGCAGCCGGACGTGGGATAAGCCCGCCGACCACAACAATACCGAACAGCCTGAAATCAGTGAAGGACCCGCGGCCCGTCTTCTTTCTCCGGCTCGCCCTCGGCCAGGCGACCAGCCATCTGCACGCCAACGCTCAACATGGCTTTCGCCACTTCCACATGCTGACCTTGCAGAAATGCTTTGGCGTCCTCGGAAAAATCCAAGATAACCAGAGAACCTTCGTCCTCCGCCCGGCGCAGCTCAATTCGGCCGTCAGGCAGTTCAACAATTTCCAGAAAGGACGTCGGCATAAAAGTCTGTTCTCCACGAAAGGGCAGGATTATATCAGTCATCCGCCAAGCCTCGGTGCGGATCTCAACAGGTTTCTTTACGTCTTGATGAACGGCGTGGTTAGCGCCACGCCATTGCCCTGCGTTCTAGCACTCGCTCAACCCTTCCCGAAAACGCAGTGCCAGTTTTTTCAGTTCCTGGCGCCAGCTCTCCAGCTCTTTCCGGCTCAAAGGTTCAGGCTCCTCGTCTTCCACTGCAACCGCAACGATCAGCGGCTGGGTCACATCGCCCTTGGGCACATGAGGAATGCGCGGCGGCTGGAACATATCGGCATGGGCCTTGAGCAAGCGCGCCAACCAGCTTTCAGGGCTTTGGGCCATTTCCACCAGCTCGGCCAACTCGGGAATGGCCATGGCGTCCAATACTTCGCGGCTCATGATCATCTCTGCCCGAGGAGAACCCGCCTGCGGCAGGCGATAGAACCCTGCTATTTCATGGCACAGGCCCAGCAAAGCGCCGTACAGGTGGAATAACGCCGCTTCACGCCCGGCCTGCACCAGCGCGATCGCGTTCATCTCCTTACCTTCCTCGGCGCGGCCAAGGGCTTCCAGGGATAAACCCGCGAAGTAAATTTTCTGATTGGTACGGGTATAGAGTTCGTGGGCCATAACGGCAGTCTCCACAACGAATTAGGCGTGATGCTGGCTGAATAGTGTCACGGATCAGCCGAATCGACTGCAAGCGCAATCAAGCGCTGCTTATGCAGATCAAAACGCTACTTCAGGATCTAAAAGATCCAAATATGGGAGGGGCTTACCCCTCCGCTATTTGGATCTTCAGCGCATCCGACAGATCAGGCGCCCTGACGCTTGTCCTCGACCTTCCATTTGCCACCTTCATAGAAGGCTTTCCAGCCGGTCGGCTTACCGTCGACCTCGGACTGCACGTACTGCTCCTTGGTCTTGCGGCTGTAGCGAATCACGGCTGGGCGACCATCCGGATCCTTCTTCGGCGCTTCACACAGGAAGTGGTACTTAGGATCGATCTCGTCCTTGTGCGGCACGATTTCCATCACTAACGGCGCACGAGTCTCGCGGTTTTTCGGGAACTGGCTGGCTGCCAGGAACAAGCCAGAGGCACCGTCACGCAGGATGTAGGTGTCGTTGACCTTTTCGCACTTGAGCTCCGGCATCTTCACCGGGTCCATCTTCGGCGGCGCCGCATCGCCGCTCTTGAGCAGTTTGCGGGTGTTCTTGCACGTCGGGTTGGTGCAGCCAAAGAACTTACCGAAGCGGCCAGTCTTGAGCTGCATCTCGCTGCCGCACTTGTCGCATTCCAGGCTCGGACCTTCGTAGCCCTTGATGCGGTAGGTGCCTTCTTCGATCTCGTAGCCGTTGCAATCCGGGTTGTTACCGCAGATATGCAGCTTGTGCTTCTCATCCAACAGGTAGGCATCCATCGCCGTGCTGCAGATCGGGCAGCGGTGCTTGCCACGCAGCACCAACGACTCGGATTCACCCTCGTCGTCAGCCGCGATTTCATCGCCCGGCACCAGGTTGACCGTGGCCTTGCAGCGCTCTTTCGGCGGCAGGCTGTAGCCCGAGCAACCAAGGAACACACCGGTGGACGCCGTGCGAATCTGCATCGGCCGACCGCAGGTCTGGCACGGGATATCCGTCATCACCGGCTGGTTGGCGCGCATGCCGTTCTCGGGGCTCTCGGCCACCTCAAGCTTCTTCTTGAAGTCGCCGTAGAACTCGTCCAGCACGTTTTTCCAGTCGCGCTCGCCCTGGGCCACGTCGTCGAGATTCTCTTCCATGCCGGCAGTGAAGCCGTAATCCATCAGGTTGGAGAAGCTCTCGGAGAGACGCTCGGTAACGATGTCACCCATCTTTTCCGAATAGAAACGACGGTTATGCAGCGCTACATAGCCACGGTCCTGGATGGTGGAAATGATCGCCGCGTAGGTCGAAGGGCGACCGATACCGCGCTTTTCCATCTCCTTGACCAGGCTGGCTTCCGAATAACGCGCCGGCGGCTTGGTGAAGTGCTGCGACGGATCGAGCTTGATCAGCTTCAACGTATCGCCCTGAGCCATGTCCGGCAGCACATCGTCGTCACCAGGCTTGGCGATCTGCGGCATCACGCGGGTATAACCGTCGAATTTGAGAATGCGGCCCTTGGCACGCAGCTCGAAGTCGGAGGCCGCCACGGTAACCGTGGTGGACAGGTACTGCGCCGGCAGCATCTGGCAGGCCAGGAACTGGCGCCAGATCAGCTCGTAGAGGCGCTCAGCGTCGCGCTCCATGCCGCTCAGCTTGCTTGGCTCGGTGTTGGCGTCGGAAGGACGAATCGCTTCGTGAGCCTCCTGTGCGCCTTCCTTGCTGCTATAGACGTTAGGCTTCTCCGGCAGGTACTTCTTGCCGAACTCGCTTTCGATGTAGGTTCGCGCCATGGCGACCGCGTCCACCGACAGGTTGGTGGAGTCGGTACGCATATAAGTGATGTAGCCGGCTTCATACAGACGCTGGGCCATCATCATGGTTTTTTTCACACCGAAGCCCAGGCGGTTGCTCGCGGCCTGTTGCAGGGTGGAGGTGATGAAAGGTGCCGACGGCTTGCTGCTGGTCGGTTTGTCTTCACGCTTGACGATGCTGTAGCTGGACGCCTTGAGCTTCTCCAGCGCAGCCATGGCCTGGGCTTCGTTCAGCGGCTTGAAGGCTTCGCCTTTCTCGCGGGCCACTTCAAAGCGCACATTGGCGCCCTTGGCGGTGCCCAGGTCGGCGTGGACTTCCCAGTACTCTTCAGGGATGAACGCACGAATCTCACGCTCACGCTCCACCACCAGCTTCACGGCAACCGACTGCACACGGCCGGCGGACAGGCCACGGGCGATCTTGGCCCACAGCAGCGGCGAGACCATATAACCCACCACGCGATCGAGGAAACGCCGCGCCTGCTGGGCATTGACGCGGTCGATATCCAACTCGCCCGGCTTGGAGAAGGCTTCCTGGATGGCTTTCTTGGTAATTTCGTTGAACACGACGCGCTTGTAGCGGCTGTCGTCACCGCCGATGGCTTCCCGCAGGTGCCAGGCAATGGCCTCCCCTTCGCGGTCCAAGTCCGTCGCGAGATAGATGGTGTCAGCATCCTTGGCGAGCCGGCGCAGCTCTTCGATGACCTTTTCCTTGCCAGGAAGGATCTCGTACTTGGCCTTCCAGCCATGGTCCGGGTCCACACCCATGCGCGAGACCAGCTGCTTGCGCGCTTTCTCCTTGGGTGTGAGCACCGGACCTTCGCCCGCAGCGGCCTTGCCGCGCTTGGCGGCTGGCTCCTTGCTGGCGCTAGCCGAACCGCTGGTGGGCAGGTCTCGGATATGGCCGATACTCGACTTCACCACGTACTCGTTGCCCAAGTACTTGTTGATGGTCTTGGCCTTAGCCGGGGATTCCACAATGACCAGCGATTTGCCCATGGATCGGAAAATTCCTGAATTCGAGAAGTGAAAGGCAGTTGGCGCCTGACGCGGCAACGCTATATATAGTGGCAACCGGGTGAGGTCAAGCGCAGCATTCTGCGCGGCCTGCGGTTATTGCCCTTTAAAAAGACTGGGTTCGGCCTGGACCAAAGCAAAGCGTGGGACCTGCTCGCCGTCAACCTCGACGCTCTCAAGGAACATGCTCAAGGGGCGCACCCAAAAGCCGTAATCTCCATACAGTGCTTGGTAAAACACGACTTGTTCTTCGGTCTCGGAATGGCGCGCCACGCTGAAAACCCGGTACTGCGGACCCTTGTAATGCTGATAGAGCCCTGGTGTGACATTCATGCTCTGGCCCCCTTACAAAATTTATTAAAAAAAATATTAAAAAATCCAAAAAACAAAAACCGGGGCACTGGGCCCCGGCTTCCGTCAACCCAACGCTTAGACGCGTTCGAAGACGGTGGAAATGCCTTGGCCGAGACCAATGCACATGGTGGCTACCCCGAGGTTGCCGCCATTTTGCTTCATCACGTTAAGCAGCGTGCCAGAGATCCGCGCACCGGAGCAACCGAATGGGTGGCCCAGGGCAATCGCGCCGCCGTGCAGGTTAACCTTCTCGTTCATCTTGTCGAGCACTTTCAAATCTTTCAACACCGGCAGGGCCTGTGCAGCGAAAGCTTCGTTGAGTTCGAAGAAGTCGATATCGGTGATGGAAAGGCCCGCGCGCTTCAAGGCTTTTTGCGTGGCCGGTACCGGACCGTAGCCCATGATAGCCGGGTCCACGCCGGCCACAGCCATCGAACGGATCACCGCCAAAGGCTGGATCCCGAGGTCTTGGGCGCGTTGCGCCGACATCACGATCATGCACGATGCGCCGTCGGTGATTTGCGACGAAGTACCCGCCGTCACTGTGCCGCCCTTGGGATTGAAGGCCGGCTTCAAGGCCGCCAGGCTTTCCAGGGTGGTATCCGGACGAATGGTTTCGTCGTAGTCGAACAGTTTCAGGAAACCGTTCTCGTCATAGCCGTTCATCGGGATGATTTCATCCTTGAACTTGCCTTCCACCGTCGCCTTATGGGCGAGCTGGTGGGAGCGCAGGCCGAATGCGTCCTGAGCTTCACGGGTAATGCCGTGCATCTTGCCGAGCATTTCCGCCGTCAGGCCCATCATGCCCGAGGCTTTGGCCGCGTACAGCGACATGTGCGGGTTTGGATCGACGCCGTGCATCATGCTGACGTGACCCATGTGCTCCACGCCACCGACCACGAACACATCACCGTTACCGGTCATGATCGCCTGGGCGGCGGTGTGCAACGCGCTCATGGACGAACCGCACAGGCGGCTGACGGTCTGGCCGGCCGCAGTGTGGGGGATCTGAGTCATCAGCGACGCCATACGCGCGATGTTCCAGCCCTGCTCCAGGGTCTGGTTGACGCAGCCCCAGATCACGTCCTCGACTTCGTTCGGATCGACCTTGGTGTTACGTTCCAGCACTTTGCTGATCAGGTGCGCCGACATGTCTTCGGCGCGGGTGTTGCGGTGCATGCCGCCCTTGGAGCGGCCCATCGGCGTGCGACCGAAGTCGACAATCACGACGTCTCTTGGATTCAAGCTCATAAATATTCTCGCTCTAGTCGTCTGGGCGCTTAACCGAAGAAGCTCTGGCCGTTCTTGGCCATTTCACGCAGCTTCGCGGTCGGGTGGTACAGCGGGCCCAGCTCAGCGTATTGATCAGCCAGGGCAACGAACTCGGCCACACCGATCGAGTCGATGTAACGCAGTGCACCACCACGGAATGGAGGAAAACCAATACCGTACACCAAGCCCATATCGGCTTCGGCGGCGGTCTCGACGATGCCATCTTCCAGGCAACGTACGGTTTCCAGGCACAGGGCGATCATCATCCAGTTGATGATGTCCTCGTCGGACACTTCACGCTGCTCGTACACAATCGGTGCCAGCACTTCGTGCACCGACGGATCGGCCACTTTCTTCTGCTTGCCTTTCTTGTCCGCCTCGTAGGCGTAGAAGCCCTTACCGTTTTTCTGGCCCAGGCGCTTAGCGTCGTACAGGGCGTCGACAGCCGAACGGCGGTCGTCTTTCATGCGGTCCGGGAAGCCTTCAGCCATCACATCGCGGCCGTGGTGGCCGGTGTCGATGCCGACCACGTCCATCAGGTACGCCGGGCCCATTGGCCAGCCGAATTTTTCCATGACTTTGTCGATGCGCACGAAGTCCACGCCGGCACTGACCAACTTGGCGAAACCACCGAAGTAAGGGAACAGCACGCGGTTGACCAGGAAGCCCGGGCAGTCGTTGACCACGATCGGGTTCTTGCCCATTTTCTTGGCGTAGGCAACGGTGGTTGCCACCGCATGTTCGCTGGACTTCTCGCCACGGATCACTTCCACCAGCGGCATCATATGTACCGGGTTGAAGAAGTGCATGCCGACGAAATTTTCCGGACGCTTGAGGGCCTTGGCCAGCAGCGAGATGGAAATGGTCGAGGTGTTAGACGCCAGAATGGTGCCTTCCTTGACCTGTGCTTCCACTTCAGCCAACACGGCCTGCTTGACCTTCGGGTTCTCGACAACCGCTTCGACCACCAGGTCGACGTGACCGAAATCGCCGTAGGACAGCGTAGGACGAATGCCGTTAAGCACTTCAGCCATTTTCGCTGCGGTCATGCGACCTTTATCCACACGCCCCACCAGCAGTTTGGCGGCTTCCGCCAGACCCTGCTCGATACCGTGTTCGTTGATGTCTTTCATCAAGATCGGCGTGCCTTTGGACGCCGACTGATAGGCGATGCCGCCGCCCATGATACCGGCGCCGAGTACGGCAGCCTGTTTCACGTCGCTGGCGATTTCATCGTAGGCCTTGGCCTTTTTCTTCAGTTCCTGATCGTTCAGGAACAGGCCGATCAGGCTCTGGGCCGCCGAGGTTTTCGCCAGTTTGACGAAACCAGCCGCTTCCACTTCCAGGGCTTTGTCGCGACCGAAGTTCGCGGCTTTCTGGATGGTCTTGATTGCTTCAACCGGCGCCGGGTAGTTCGGGCCGGCCTGGCCAGCCACGAAACCTTTGGCGGTTTCGAACGACATCATTTGTTCGATGGCGTTGAGCTTGAGCTTTTCCAGCTTGGGCTGGCGCTTGGCCTTGTAGTCGAACTCGCCGCTGATGGCACCTTTAATCAGGTTCAGCGCGGCCTCGGCCAGTTTTTCCGGGGCAACCACTGCGTCGACAGCGCCGACTTTCAGGGCGTCTTCGGCTTTGTTTTCCTTACCGGCGGCGATCCACTCGATGGCGTTGTCCGCACCGATCAGGCGCGGCAAACGCACGGTGCCGCCGAAGCCTGGGTAGATGCCCAGTTTCACTTCCGGCAGGCCGATTTTTGCGGTGGCCGACATCACGCGGAAGTCAGCGGCCAGGCACATTTCCAGACCACCGCCGAGGGCGATGCCATTGATCGCGGCAACGGTCGGGACGTTGAGGTCTTCGAAATCGCTGAAAATCTTGTTGGCTTCGAGGTTGCCAGCCACCAGCTCGGCATCGGGCAGCTTGAAGTTGTCGACGAATTCGGTGATGTCAGCGCCGACGATGAACACGTCCTTGCCGCTGGAGACGATCACGCCCTTGACCGAAGCATCTGCTTTGATGGTGTCTACGGCCTGACGCAGTTCGTTCAGGGTTAGACGGTTGAACTTGTTGACGGACTCACCCTTGAGGTCGAATTTCAATTCGACGATGCCACTTTCAAGAGCCTTAACCGTGATGGCTTTACCTTCGTAAATCATCAACTGATCTCCACGATATGGAAGCTGAACAGTACACATCGGACGCTGGCCTATGGTTGGACACTGATGGTTAGGTCAATGCTCATGCCAATCCGCCAGGCACACCCGCCAATGCGATAGTCGGGATTATGTATGAACGGTCTGACAGACAAACGCTCAATTCATACGCCCGTTTGATTTGGGTACGCCACCTTCATCCAATTCCGAGCAATTGTCAATCGCTCCAAAGGCTAGGAAAAACGCGACTTTCCAGTCATTTCAGAACCACAACCATAGGCCCGCGCTTCGTCAATATTCAACTATTCACGAAATCAATAATTTCAGTTATTTGGGAAAGGGCTGTACAGATTGAGAGATACGGCTACGCTAGCGCCAACCGTACAGCGCCAGAAGACAACACCCGGCGCAAGATTCACCGGCCTGCCTGGCCAACTCCAGCCCGATGAGAGTGTCGGGCTTTTTAATGCCTGTTTGAGTCTGGGCCACCTGGGTGAATCGCCCCGGGTTTCCTAGACACTCTCCAGGCTCGCTGCGTAACGCTTTTCAAACTCTACCGGTGACAGCTGATTGTTGAAACTGTGGCGTCGTTTTGGGTTGTAAAACATCTCGATGTAATCG
>NZ_LEKF01000026.1:0-93388 GCF_001029595.1 Pseudomonas sp. ARP3
TGGAACCACCTGATCCCATCCCGAACTCAGAAGTGAAACGATGCATCGCCGATGGTAGTGTGGGGTTTCCCCATGTGAGAGTAGGTCATCGTCAAGATTAAATTCCGAAACCCCAATTGCGAAAGCAGTTGGGGTTTTGTTTTGCGCGCTCGAAAAGTGTTGTAAAGCTTTTTCCTTTTCCTCCACCGTCGATATAAAGCTCCGCTACGACGTCATGAGGAGCTGATTGTCTCGTGACAAAAACACCATTGAGTACCGTTGAAGAAATCGATGCAAAGCGTCTCTGCATTTTTGGTAAGGTGCAGCTCATTTTCAAAGGGACTTATCTTCATTCGCAGGACGCGGCAACGATCTTTTTCAAAGAGATGCTGTAGAAATGCCTGAAGTGATACCGATCAAGGACCACGAGAAAGAGAATCGTCTGGTCAACAAACGCCTGCTTGCCTGTGCATTGCTGGTCATTGGCATTACTTGTGCCCTAGTGGGCCGTATGTATTTTTTGCAGGTGGTGCAGTTCGACTATCACTCTACGATCTCCGAAAACAATCGCGTCCACGTCCTGCCTATCACTCCCACCCGTGGACTGATCTATGACCGCAACGGTGTAGTGCTTGCCGACAACCGCCCCAGCTATAACCTGACGATCACCCGCGAGCGCACCACAGACCTTAAGGGGGAGCTGGACACGATCATCGACTTACTGCACTTGCCTACTGAAGATCGCGCATTGTTCGACAAAGCCCTCAAGCAAGCGCGCCACCCTTTCGTTCCGGTGACCTTGTTTTACGAACTCACCGAGGAACAGATCGCGGTGCTGGCTGTGAATGAGTTCCGCCTACCCGGGGTTGATGTGGAACCACAATTCGTTCGACATTACCCCCTGGGTCCGCATTTTGCTCATTCCATTGGTTACGTAGGCCGGATCAACGAGAAGGAGTCCAAGAACCTAGATTCTGTGGAATATCGCGGTACTCAGTCGATCGGCAAGACTGGAATCGAACGCTTCTACGAGTCCGAGCTGCATGGTCATGTGGGTTACGAAGAGGTTGAGACGAATGCTCAGGGCCGGGTGCTTCGCGTACTCAAGCACACCGACCCGGTCCCTGGAAAAAATATTGTCCTGAGCCTCGACGTCAAACTTCAGGAAGCAGCAGAGCAAGCCTTGGGGGATCGCCGTGGTTCGGTGGTTGCTCTCGATCCGCAAACCGGCGAAGTACTGGCCATGGTCAGCAAGCCAAGTTTCGATCCGAACCTCTTCGTCACCGGTATCAGTTTCAAGGAATATGCCGCACTGCACGACTCTATCGACCGGCCTTTGTTCAACCGTGTCCTTCGGGGTCTGTATGCGCCAGGCTCAACCATCAAGCCCGAGGTGGCCATCGCTGGTCTCGACAGCGGTGTCGTCACTGCCCAAACCCGCGTGTTCGACCCTGGTTACTACCAGCTCCCGGACTTCGACCACAAATACCGCAATTGGAACCACAGTGGCGATGGTTGGGTGGACATGGACGCAGCTATCATGCGTTCTAACGACACTTACTTTTATGACTTGGCCCACAAGCTGGGAATCGATCGCCTGCATGATTACTTGGCCGAGTTTGGCCTGGGTCAGAAAGTGTCCATGGATATGTTCGAAGAGTCAGCCGGGCTGATGCCTTCCCAGGCATGGAAGCGCGCCACACGCCGCCAGCCTTGGTTCCCCGGTGAAACGGTGATCCTCGGCATCGGCCAGGGCTACATGCAGGTCACCCCGTTGCAACTGGCTCAGGCCACCGCTTTGATCGCCAACAAGGGCGTGTGGAACCGACCGCACTTGGCCAAGACCATCAACGGTGTGCCGCCAGTAGACGAAAACCCCATGCCAAACGTTGTCCTTAAGGACCCGCGCGACTGGGAGCAGGTCAACCACGGTATGCAACTGGTCATGCACGACCCACGCGGCATCGCGCGGGCGGCCGCACAAGGTGCGCAGTATCGGATCGCTGGCAAGAGTGGTACCGCGCAGGTCGTGGCGATCAAACAGGGTGAGCGCTACAACCGCGAGAAAACGCTGGAGCGCCATCGTGATAACGCCTTGTTTGTAGGCTTTGCTCCAGCCGAGCATCCAAAAATTGTCATTTCGGTCATGATTGAAAACGGCGAGGCCGGTGGCCGTGTGGCGGGGCCTGTGGTGCGGCAGATCATGGATGCCTGGTTACTAGACCAAGAAGGGCACCTTAAACCGCAATATGCAACACCTGCTAAAGGGCCCGGAGATCCTCACGTTTGAGTCATGGTTTCCATTCGCACCAGCACTCTACGTCCTCGTAGGCCAGCCATGGTTTAGCCTGGGCGGTCCAGATGTGCGAGGTTGGCCTGACGCCTGGGTCATCATCCAGCGTTGCCACTCGCACGATGACATGAGGCTGATGCCCACGTTCAGCCATCAAATGAGAGCCGCACCGCGAGCAGAAATGCTTGTGCTTGCCCGGTGACGATTCGAAGGACGACAGCAGCTCCTGTCCCTGCGTCCAAACAAAGTGTTCCCGCATCACCCCGGCGGTGCTGACAAAGGGGGCCGCATGCACTTTGCGACAGCTGTCGCAGTGGCAGTGGCTGATAGGCATCTCCAGGCGGAGTACTTGATAGCGCACCGCCTTGCAAAAGCAACTTCCGTTGAGTGGGTCAGTCATAAGGTAGGGTCAGTTCATGGACGGGTCATCATCATTGCTTACAACTCCAGGTTGCGCATTGTTTGATGTCACCTACGGTCAATGGAGGAGGTGACTTATGCACGTATTAGATCGCATCGAGCGAAAAATCCTGCTCAACGCTTCACGTAAAAAAGTATGGGACGCGCTGACAGATGCCGAGCAATTCGGCCAATGGTTTGGCATTGCTCTCAAGGGCAAGGCCTTTGTCGAGGGGGAGATCGTTGAGGCGCCGATCACTTACCCTGGTTATGAGCATGTCGTCTGGAAGGCCAGGATCGAACGAATACTGCCGCAGACCCTGTTCTCATTCAGTTGGCATCCGTTCGCGGTCGACGACACTATCGACTATGACAAGGAAAGCCCGACCCTGGTGGAGTTCACTATCGAGGACCATGCGCCCGGTATTCTGCTGCGGGTGGTTGAGTCAGGTTTCAACGAAATTCCCGATGCCCGTCGCCAGAAGGCGTTCAAGATGAATTCCCGAGGCTGGGACGAGCAAATGGGCAACATCGAGAATTTCCTCAAATGATGCCCGCTGTGTATTTACTATCGGAAACTGTCTGACAGGGAGAGTGCCATGTCTGGCCAACGTCATTACCTCGGATTCATGCCGCCCTACATTCTCAATCGCCTGATTGATCATGGCTCCGAATGGCAGCGTTCGCGCGCATTGAAAACCCTGACGCACGTCCGTCAGTTCTTGCCCGTGACCGCTCGCCAATCCCAGGCGCCCGTCACCGAGGCCCATCAGCCCGGTCAACTGCAGCGCAATATTTACGATGCTCAACACTTGACCGTGCTGCCTGGCGCGCTGGTTCGGGTCGAAGGTCAGCGTGCCAGCGGCGATGTCGCCGTAGATGAGGCGTACGATGCCTTGGGCGCCACCCATGACTTTTTCTGGCAGGTCTATGGTCGAGACTCTATCGACAACCGGGGCTTTGCGCTGGCCGGCACCGTGCACTACGGAGAGGGCTATGAAAATGCGTTCTGGAATGGGGCGCAAATGGTGTTTGGCGACGGCGATGGCGAGGTGTTCCAGCGGTTTACGCGCTCGCTCGACGTGGTGGCGCACGAACTCACCCACGGAGTCATCGAAAGCGAAGCGGGCCTGGTCTATCGCAATCAATCCGGGGCACTCAACGAGTCGATTTCCGATGTGTTCGGTGTGCTTACGCGTCAGTACGTCCTCAAGCAAACTGCAGAGCAGGCCGACTGGCTGATCGGCGCCGATCTGCTGACCGACAAGGTCAAAGGTAAAGGCCTGCGCTCGATGTCCCACCCTGGCACGGCCTATGATGATCCTGTGCTCGGCAAAGACCCGCAGCCTGCGCATATGGACGATTTCATCAATACCCAAGACGACAATGGCGGTGTGCACCTCAACTCCGGTATTCCCAATCGCGCGTTCTACCTGGTCGCCATAGCACTTGGCGGTTCGGCCTGGGAGCGGGCTGGCCAAATCTGGTATGACACCCTCTGCGACAAAAACTTGGACAACGACGCTAACTTTCAGGCCTTTGCTACTCTGACCGTACAACATGCCCACCAACGTTTTGGCACTGAAGCGGCTGATGCTGTGCGTAAAGCCTGGGAGGAAGTCGGCGTCGGTCCAGCAGGAGAATCACGCAATGAAAGAACTTCCGGCCTTGGGTAACGACGCCACCGTGCGCCTGTCCCGTCAGGGCGGCCAGGTGACCACCATGACCCGGCCGCGTGAAATCGAATTTGCTCAGTGCAATGTCGATGAGCGTGAGCAAATCTGCAATGTGCTGAACCGTTGCCTGCCGCAAACGTCGACGGATGTAGGCCGGGGCGATCAGCGCTTCTATCAGATTGAAGTTCGCTATCGCTCGGACAATCGCGACGATCAACTGCGTTTTACGGTACCGGAAGACCAGGCCTCGGAAGAGCTGAAGCGTTTATGGGACAAGGGCCAGGTGTAATAACCCTTCTGCATGAGTATTACTTTTCGCCCCGAAGCTCGCGCCGCGTAGAATCACCGGCTCAAAGCGATTTCTGAGGTGCGGTACGGTGGATTTACAGCAGGGTTTTGTCCTGACCCGGCATTGGCGCGATACCCCGGCCGGCACGGAGGTCAGCTTCTGGCTGGCCACCGACCAGGGGCCACGGTACATCCGTCTACCCGTTCAGACCTCCGTGATGTTTATCCCTGAAGCCCATCGCAAGCCGTTGGATTGGCTGCTCAAGGGGGAGCGCGATGTCGAGTTGCGCCCGCTGCAGCTGTGTGACTTCCATCACCGCCCCGTCCTCGGTCTGTATACCCGCCAGCATCGCCAGTTGATGGACCTGGAAAAACGCCTGCGTGCCGCGGGCGTCGATGTGTACGAAGGCGACGTACGGCCTCCTGAGCGCTACATGATGGAGCGTTTCATCACTGCGCCCGTGTGGTTCGGTGGTACGCCGCAGGCCACGGGCGTGCTGTCGGACGCCCAGATGAAACCCGCGCCGGGCTACCGCCCGCCGCTCAGGCTGGTGTCCCTGGATATCGAGACCACCGCCCAGGGCGACCTGTATTCCATTGCCCTGGAAGGCTGCGGCGAGCGCCAGGTGTATATGCTCGGGCCGCCCAATAAGACCGACGCCGTGGACTTCAAGCTCGACTATTGCGACAGCCGCGCTCAGTTGCTCGAACGTCTCAATGCGTGGCTGGCCACTCATGACCCTGACGCCATCATCGGCTGGAACGTGGTGCAGTTCGACCTGCGGGTGCTCCATGAGCACGCCCAGCGCCTCAATGTGCCCTTGCTGCTCGGGCGCGGTGAAGAGGCCATGAGCTGGCGTGAGCATGGCAGTCGCAACCATTACTTCGCGGCGGCGCCGGGACGCTTGATCATTGACGGCATCGAAGCGCTGCGCTCGGCGACCTGGAGTTTCGAATCGTTCAGTCTGGAAAACGTTGCGCAAACCTTGCTGGGCGAAGGCAAGGATATTTCTACGCCGTACCAGCGCATGGACGAAATCAACCGCATGTTCGCCGAGGACAAGCCCGCCCTGGCGCGCTACAACCTCAAGGACTGCGAGCTGGTCACGCGAATTTTCGAGAAAACCGAACTACTCAAGTTCCTGCTGGAGCGTGCCAGTGTCACCGGGCTACCGGCTGACCGCAGCGGCGGCTCCGTCGCCGCATTTACCCACCTCTACATGCCGCTGATGCACCGCGCAGGCTTCGTCGCACCGAACCTGGGCGATAAGCCGCCCCAGGCCAGCCCTGGCGGTTTCGTCATGGACTCACGTCCCGGCCTCTACGAGTCGGTGCTGGTGCTGGATTACAAAAGCCTGTACCCGTCGATCATTCGCAGTTTCCTGATCGACCCCGTGGGCCTGATCGAAGGCCTCAAACACCCTGATGACCGCGAATCGGTGGAAGGCTTTCGCGGTGCGCGGTTTTCCCGCACGCGCCATTGTCTGCCGTCGATTGTCGCGCGCGTGGCCGAAGGGCGCGAAGCGGCCAAGCGCGAACACAACGCACCGCTGTCCCAGGCCCTGAAAATCATCATGAACGCCTTCTACGGCGTGCTCGGCTCCAGCGGCTGTCGGTTCTTCGACACGCGTCTGGCCTCCTCGATCACCCTGCGCGGTCACCAGATCATGCGTCAGACCCGCCAATTGGTTGAGGCCCAGGGCTATGAAGTGATCTACGGCGACACCGACTCCACCTTCGTGTGGCTCGGCCGTGCGCATTCCCAGGAGGATGCCAGCCGCATCGGCCAGGCGCTGGTCACGCATGTCAACGATTGGTGGCGCGAGCACCTGAGCACCGAATTCGGTTTGCAGAGCGCCCTGGAATTGCAATACGAAACCCACTTCACGCGCTTTCTGATGCCTACCATTCGCGGCGCAGAGGAGGGCAGCAAGAAGCGCTACGCCGGCCTGGTCGTGCGCAGCGATGGTCAAGAAGAGATGATCTACAAGGGCCTTGAGACTGTGCGCAGTGACTGGTCGCCCCTGGCGCGACAGTTCCAGCAAGAGCTTTACCGCCTCATCTTTCACCGCCAGCCGCACCAGGCGTACATCCGCGATTACGTGCGTAGAACCTTGGGCGGCGAACTCGACGAGTTGCTGGTCTACCGTAAACGCCTGCGCCGCCGCCTGGACGATTACGAACGCAACGTCCCGCCCCATGTGCGAGCGGCGCGTTTGGCAGACGATTACAACGACCGCCTGGGTAGGCCGCGCCAGTACCAGCGTGGCGGCTGGATCAGCTATGTGATCAGCGTCAACGGGCCCGAACCGCTGGAAGTGCGCCAGGCGCCGATTGACTACGATCACTATGTCACCCGCCAATTGCAGCCGGTGGCCGACGCGATTCTGCCGTTCGTAAATGATGATTTCAGTACGTTGGTCGGCGGGCAGATGGGGCTGTTCTAAAACACTTGCGATGCACGGTCGGGCGTGTGCACGCTTGGGGCTCCGTCATAAAGGAGAGGCCATGATGTATACGCTCTACGGCACCGACGAATCCGGCTCATGCATGATCGAAATCGCCTTGCAGCGTTGTGCAGTACCGTGGCATCGGGTGGACGTCAGCTCCTGGCACGACGGCGAAGGCAGCGAGGTCCTGGCGCGTATCAACCCGCTCAAACAGATCCCGACGCTGGTGATGCCCGATGGTCAGGTACTGACGGAAAGCGCCGCCATCCTGATTCATCTCGGCCTGGCATTCCCCGACGCGCACCTGCTGAGCGGCGACCGCGCGCAGATCATCCGGGGCCTGGTTTATATCGCGGCCAATTGCTACTCGGCGATCGGCATCATCGATTACCCACAGCGTTGGTTGGGTGACGCGCCCGAGGCGGTGCAAACGCAACTGGTCTGTGGCACACGCCGTTATCTGCATCAAGCCTGGGTGGTATTCGCCGAACAGTTTGCCGAGCAGTTGTTTGCCAACAACGGTGAGCCCAATGCCTTGGGCATCATGGCGGCGGCGGTGTCGCGTTGGGACGCCGCGCGGGAGGCGTTGAGCGCCGTAGCGCCAGGCTTTGCGCGCACCTTGGCGCGTGTGGATGCCGACCCCGGCGTGGCGCCCGTGTTCGCCCGGCATTGGCCGCAGTGGACGGCGTCGTGATGATTCTGCAATCAGGCGAAACAATCCCTGCGGCCCCACTCAACCCCTTGCGTCACGGGCGTCCTGACCTACTCTTTCTCAAAGTGCCGTAGGAATCATCCTTGAATTTGACTGTCGCAGACATGAAACTCAAGAACCCTGCATGAAATTCAAAGGAGGTGCGCATGCTCATCCGGTCGCTGACCCTGGCTACCTTGATGGCGTTTACGGGGCCGCTGTTGGCGGCTGAGGATATCAACCCGCTCAAGCAGGATTTGGGCAAGGCCCGGCCGCTGGTGGTGGTGGAGCTTGATTCCGGCAACGATACGTTGGCCAAACTCAAGAAAGAGCTGGACGAGCCGGCCACCAAGCAGTCCTTTGAAGAACGCAGCATGGTGTTCTACACCGTCAAGTTCGGCAGTATCGGAGCTGAAGGTGAGAAGTTCGCCAAAGACCCGAAAGACAACAAGAAGCTTACCCCGCCGGAAACCAACGCATTGATCCGCGCCCTCAAGCTCGGTGCCGGCAGCGGCACCAAAGTGATTCTTGTGGGCAAGGACGGCGAGAAGAAACTTGAGAGGACCGTGCCGCCGGACACCCTCGATCTCAAGGAATTCTTCAGTACCATCGATCAGATGCCCATGGCAGAAAAAGAGGCTGCGGCGGCTCCTGAGCCCCAACCTGCGGCGCCTGCCCCGGCTCCGGCCAAGGGCGCCAAGCCTGCTAAACCCGGTAGCAAACCCGCGGTGCAACCATTGGACGATTGACGTCAGCAGGAGCGAGCGTGCTCGCTCCAACCGCTATGCCCGCTGTTTGCGCAGCGGAAACGGAAAATAGAAGAACCGCAGGAATGCCACGCGCTTGATCACCTCCCCGATCAACAACGGCGCGATCACCGCCACCCCAAACCCGATACACGCCGCGACGAATTCATGCAGCCCCAGGCGCACCAGCAAGTCGACCGTCTTGTGCTGGATCTCGCCATGGAAGATCAGCAGGATCAACGTGGATTGACCGATGTAGGTCATCACCCGCGTGAGCAGCGCCGATACCATGATCACCTTCGCCAAAGCCCAGCACAGGTACACGCCGATCAGCGCCAGCAGGCTGGTCCACAGCCAGTGGTCGTAGCGACGTTGCGCCAGGTCCATGGTGGCGTGGCTGTAGAGGAACACCGCGGCGAACAGCACCACCGACACCAGCAGCGTCAGCCATGAGCCGGCGTGGGTACGCAGCCAGTCGCGCAATAGGTAGCCATACACGAAACAGGCGCTGCTGATCAGTGTGACGTCGAGGCTGAAGGGCAAGCCGGGCAGCACCCACGTGTGCTCGCCGAGCGTCACCGGCAGTTGCCAGAACCACGGCAGCATCCAGGTGCCCAGCAGCAGCGGTACGATCATCGCCGCGCAACTCACCGCCAGCGGTAAACGTTGAATCAGCCGCAGCAGCAACCAACTGAACAGAATCGCCACCCAGAAATGCGGCAAAAACCACAGCGCCTGCCAGGGGATTGTGGCCACCGTGGCATACAGCACGCCGCCGATATCCGGCAGTAACGGTTGGCCGCGCAGTACATCGCGCACGATCACATACACCAGCATGGTGAAGAAAAACGGTTTGAGCAGACCATCGGCCTTGCGCAGCGCCATCTCCACAAATGGCTGTTCCGGTTTGAAAAACACCCCGGACAGAAAGAAAAACAATGGCAACACAAACGACGCCAGGATCGGATACAGCAGATCGGGCGACTTGGCGACGAACCAACTGTGGGCATACACGATCACCAGGATGCCGATGCCTTTGGCGATGTCCATTTGGATCCAGCGATGTTTCACCTCAGTGCTCCCATTCGATCACACCCAATCTCATGCTTTACGCCACGGCTTGAGCCATAGCCCCAGGCCCACCAGCACCACGGCGCCGGCCAGTGTGCTTAGCCCCAACTGCAGCCATGCGCCCTGCACCGGGAACAGCAGCAGCGCCGCCAGGCCCAGTGCCAGCGCGCTTAGCAGCCAGTGGCGCATCCACGGCACCTTGGCGAGTAAACCCTGGCGCTGCATCAGCAGCAGCGCGGTGCAGATCACCCCGGCCAGTGCGGCCAAAGGGATGCCCGCCAGACCAAACACGAAGGGCAGGGCGCCCAGTAACAGCACATTGACCAGGCTGCCCAGCAGCTCGCAGCGCAGCGGCTGGCGTGTGTCGCCAGCGGCGTAGGCGTAGCGCGCGAGCAAGGCGTTCCAGGCGCCGAACACTAGCGGCACGGCAAACCAAGCCAGCAGCAGCGGCAGTGGCGAATCCATCGCGTGCTTGGGCAGCAGCAGCGTGACCAGGCTCGGCGCGGCGGCCACCAGGCCGACGCCGGCGGGCAGGGTCAGCACGCTGGCGGTCTCCAGGCCGCGCTTGAGCAAGGCCAGACGCTCATCGCCTTGACGCTGGCTCATCATGCCCAGCAGCACCTGGTTGAGGCTCATCAGTGCAATCAGCGGCAGGTTCATCAGCTTGCGCGCCAGGTTCACCCAGGTCACAGCGCCTTCCCCCAGCAGCGATGCCACCAGGCGTTCAATCAAGGCCAGGCCCTGGCTGGCGCCGTTGCTCAGCAACAGCGGGCCGATGCGCTGGCCCAGTTCGCGTAAAGGCGCAAGCCTCAGTTGCCAGCGCCATGGGCGCCAGCCCTGACGCCAGATCGATGGCAACAACGCCAGCGGCATCAACAGGCTGCCGACCAGGCACGCCAAGGCCAACGACTGCGGCTGCGTGGCGCTGCCCGCGAGAGCGAGGTAGGCCACCGGCGGCAGGTTGAATAGCAACGACCCCAGCCCCGCCAGCACAAAGCGTTCGTTGGCTTGCAACGGAATACTGAACAAGGCGTGCAGCAGCAACCCCGGCACGCACCACGCAACGATCTGCAAATTATTGCCGGCCAGGGCGGCGGCACCGGCGGCCAGCCCCGGCCCCAGTATTTGCACCAGCCACGGCGCCAACAGCGTCAGCAGCAGACTGGTCAGCAATGCAATCAGCAGCAAGGCCGGAAACAACACCGCCAGCCAATCCGCTCGCTCAGCATCCTTGCGCGCCAGGAACAGCGGCAGGGCGGCGGCACTCAGCACGCCACCGGCCAGGGACATGCGCAGCGCTTCGGGCAGGAACAACGCGATCAGGAACGCATCGCTACGTTCGCCCGCGCCCCACGCCGCTACCAGCAGCCATTCGCGCGCAAACCCCAGGCATAAGCCCAAGAGGGTCGCCACGGTCAGCCATGCGGCGGAGCCGAGCATCAGGAGTGGGCGCCATCAAGCAGCGGCTTGCCGTAAGCCACACGCTTGACCTGCGGCACGCGCGCCGGAAACAGCCGCCGCGCCTCCAGTACATTGATCCCCACCATCAGCCAGAACAGCGCCACCATCACTACCGCAAAACTGAAGTAGTGATCGAACAAGCCGCTGACCAGCGCCGCCAGGATCCCGGCCGTAGTACCCAACCACAGGGCATTGTCCTTGGTCAGGCGAATCGGGCCTTTATCCGGGCGCGCTTCACGCCACCAGCGCACGGTCACCGCGACGAACAGCAGCATGCCCACCAGACCAATCTTGTAGATGTAATTGAGCCACAGGTTGGAGATCCCCAGCAGGTGCGAACCGGGCACCGGTGGGTCGGCCTTGAACCCGATACCCAGGGGATACGCCGCCACCGCCTGCGGGAACATGCGGTACTCGTCGAAGCGCACCTCCGTACTGGCATTGCTCGACGAAAAGATGGTTGCCAGGCGATCCTGCAACGGCGGATAGGCCAGCACCAGCGCTACTGTCAGCGCGGCGCCGATCATCAGCAGGCGCCCGGTGTACGGCACTCGCCGCGTGGCCATCCAGATCAAAACCAACGCCAGGCTGACCATCGCGCCACGGCTGCTGGCCAGCAGCAGCGCCGCCGCGCCGAGGCACGCCACGCCCAGGCCGAGGGCGCGTTTCCAGCCTTGCTCGGTCATGCCGAAGCAGAATGCCAGAGGCAACAGCAAGGCCATGATCCCGCCGATGGCATTCGGGTGGGTCCAGGGCGAACCCATACGCGACGACATGGCTTCCAGCCCGAACTTGAGCATGTCGAAGTTGGCGTAGTTGAACATCGCCAGGATCGGCGCAATGCCGGCACCGGAGCGGGTGCGCACGAACACGGCGATGGACAGTAGCAACATCGCCAGGGTGCCCAGCAGCAGTGCGATCACCAGGGCTTCGCGGTGTTTGCGCTGCACCAGCAGTTTGGCGGCGAGAAATACCCCCGACAGGTTCAGCAACCAGCGCAGCCAATTGGCTACGCCACTGGTGTCGGCCTGGATGGTGACCTGGCCGACGATAAACGGAAACACGCTGAACAGCATCAGCCACAGCAGCATCTGGTCGGTCGGCCGCGACGCCAGGCTCGGCGTGGCGGGCAGGCGCGCCAACAAGCTGTGCCACAGGATCGCGCCCCAGGTCAGGGCCAGGATCGCTTCGCTGACCGTACTGCGGATGCCCAGATTGACGGTGGAGTACGGCATGAACGTCGCCAGCCCCGCAAACAGCAGCAAGCCCCATAACGGGAAGCGCAAAATGGTCACCATGCCCGCCAGGCCAATCACCGCCAGGAATGCCTTGGCCGGTGACAGCAACAAGGCCAGGGCGCCAAACAGCAGGCCGAAAAGGATCGCGACGAGGCTTGCCAGATTCACTCTCACTTCAGTTCCTCAAGCAGGTCGGCCAAGCGCTGGCGATATGCCTGGTGATTGAAGCGCTCGGCCCACAGGCGGCGTTCCTCCGCTGAGTCCTCAGCGGGCCGTTGGCTCAGGCTGAGCATCAACTGCACCAGCGCCGGGCCGTCGGAGGGGGAGAAACGCGGTGCGGTCGGCGGGGTGATTTCATCCAGCGAGGTGCCACTGGCCACCGCCACCGGCGTGCCGACGCTCAGCGCTTCGATCACCGGCAGGCCGAAGCCCTCGGCGTATGAGGGTTGCCATAGGCGTAAGGCGTGGCGGTACAGCGCATGCAGCTCGCCATCCGACACGCCGCTCAAGGCCCTAATGCCAGGCAGGCTACGCTGGGCCTCGGGCAAATGATCGAGGCTGCCCACCAGCACCAGTTCCGGCACTGCGGGTGATTGGCGGCGCGCCTGCTGCCATGCGTCCACCAAAAATGGCACGTTTTTGCGCAGCTCGCGGGTGCCCACCAGCAACCAATAGCGCGCGGGCAACTGGCGCGCCGTGAGGTCGGCGGCCAGCGCGGAAAACCCGTCGACCTGATTGGGCAGCACGCGGATCTTGCCCGTAGCCTTGGGAAACAGCCGCGCGGTTTCGTCGGCGCTGTACTGCGAGGGGGTCCACACCCGATCGGCGCTATGCACCGCATAGGTGATCGACAGGCGATCGCTGGTCTTGTAGATCAGCGCCTTGAGGCGGTTGGCGTGGTAGTTCTGCAGGGTGATCTGGAACAGGTCATGCAGCAGCACCACGGTACGCAAACCCGGTGGTTTGGGCGGCAGCGGCAGGCCCATATTGAACGTGCTGATATACAGGTCGATGTGCTGCTCGCGTAGCGCCCTCGGCAGAAAACCGGCTTCGAAGCGCAGGCGATTGTGTGGCTGGTGCATGGCGGTTTTTGCGCAGCCCCAGGCCGGGCAGTGGGCCTGCAAGCGCGCTTCGTCGCCCAGGGGCGCCACGGTGAACCGTTCGAGTTCGAGGCCCGGCAGGCTGTACAGTGCGCTTTCCAGCGCATACACCTGGCGGCTGATGCCCGATTGCGGCGATGTACCAACGGTGCGGTAATCCAGGCCTATACGCATGCGGGTGCCTCGTGCGGGTGCGGCAACAGCGTGGCATAGACACGCTCCAGCTGGCTGGCGGCAACGCTCCAATCATGGGCGCGGCGCACATAGGCGCGGCCGGCGTCGCCCATCGCGGTGGCGGCCTCCGGTTGCTGCAGCAGGCGCACCACGGCATCCGCCAGGCCGGTCGCGCTTTGCCCGCCGAGGTAGTCCAGACCTTCCACCAAATCCAGCCCCGACACACCTTGCTCGGTGCTCGCCAAGGGCAGGCCGGCGGCCAGGGCTTCGAGTACCTTGAGCTTAGAACCGCCACCGTGGCGCAGCGGCGCGAGGAACACCGAACAGCTCGATTGCAGGTGCAGCAGGTCCGGCACAAAGCCTTGCCATTCGATGCGCGAGTCCGGCCAGCGCGCGCGCCAACTGCCAGGCATGCCGAAGCCGCACACGCTCATGCGCGCCTCGGGGCAACACTCCCAGACCTTGGGCAGAATCTCGTCCAGCGCCCACTCGATGGCATCCACATTCGGCGCATATTCGTAGTTGCCCAGGAACAACACGCGCTGGGTCGAAGGGTCGGGATGGGCGCCAGCAAAGTGGCCGCAGTCCACGCCATTGACCACTACCGCCACCGGTTTGCCGGCGATGCCTTCCAGCACCTGGGCATCGCTGGGGGTAACGGCCACCACTTGGGCGGCCTGGCGCATCACCCGCTGCTCCCAACGCTGATAGCGCCATTGGTCGTAGCGGATGAAGGGCAGCGACCAGCGCGGCAGACGGTCGTAGGTCGCGGCGCCGAGGGCCGATTCCACATTGTGTTCGGTCAGCACAAAAGGCTGGGACAGTCGAGCCAACGTCTGCTCGTAGGGCTCAAAGGTATAGGAATGCTCGATCTGCACCACGTCCCACGGCTCTTTCAGCAATTGCTCGAAGCGCTTTTGCAGCGGCCCCGACAGGCCGTTGACGCTGGCCAGCAACGGGTAGGGCGCGAACAATCCGGCTACCAAGGTCTTGAGGCTGCGCAACGGGCGGCGCGGCAGAATGATCACCTGTTCGAGAAACGTCTCCAGCATTTGGCGGTCGGCGGGCGCCACCGGGTGTTTGTCGTGCAGCAGCAAGGTGATCCGATGCCCGCGCGCGGCCAGGCTGCGCAGCAGGTGGAACTGGCGCGTCTTGCCGCCGCTGGTGGCGGGCCAGGGCGAGTAGGGCAGGATCCATAAAATGCGCATGGCCGTTTCTAGTCCCATAACAGAATTTGCAGGTTCGGTTTGACCGCTACGCTCAGCCCTTGTGTGCCGCTGACCGGAGTTTGCGTGCCGCGCAACGGGTCATACAGGGTGGCGCGGGCCAAACCGGGCAAGTGCGCGTTGCCGCCCTTGGCCGACCAGAAGAACCATAGCTTGCGCCCGTCCGCGCGGGTCCAGCCGATGCTGAACAGGCCGTCGGGGAGGCGGTCGGCGTTGGGCGGGTCGGCGGGAGTGAGCGTGGGCCCGCTGACGTCAAGGAAGTTTTTCAGCGCGGTGTAGACCGGCTTGGGGTTGGCGTCGATGTCCAGCAAGCCGTAGGACTGATCGCGCACGCTGGCGCGTTGGTCGAGGTCGCTGAGGGTAAAAAGGAAAACTTTGTCGTAGTCCAGCGCGCTCATCAGGGCCAGGCGCCGCACCACGTAATCGGCCTGAGTTTGCGCTGAGATAAGGTCCTGTGCGTCCTTGGGCCCTTTGTACGTCGACCAGCCCCACTCGGTACTCCACAAGGTCTGGACACCGCTGTTGCGCAGGGCCTGGTTGAGCTGGGTGGTCTTGGCGACAAAGTCCAGGTTGGCCGGGTCGTTGCCTTCGGGCAACTGGGTGTACGGGTGGTACGAAATGACCGTGTTCAGGCTGGCCACGCCCAGCGCGCCGAGGGCGTCGAGCATGGACTGGCCGTTGGGCATCTCGCCGAAGAACGCCATGCCGGCGGCCACCACCGGTTTGCTCGGGTTGACCGTGCGTAGCGCCGTGGCGGTGATCGTCAGCAGCCTGGCATACCCGGCCGGGTCGGCCACCGGGCGCCAGAAGCCCAGCAGGTTCGGCTCGTTCCACACTTGCCAGGCGTTAACGCTGGGGTAGCGCTGCGACAGCAACAGCATGCGGTTGGCGAATACGTTCGGGTCTTTGGGCGGGTACTGGTCCTGATAGGGCGCGCCGACCGGTGCGGTAGTTGCGAAGGGCGCGGACCCGACCAGATAGAACACCGACTTGAGTTGGTTGTCTTGCAGCTTCTGCACCAGTTGATCCAGGGTCGCCACCCGGTATTGACCCTCGACGGGCTCCAGTTGGTCCCAGTGCAAGTCCAGGCGCACCCACTCCAGACCGAGCGCCTTGAGACGGTCGATCTGCTTTTGATAGCGCTCGGGGCTGAACCATAGGAACTGTGCGTTCACCCCAAGAAAATCCCTCCACACCACCGGCTTGCCGGCCTTGAGCACATGGCTTTCGGCATCCGCCGGACGGCCCCAGAAAAACGCCGTCAGGCTCAAGGCTGCAACGACGGCCAGGCTGGCGAGGTAGGTGCGTTTACGCGCCATGGCGGGCTCCTGCGATGGCTTGACCGAACAGTTCGACGAATTTTTCCGCAGTCAGAGGCCACAAACGCTGGCGTCCGATTTCTCCGGCGCGTTCGGCCCAGTCCCGGGCCAGCAGCGGTTGACGCGCCAGCCTCAGAAGCTGCTCGCTCAGCGCGGCCACATCGCCCTCGGGATAGATCGCCCCGTTGCCGCTGGCCACTTCCTCGGCAAAGGCGCGGGCATCGGAAGTGATCGCGCCGCGCCCGCAAGCGGCGGCCCAGGACAGCGCACCACTGGTGCCACGCTGGCGCCCCAACAGGCCGAGTTTTTTCGATTCGCGGTAAGGCAACACCATTACATGGTGATCTTGGATGGTCTGAGCGATCTGCTCAGCCGGCAGGTTCAGTTGCCAGTCGACGGCATCGGCCAGGCCCAGTGCGGCGATCTGAGCGTTGAGCTGTTCCAGGTAGTTGCCGCCCGCGCCGAAAGCCATCTCCGGCGCGGTGCCGCCGGCCAGCGTCAGGCGCACCCGTTCGCGCAACTGCGGGTCTTGTTTGAATACGTCCGCCAGCGCCTGAACCAGGTCTTCGATGCCCTTGCCGCGGTAGATAAACCCAAAGTACAGCAGGCGCAGGGGCTCCAGCGGCGGCAGCGCAACCGGGTCGATGGCCAGGTTGGCATGGTTGATCACCGCCACTTTGCCGGCGGGCAATTGCATGCGCTGGCTCAGGCACCCCGCGCCCAGACGAGTAAGGGTAACCAGACGCGTCAGGCTTTGGGCCACCTGACGTTCTTCGCGCAGGGTCAAGGGATCGGCCAGCACCACGGCCGCCTGAGGCATCGGGCTGGGCAGGCGCTCCACCAGATTCAACGGAAATGGCAGACGCTCGCGTCGCCAAACCATTCGTTCCGGGTCGTGTACGGTGGCGGTCAGGGGCAATCGCGGGTAGGCCTTGCGCAGTTCACGCAAGGCCAGGAATTCCCCCAGGCGCCCGCCGCCCAGCTCGGCGTGCACCAAGTCCACGGTGTGCCAATCAAAGGCGCTGATGGCCGACCTGATTGCATCGCTGTTGCCCGCCACGCCCGCCAGCGGGGTCAGCACCGTCACGCCACGCGCTTGGAGTGCCGTGCGGAAATGGTTCGCGTAGTCGGCGATGCCATTTTTCTCCGGCGGCAGCGGCGCGAGCAGGGCGATACGCATCAGAACGCTCCCCGGTATTTGGCGATGGTCTTGAGTACTTTGGACGGCACTTCGAACTTGCGCCGGTTGATGATGATGCCGTCGACTTTGCCGAACGCAGTGTTGAGGATCGATAGCGCATGCTCGACCACCGGCACCGTGCTCTTCTGGGCTTCCACCACCAGTGCGATCAGGTCGGCGCGGCGCAGTGCGATGAACGCATCGCGGTTGTCCAGCAGGGCCGAGGCGTCTAGCAGCACCACTTCGCCCGGCGCCGCCGGCTCAGCGCCGCCGACCCGTACGTTGATGCCGTTTTCATCGAGTAGCTGGCGCAATTGTTCGACCACAAAGGTCACACCTTCGCCATGTCGCGCCGAGGTCAGGCCCAGCGTCAGGCCCTGTTCGGCGATGCGGTCCGGGCGCAACAGGCTGTAGAGCCGGTAGATGCTCGCATTGAACGCGTTGGTGCCTTGCGCGGTGCTGGTGTCCAGTTCCGGCAGGGTGGTCCACAACGGCAGGCCGAACTTGCGTTCCACCAATCCACCGTCGTGGATGCGCTGATCCAGCAGGTAGCACAGGTACACCACCAACAGGCCGACGACGATGGCGAACGGAACCGCCAGCACCAGCATCACCAGGGTTTTGGGGAAGATCCGCCCAGGGTTGAGGGTGGCTTCTTCGATCACCGCGATATTGCTGATCTGGCTGTTGTCCAGCTCACGGTCGATGCGCGATTTCTCCAGGTTGTCGACGTACAACGCGTAGTTACGCTCGGTGGCGCTCAGCTCGCGGGCCAGGCGGGTCAGTTCCGGTTCAATCTCCAGGGCTTGCTTGCGTTGGCCTTCAAGGTTGGCCAGTTGCTTCTGTTGCTGGGTCAGTTGGGTGCGCAGGGCGCGATTGTTGCTCGACTCGTCCAGCAGCACCCGCTGCAAGTGGATTTCCAGGGTGTTAGGCGCGCGGTTCTCGGAGCTTTGCACCGTGTTGCTCTCGCTGGCGACCTGGGCCTGCATGGCCTTGATCGACGCGTCCAGGGCTTTGACCGGCGGCGCGTTATCAGTGTAGGTGCGCATCATGTCGGCCTTTTCCAGCAGCTTCTGGTTGAGTAGGCGGCGCAGGTCCTGCTGCTGCGGGTTGAGTGCGATCTGGCGCACCGTGGTGACTTCCTTGGGCTGGCTCTTGAGCTGGTTGCGGGTGCTCTCGATGGCGCTGTCGGACGAGGCGATCAGACGTGTGGTGTTGAACACCTCGCCACGCAGCACATTGATGCGCTCGGACAAATCCTCCAGGCGATCGGTGATGCTCGCCGCGCCGATTTGATTCAGGTGCGTGAGGATCTGCTGCTTGTAGCTCTTGATCTCGGTGGCGCTGTTGGACACCTGCCCCTCGTAGAAGGCATAGAGACTTTTGCGCCCCAGGGCCTGGGTGCGTTCGCTGATATAGGTTTCGACCCAGTGCTTGACCACCTCTTGGGCAATCTGCGGATCGCCCCAGGTGAAGGTGATGTCCATCACCGTGGAGCCGGCGGCATGGCTGACGTCAAAGTTCTTTTCCAGGCTGGCGGCGAGGCGTTCCACCGGGGTGGTTTTTTCCACGATGCCGACGGTTTCCAGCACCACGCGCAGGCCGTCGAACACCGCGCCGATGGCGCTCTTGACGTAGTACTTGATGCGCTTCCAGGCGCCTTCCGGCGGCGGTGCGTTATTGATTACCTCCAGGTAGTGCTCGGCCACCGCGCGCACGATCGGCCGCCCGGTCAGCAGGCGCTCCTCGTCGACGATCGGGTCGCGCTGGGTGCTGGGCATGACCAGCGCCTGGCGGTTGCTGATCTCGATCGGCAGCGTCGAGTCACGCCCCGGCTTGACCAGCAGGCGCGCGGTGGATTCGTACTTGGCCGGCAGCAGGAATGCCCCCAGCAAAATGATCAGCAGCGCGGCAAGGGCCGCCAGTTTGAACTCGTGGCGGAAGATGAAGAACAGGCGCAGAAGATCGCGGAAAGAACGGATCTCGATCATGGGATGTCGCTCCTTTTAATTGCTGCCGCCGCTGGTGCGCGTGTAGTTGTAGCCGACGCCAATGGACTTGGTGAACGGAATCAATTGGTTCAGGTAGGTATCCACCCCCTGGATGCGCTCACCCACATTGGACTTGGGCACAAACACCACATCGCCACGTTGCAGCCGCACCGGTTTGCGCCCGTCGGGACCGGTTTTGAGCAACTGGCTGAAGTCCAGAAAGTACGCGCGGTAGGCACCCTGGGCGTCTTCGCGCAGCAACGCGACCATGCTGGCGTCGCCCGCCGGGTTGATCCCACCGGCACCGACGATGGCTTGCTCCAGGGTATTGGCCGTGGCGATCTGCACCGCCGTCGGGTTGTTTACCGCGCCGCCGACAATCACCGAGTTGGCCGGCGCCTGGTTGATGTTCACCGTCACGCGCGGCTCGCGGTAGGTGGGCGCGAGTTTGCGGGTCAGCTCGGTGGCCAGTTCCGAGGGCTGGCGTCCGGCGACCTGGATCGGGCCCAGAAACGGATAGTTGATCTTGCCGTCGGTTTGCACGGTGTACAGGGTCAGCTCGTAGATGGTGCTGACGTTGAACGCCGACAGGGTGGGCATCTCGCCGGCGTCGCGCACGATGCGCAGCTGGTCGCCGATGCGGATGCGTTCCACCGCCGGCGGCAACTGCGCCAGTTGGTCGAGGGCGCGCTTGCCGTCCTCGACGGTTCTGTCATCCGGTGGCTCGATACGGGCCGGTGTATTGCAGGCGGCCAGGGCCAGCATGGCCACGGCGAGCAGGGTGCGTTTCATCAAGGGGGACTTCCTGTGGGTCATGATGCTCACCTCCAATACCCGGGAAACATGCTGATGCGCCGCTTAAGGGACACCGGCAGGCGCCGCTCAAGGTGGCCAAGCCGGTAACCCAGCCATTTGAATGCACTGCGCACCAGCACCTCGGGCGCGCGGTGCAGCGCGCCGGCCTTGCGCAAGGCGGCCAGCTCCGCCAGCACGTAGCGCTTGCCTTCGCCGCCCGCATCGCCGAAGGCTTGGCGGATCCACGGCTCGCGGCCGTAGAACACGCCGATATCGAAGTAGCGGTGAAACTCGTCCATGAGTGAGTAATCGTGGGAGTGATGCACCTGCGCCGTGGCGGCGTAGCGCACCTTGTAGCCGTCGAGCAGCAGGCGCGCCGCGACGTAGGCGTCTTCGCTGCCGATCACATCGACGGGGAACCCACCCACGGCGTGCAGCGCGCTGCGTCGGTACACGGCGAACGAGTCGGAGCTGAAGCAGGTCTTGATCCCCAGCTCCGGCGCGTCGACCAGGCTTTTGCTGCGGCTGTGGGGCGGGTAGTTGAAGTGCCGCGATTGCGCCCCCAGCAGCCCGGCGTCGGGGTGCGGCAACTGGCGCCCATAGGCGACGCCGTTGAGCGGGTCCTGCTGCAGCTCATCAAGCAGGTTGGCGAAGGTGTCGGGGGCCGCGGGAATGGCGTCCTGGGTCATCACGATCAGTGCGTCGCCGCCCACTTGTTCGCTGGCCCAACGGCGGGTGCCGCCGTGATTGAAGGTGCGCGCGTCGATCACTTCGACCCGTGCGCCGAAGGCGCGAAAGCGCGCCGCGGTGTCATCGTTGGAGGCGCTGTCCACCACCAGCATCTCGTCCGGTTGCAGGGTTTGCATCGCCAGGGCCGGCAGCAATCGCGCCAGGTGACTGGATGCGTTACGGGTCGGGATGATCAGCGCGGTACGCATGTCACTTTTTCACGTCGGCCGGGGTGCGGCCGTAAATGTCATCGAAGCGCACGATGTCGTCCTCGCCCAGGTACTCGCCGCTCTGCACCTCGATCATCACCAGATCGATGATGCCGGGGTTGGTCAGTCGGTGTTTGTGCCCGGCGGGGATGTACGTGGATTCGTTGGCGTTGATCAGAAATTCCCGTTCGCCGTTGGTGATCTGCGCCGCGCCGCTGACCACCACCCAGTGTTCGCTGCGGTGGTGATGCATCTGCAGCGACAGCGACGCTAAGGGTTTGACCACGATGCGCTTGATCTTGAAGCGGCTGCTTTCCTCCAGCACCGTGTAGGTGCCCCATGGCCGTGTGACGGTGCGGTGCAGGCTGTACGCCGGGTGATTCTGACGCTTGAGTTCGGCGACGATGTAACGCACGTCCTGGCTACGGTGGGCGTCGGCGATGAGCAGCGCGTCGGGGGTGTCGACGATGATCAGGTCGCGCACGCCGACCGCGCCGAGTACGCGCTTGGGCGAGTCGATGTAGCAGTTGTGCACGTCATGCAAAATCGCTTCGCCGTTGATCTGATTGCCGTGGGCGTCGTTGGGTGTGAGCTGGCGCAGCGCCTCCCACGAACCGATATCGCTCCAGCCGATGTCGCAGGGTATTACGGCGACTTGGTTGGACCTCTCCATCAGCGCCACATCGATGGAAATATCTGGCGCCTTGCCGAACGCCTCCGCATCCAGTTCACGCTGGCGCGAGGTGCTGTTCTGCAGGCTTTGGCTGTGTTCCAGTGCGGCGCGTGCCGCTTGCAGCACGTCGGGTGCATGGGTGGCCAGTTCATCCACCAGGGTGCTGGCCTTGAAGCAGAACATGCCGGCGTTCCACAGGTGTTTGCCACCGTCGAGGTAGGCCTGGGCGGTGGCCTGATCGGGCTTCTCGACGAAGCGTTTGACCCGGTTACCGTGGGTGAGCGCTTCGCCTTGCTCGATATAGCCAAAGCCGGTTTCCGCGTGGTCGGGCTGGATGCCGAAGGTCACCAGGAAATCGGCGTCGGCCAGTTCGCGGGCCTGAGTCACGGCTTCGGCGAACGCGACTTCATTCAGTATCAGGTGGTCCGCTGGCATCACCAGCAACTGCGCCGCATCGCCGAAATGCTCTTGCACATGCAATGCCGCGACCGCGATGGCCGCCGCCGTGTTGCGCCCGAACGGCTCCAGCAACAGGTCCAGAGGCAAGCGGGCTTTGTTCACGCTGCGGTAGTCATCGAGGGTTCGAAACAGCAGGTCGCGGTTGGTCACCGTCAGCACATTTTCCACGCCGGGCAGTTTGGCGGCGCGCTGGAAAGTTTTCTGCAACAGGCTCTGGCCGTCACGCATGCGCATGAACGGCTTGGGCATATTTTGTCGCGACACCGGCCACAACCGCGTACCCGACCCACCGGAAATGATGCAGGGGATTAATCCGTTGAGGTTATTCATCAATACACTTCCTTGGTGGACAGGACGGCCGGGACCGTCATGAAAACGATGTACAGGTCAAACCACACCGACCACTTGGAGATGTATTCCAAGTCGTACTCGACACGTTTCTGGATTTTGAACAGGGTATCGGTTTCCCCTCGGTAGCCGTTGATTTGCGCCCAGCCGGTAATACCTGGTTTCACCCGATGACGGGAGCTGTATTCGCTCACCGCCACCTCGAAGGGAATGCCCGCCGCCTTGGTCGCCGTGGCATGGGGGCGCGGGCCGACCATGGACATATTGCCCAGCAGCACATTGAACAGCTGTGGCAGCTCGTCGATGCTGGTCTTGCGGATAATGCGCCCCACACGGGTGATGCGCGGGTCTTCGCGGGTGGTCTGACGCTCGGCGGTGAAGTCGCTCTGGTCGGTGTACATCGAGCGGAACTTGAATACGCGGATCTCGTTGTCGTTGTAGCCGAAGCGGTTCTGGCGGAAAAGTACCGGGCCTTTGGAGTCGAGCTTGATTGCAATCGCCGTCACCAGCATCAGCGGCAACAGCGCCACCAGCGCCAGGCTGGCCAACAGTACATCCTCGCAACGCTTGATCACCGGCGACCAACCGCGCAGGGGCAATTGCGAGGTGCTGAACATCAGGATGCCGCCCACGTCGGTGATGCGGCTGTGACCGTAGCGCAACGCGGCCATGTCAGGCACCAGCATCACGTTCACCGACATCTGCCGCAGGCGGTTGACCAGGCTGTGGATGCGTTGCTCGGCGGCCCAGGGCAGGCAGATCATCACCTGGTTGACCTGTTCGGCGCGGATCAGCTTTTCCAGGTCGCGGGTATTGCCCAGCAGCGGCAGGTTGCTCAGTTCCTTGGGAATGCGCTCGGTGCGGTCATCGATAAAACCCACCAGGCCGGAGCGAATATCGCCGTTGCGCTGCAGGTGCTCGGCGACATGCACAGCGGTGTCGGTAAAGCCCAGAATCACCGTACGTTGCAGGTATTTGCCCTTGCGCATCAGGTTGCGGTAAAGGCGCAGCATCAGCAGGCGTTCCAGGCAGAACAGACCGAGGCTGGCGATGTACCACGCCACCAGGTTGCGCGGGGTTAACTGCGGGAACATCTGCAGAATCTGGTACATGAACAACAGAATGCAAAACGCCGCCGACCACGCCTTGATCTTGGTTTTCAGGCGCATGCGGTTACTGAACAATTCTTCGGAGTAGATGCCCAGCGCCTGAAACAAAATGATGGTCAACGCCGCAAAGAACACTAGTAACCCGAGGAAGTGCGTGCGCATTTCAGGGGCCATCGGGTCCAGGAAAAACACCAGCACCAGCGGCGGCAGAATAGCCGACAGACCGTGGATCAATTTGACGAAAACAACAAAGAATTCAACAAAACCGGCACGCGTTAGAAATAGGCTGTCGACGGACGACTTCTTTCGCATAAAACATCCCTCATTGCACTCCAGGCGTGTCGTTTCGGCGTTTAAGCAGGAAGCTGCATTGGCGCTGAGTTGAACAACCGCACGCTGGGTAATACGCAACTATCCAATTCAAAAGGATCAATCCAATTGAATTGAATACGCGGGGCTAAAACTAAGGAGCGTTTCCTTTAAGGATTAGTCAACGAGCTGACGATGCTGCGCAATGGCTTGGTAGAAGGGTTGGGCGCTGTGGCTTTCGGCATTTTATTGATCTTCCTTGTTCGAGACTATCGCCTTTGAATATGCTTTTGAGTGTAGAAATAAATTTGAGATTTTTCCTGCGCAATGCAAAAAACCTTTTTCGAAGGGAGGTAGGAAAGGGGGACAAAAGGTCTGGCGGGACCCATTGGAGGTCCTGCCACAGTGCGGGGGAAGGGATCAGAAGTTACCTTTCAAACTGACCATAAAATTACGCGGTTCTCCCCACCCGACGGCAGGGGCGTCCCGTTAATCGTTCTTAGCGCCGGCGACTCTTCAAAGCGTATCCAGATCAATTTTTTGTGTGGGTCGGGCGTGCTGATTAATCTACGGGCTTCCACCCAGGACGACTCGGGCATGATCGATTTTGCAACCTTGGCGGTTTTTTCCGGCGCAGTGCTGTTGTTGCTCCTGTCACCGGGGCCGAACATGGCGTTTGTTATCAGCCATGGCATCTCCCATGGCTGGCGCGGTGGCCTGGCCGCAAGCCTGGGGATCGGTGTGGCCGACATAGTGTTGACGGTGCTGACCGCCACCGGTGTCACCGCAGTGGTCGCCGGTTGGCCGCCGTCGTTCGACCTGATTCGCTATGCCGGCGTGGGCTACCTGCTGTGGCTGGCGGTCAAAACCGTGCAAAAACGCCCCGATAATGCGGTCGCTGCCGTCGAGCCCGTGGCGCTCAAGCGTGTATTCCTGTACGCCATGCTCAACAGTCTGCTCAATCCCAAGGCGTTGCTGTTTTTTGTCGTGTTCCTGCCGCAGTTCGTACGACCCGAGGCGGGGGCGATTGCCGGGCAACTGTTGCTGCTTGGGGGAATTCTGACGCTGATCGCTGCGATATTTCATGGCGTGCTGGGGATCAGCGGCGGTGCCATCCGCCGTTGTTTCAGTGGCCGGCCAGGCAGCGCCGTGCTGCAAAGATGGGGGCTGGCCACTGTGTTGACGGCGTTGGCAGTGCGCCTGGCGCTGATGTCCCGGCCGGTTTGAAGCCGCCTTTAAACCAGGCGTGCGGCCGCGCGCGCGGTGATCTCGCCACGGGTCTTGCGCGATTCGACGGTGCGCTTGTTGGCTTCATCCAGCACCGCCTGCGGGGCGGTGTCCGGGCGGCCGGCGTTGAAGGGCGGGGCCGGCGCGTATTCAAGCTGCAACTGCACCAATTGCGCGGCCTCCGGGCTGTACAGCTCGGCGGCCAGGGTCAGGGCGAAATCGATCCCGGCGGTGATGCCGCCACCGGTCAATAGGTTAGCGTCGCGCACCACGCGGTCTTGCACTGGGATGGCGCCGAGCGGGGCGAGCATATCGTGGTAGGCCCAATGCGTGGTGGCCTTGCGACCGCGCAGCAGGCCGGCCGCGCCGAGCACTAGCGAACCGGTGCACACCGAGGTCACGTAACGCGCGGTATCGGCCTGGGCTTTGAGGAAGTCCAGGGTGACCGGGTCTTCCATCAGCGCGCCAACGCCTGAACCGCCGGGCACGCAGATCACGTCCAAGGCGGGGCAATCGGCGTAGGTCATGGTCGGGGTGAACACCAGGCCGGTACTGGAGGTGACCGGCGCCAGGTCCTTCCACACCAAGTGCAGCTTGACGTCCGGCAGCGAGCCCAGCACGTCATAGGGGCCGGTAAGGTCCAGTTGCTGGATGCCGGGAAACAAAACAAAACCGATATGCAGGGTCATCAAGAACGCTCCGAGATAGGGGTGGACGACTTCACTGTAGAGGCCTAGGCTTTGGCGAATACGCCATTGAGCCCACAAATCACGCCAATCATGACCCGAACCGTCCACGTCCTCGCGTTCCCCAATGCCCAAGTGCTCGATGTCACCGGGCCGTTGCAAGTGTTCGCCTCCAGCAATGACCTGGCGCGCCAGCGCGGTCTGCCGCTGCCTTATGCCGTGTCAGTGATTGCCGCCCAGACGGAACCGGTGATGACCTCTGCCGGCCTGGCGCTGGTGGCCGAGCCGCTGCCAGCCGTCGATGCGCCGTGCGACACCTTGGTGATCGCCGGCGGTTGGGGGGTGTACAACGCCGCCGATGACCCGTCGCTGGTGGCGTGGGTGCGCGATAAGGCCCGGCATACCCGGCGCATGACGTCGGTGTGCACCGGCGCGTTCCTGCTGGCTGCCAGCGGTCTGCTCGACGGTTGCCGCGTGGCGACCCACTGGACGCGTTGCGAGGAGCTGGCCAAGCGCTTCCCGTCGCTGACGGTGGAGGCCAATCCGATTTTCATCCAGCAGGGTTCGGTGTGGACTTCCGCCGGCGTCACCGCTGGCATCGACCTGTGCCTGGCCTTGGTGGAGGAGGACCTGGGGCGCGCCGTGGCGTTGGAAGTCGCGCGCCATCTGGTGGTATTTCTCAAGCGCCCGGGCGGGCAATCGCAATTCAGCGCGACCCTGGCCCTGCAAGAGGGCGGCAGCCGCTTCGCCGAACTGCATGCGTGGATCGCAGAACACCTCACCCTCGATTTGAACATCGCCACCCTGGCCAGCCAGGCTGGCATGAGCGAGCGCAGCTTTGTGCGCCACTACCGCGCCGAAACCGGCCAGACTCCCGCACGCGCCGTGGAGCTGATTCGTGTCGAAACCGCGCGCCGGCAATTGGCCGACAGCAGCGCCTCAATCAAGCGCATCGCCGTGCAGTGCGGTTTTGGCAGCGAGGAAACCCTGCGCCGCAGCTTCCTGCGCGCCCTCGACGTGACGCCCCAGGCCTATCGCGAACGCTTCAGCGCGCCGGCCTAGGCGAGCAACTCCAGCAGCGCATCCAGGGTCGCCTGCGGTGCCTCCTGAGGGATGTTATGGCCCACGCCGGGCAGCACGCGGCGCTGATAGACGCCGCTGAAGTGCACCGCGTCTTCATCTTCCTCAGAGGGCGGCCCCACGCCGTCGTCGGCGCCGCATAGGGAAATGCAAGGCACCGTGATCGCCGGTTGCTGCGCGAGGGCCTGTTCGATCGATTCCAGTGCAGGATCGCCGGGCGCATACATGAAACGGTGACGATACGAGTGAATCACCACCTCGACAAAATCCGGGTTGTCGAACGAAGGCGCCGTCTGCTCGTACAGGCTCGGTCCCGCGGACCAGGTCGGCGACCACAGTGACCACAACAGTTCACACAATTCACGGCGGTTGGCGGTCAAGCCGTCGACGCCGCGCTGTGTGTGGAAGTAGTACTGGTACCACAAGCGATGCTCGGTTTCGGGCTGGCGTGGAGCGGTGGACTGGGCAATGTCCTGAATGTTGTAGCCATCCCCGCTGACCAGCGCGCGCACCCGTTGCGGCCACAGCGCGGCGACGATGCACGCGGCGCGCCCACCCCAGTCGTAGCCTGCCAGGGTGGCGCGGGGGATCGCCAGCGCATCCATGAAATCCAGCAAGTCCTTGGCCAGCGCTGCCTGTTGCCCGGAGCGCAGCACCTGATCGTGGATAAACCGCGTCGGGCCGTAACCGCGCAGGTATGGGACCAGCACACGGTAGCCGCGCTCGGCCAGCGGCGGCGCGATAGCGTCATAGGCGCGCGGGTCGTAGGGAAAGCCATGCAGCAAAATCACCGGCTCGCCGTCCAGGGGGCCATGAGTTTCATAGGCGATGTCGAGCATGGACGTGCGCGCGTACAGCAGTGGAGCGAGGAGGGCCATGGGAAGGTTCCTATGGGTGGTTCGGGTTCTGCCCACTGTAGTTCAAAGGCCAGCGGCGGGCAGCGTGGCGCTGCTCGCCCTGTGCAGGTTTTACGGTTGCCACACAGTCTTGGCGCCACTGAGCTTACGGTCCAGAAACGTGGCCGCGCTGATCAAGGCCAAGTGGCTCAACGCCTGGGGCGTGTTGCCCAGGTGGCGCGCCTGGTTGTCGAACTCTTCGGCGTACAGGCCTAGTGGGTTGGCGTAGCGCAACAGTTGCTCGAACTCCAGGTGGGCTTTTTCCACCTGGCCGGCGCGTGCCAGGCATTCGACGTACCAGAACGAGCACGCGGCGAACGCACCTTCGGTGCCTTGCAGGCCGTCGATCTGGCTGTCGTCGTTGCGATAGCGGTAGACCATGCCGTCGCGCACCAGGCTTTTCTGAATCGCCTCCAGGGTGCTCAGCCAGCGCGGGTCCGTGGCCGCGACGAAGCGCACCAGCGGCATCAACAGCATCGAACCGTCCAGCGCGGTGCTGCCGATGTACTGCACAAAATGCCCGCGTTCTTCGTTCCAGAAGTTGCTCCAGATATCGGCGTAGATCGCTTGGCGAGTCTGGTCCCAGCGCGCGAACGGTGCCGGCAGCGAGCGCTTGGAGGCCAGACGGATCGCACGATCCAACGCCACCCAGCACATCAGGCGCGAGTGCAGAAAGTGGTGTTGCTCACCGCGCATTTCCCAGATGCCGACATCCTTGTGGTTCCAGATTTCGCAGACCTGATCGGCGACCTCCACGGTATGTTTCCAACCTTCGTGGGAGATGGCTTCGCCGTACTTGTTGACCAGGTAAACCGCGTCCATCAGTTCGCCGTAGATATCCAACTGAATCTGATCGAACGCTTCGTTGCCGATGCGCACCGGCGTGGCGCCGCCGTGGCCGCCGAGGTGGTCCAGCTCGGTCTCCGGCAGTTCCTGGCGACCGTCGATGCCATAGAGGATGTTGATTTTGGTCGGCTGGCCGCAGCAATCGCTGACCCGCCCCCTGAGCCAGCGCATGTAAGCGTTGGCTTCCTCGACAAAGCCCAGGCGCATAAAGGCGTAGACGGTGAACGAGGCGTCGCGGATCCAGGTGTAGCGATAGTCCCAGTTGCGCTCACCGCCCGGGGTTTCCGGCAGGCCGAAAGTGGCGGCGGCGATGATCGCGCCGTGCCGGCGCGAGGTCAGCAGTTTGAGCGCCAGGGCCGAGCGGTTGACCATCTCGCGCCAGCGCCCGCGGTAGGTGGATTGGGCGATCCAGCCGCGCCAGAACTTGAGGGTGTGGGCCAGGGCCAGGTCGGTGCAGCCGCCGTCTACCCGTGGGTCGTCCTGGCCACCGAATACGAACTCGGCCGTTTCTTCCTGATTCAGGGTGAAGGTGGCCACGGCTGCGTTGTCGTCGAGCTGCAACGTCTGGCTGCCGGACAACCGCAGGCCAGGTTGGCCCTGGGCGGTGAAGCATACGGTGCCGTTGTCGAGGCCAGCGTGGGTTGGTGTTCGCGCATAGTCGTGACGCACCGCGCAACGCAGGTGCAGAGTGGCACTGCCGCTGACCACCCGCACGCGGCGGATCAGCAGCGGCAGGTCGTCGATCTCTTCGCTGATGGTCAGCAGGTCGGTGATTTCCACCACGGCACTGTCGCTGAGCCAGCGGGTTTGCAGAACGTTGGTGTCGGGCAGGTAGATCTGTTCGCGCCGCGCGTTGGGCAGGTCTGGGGTGAGTTGGAAGGTGCCGGCCTCGGGCGAGTCCAACAGTGCGCAAAAGATCGACGGGCTGTCGAATTCCGGCCAGCAGAAAAAGTCGATGCTGCCTTTGTCGTTGATCAGGGCGGCGCTGCGCATATCGCCGATGATGCCATGGGCATCGATGGCGCTTTGGGGTTCGTTTTTAAGATCAACCATTGTCGCGAAACTCCGGATACAGGCTCATGCCGCCATCGATAAACAGGGTGCTGCCAACCACATAGTCAGAGGCGTCGCTGGCCAGCCACACCACGGCGTTGGCCACGTCCTGCACGTCACCCACGCGCCCGTAGGGAATCAGTTTGAGCAGCTCTTTCAATGCCGCGCCTTCGGTGGCGGCGCGGTTGATGGCGGTGCGAATCGCCCCCGGTGCGATGCCGTTGATACGAATGCGCTGCTCGCTGACTTCCTGGGCGAGGGTGCGCATCAGCATCTCCACGCCGCCTTTGGATGCCGCGTAGTTCGCATGCCCGGCCCAGGGGATCACTTGGTGCACCGAGCTCATATGGATAATTTTGCCGGCCGCTCGCGACACGCCTTCGCGTACGCCTTGGCGCTTGAAGATGCGCACCGCCGCACGGGCGCAGAGGAATTGCCCGGTGAGGTTCACGCCGATGACCGCGTTCCAGTCGTCGAGGCTCATGTCGACGAAGGCAGCGTCCTTCTGCATGCCGGAATTGGCCACCAGGATGTCCAGGTGCCCGAAGGCGTCGAGGGTCTGGGCGAACAGCCGTTCCACATCGTCTTCCTTGGATACATCCGCGCCGATGGCAATCGCACGGCCACCTTCGGCATTGATCTGCGCCGCCAATGCTTCGGCGGGGGCGGCCTGGGCGTTGTAATTGAGCACCACCGCGGCGCCGGCTTGCGCCAGGGCTTTGGCCGCACCGGCGCCGATTCCGGAACTGGCGCCGGTTACCAGCGCCACTTGTTGCTCCAACGAGATATGCATGCACACCCAGCCTTTGATTCGTGAGTTCAGTTAGCTGACTGATGGCACACAAGGGAAGTTCAGATGCCTGGAAACCGACGCCTACGGATTAAAGCTTATCTTGTATAAAAATTAAAAAGTAAATAACTAGATGGTATTAGCAAGCCAGCTAAAAGCGTTTGACAGGATTTTGCGCCCCGTGTTTTATAGGGACACCTCAATCCGCTCCGCTGGTAGTTCAGAAGTCATCGCGGAGTCACCTATAAGAGAAGCCCATGTTTTCATTGGCCGTTATAGGGGAACTACCAGATAAGGGGCCGGCGCCTGTTCATATTGGCTTGCCTATGTCAGTGATCTTCAATGGCGATGATGTCGTCGTGCAAATTGGAGTTGTCACCCTGTCTGCAGTACGCTCCCTGATTATTAGTTACGTACTCACGCTGAAGTTGTTTGCTTGTTTTGCAGCCTTGAACACCCAGCGGCTATACGCGGGGGCATGCTTAGTTCATCGCTGTTGATAAGTACCCGCTGTCGTCTCTTTCATTAAATAACCCTTATCCGAGGAGGATGTGTCGTGGGCACTCCGGGTTACTTAGAACAACTAAAAAGTCATAACCCTCGTTCAGAATTGTGGTGGGATTCATCCCCCGTGTTGTATGCCCCCCATAAATACGGCTTGCTGGATAAGCACCCAACGGTAGCCGCATATATCGAGCGGTTGATGCCGGATGATTGGTGCCGGCCGCGAAGTTTCAGCAGCGTGACCACTAACCCGCGTCTGGTGACTGCGGTGATTCTAGACAGACGGGAATACGAGGCTTCACGTGTTGATCAGAGCAATCTGTCGCCTGAGGCGTTGCACAAAAAGTTGTACGACGAAGTAATTATCGACGGTGCGTCGGCGCTCAAAACCCTGTGGGAGCAATCGTTACACGCTGAGGGCTGGATGTGCGCTCAGGTGGAGCCAGGCGACGTGCGCTGCGCCCAGCGCATGACCGCCCGCGGCATGGAGCTGCATCATCTGGCACCGAACGTGATGGTCAAGGTGCCGGGGAGCCAGGAGGGTTTGGCGAGCGTCGAGCAATTGGTGGCGCGAGGGGTGTCGATCAACATCACCTTTTGTTTCACCGTCTCGCAGTTCCAGGCGGGTTTGCAGGCCATTGAGCGTGGCCGACTCAGTGCGCGCAGCCATGGCATCGATACGCGCCATTGCAAGTACGTGATTACCTACATGATCGGGCGCTTTGGCTGTCAGCCCGAGTTCGCCCAGCAAGCCGCCGCGCGCAGTATGGCGCTGGCGCCGCAGGAATTGCGCTGGGCCGAACTGCTGATTTACGAGCAGATCCAGGCCCTGGTGGCCGCGTCGCGCGTGCCGGTCCACACCTTGCTGTCGAGCCTCAAAATCGACGTCGATGCGCGTGGCAACCAGCATTGCTGGCACCTGGAACGCACCGGCCTGAGCGCCACCTACTACACACTCACGCCGGAGATGGTGGCATTTCTGGTGGAGCGCGAAAGCCGTGGCCAACCCGTGCTGCCCGCCCACGCGCCGCTGCAGGTACCGCCTGCGACGTTCGCCAAGTTGATGCGGATTCCGTACTTCTACCAAGCCTATTTGCTCGACAGCATCGCGCCGCAGGACTTCGCCCGTCATGCAGCCTTTATCACCGCCTGCCACGAAGCCAACGCCGCGCACCGGCGCCTGACCGATCACTGTGTTCGCCTATGCGCCGCGGCCCAGCACTCCAGACGCTCGATCAACGAAATTCTGGCGACCGAATATGGGAGTGTGGCATGAACCAAATGGTTGCCTTATGGGCTCACCCGCGCTCGCGTTCCACGGTGCTGGAACGCGTATTTATCGAGCGCGGGGACTTCGAAGTCTTCCATGAGCCTTTTGCTCATGGGGCATTTTCCGCCGATTCCAGCATTCCTTCGGACGACTGGGACCACGCTTTTCCCACGACTTATACGGCGATCAAGCAACGGCTGATCGAAGCGGCAAGCCATTCCCCGGTGTTTCATAAAGATATGTGTTACCACTGCCTGGAGGAGTTGAAGGTCGACGTCGACTTTCTCGCCTGCCAAGACAATGTATTTATTATTCGCGAGCCGGTCAGCAGTATTGTTTCCCACCACCGTATATACCCGGATATGCCGTTACAGGCGATTGGGTATAAAGCACAGTACGAGATCTTTTGTGTGCTAAAAAAACTCACCGGTAAAGTACCGTATGTGATTAATGCCGATGATCTGGCCGCCGATCCGCAACACGTTATTCGTAAACTCTGTGATTATTTGAATATTGAGTTTCTGCCTCGCGCTTTGTCTTGGAAGCGCGAATGCCCGCCCCAATGGAAGATGTGGAGAAGTTGGCATGTGACCGCCGAAAATAGTGAGCGGATTATCGCCCCAGATAAACAAGTCCTGGATATAGCGCTATTCGAAAAGTGCGCGAAATTAAAAAACTTATATGACTATCACCGGCCGTTTTACGAGCATATGAACGCGTTTTGTCAATAAGGAGCCTGACATGCAAAAGTTAATAGTGACCGGCGCCGCCAATGGGATTGGTCGAGCGACGGTGGAGAAAGCCATTGAAGCCGGCTATTTCGTGATCGGCACCGACAAGGATGCCGCAGGCTTGAGGGCACTCACCCATCGCTATGGCGACGATGTACTGGACACCCAGGTCGCGGATTTCACCGACGACGCTGTGATCAAGCGCTTTATTCCCAAAATATATGCACGCCATCAGTCTATTTACGCCTTGGTCAACAATGCGGGGATCTATCACGGCAAAAGCATCTACGCCTATTCCGACGACGAAGTGGATGACATCCTCAGCGTCAACCTCAAAGCCTTGGTTTACCTGTCCAAGGACTTCGCCGAGCGGGAAATGCGCCATGAAGCTTCGCGCTGCATCGTCAATATCGCTTCGGTGGCCGGCGAGGTGGGCAGTTGCGATGCGCTGTATGGCGCCACCAAAGCGGCAGTGATCGGCCTTACCAAGGCTAACGCCTGGAATTTTGCACCCTTTGTGCGGGTGAACGCCGTGTCGCCAGCTCTGATCCACGACACCGCCATCTACGACCGCATTCCGACCTACCGGCGCGATGAATACGCGCGTCAGGAGATTCTCAAGCAACCCATCCTGCCCGGCGGCGTAGCGGAAATCATTCTGTTGGTGATCAGCGATGCCATGCGGCATATCACCGGCCGGGTCATCCCCGTCGACAATGGAGCCTACCCACGGTGAGCCCATCCACGCGAAAAAAAAAGCTGTTGCTGGTAGGCGCCGGCAACCTCTGCCTGCAGATCCTCAAACTGCTCGCGCCGAAGAATGCCTTCGAATTTGTGGTGCTGGGGCGCAATGAGGACGCCAACGTGCGTCTGTGCAACCTGGTGGCGCTGTCGTGTGCGCAGTTGGAGCAGTTCGTCGCGATCAGGCCGGTGATCGCGGATTTGACCGACATCGACCGCGTCGCCCAGGTGCTGCGGGACGAGGCACCGGACATACTCGTCAACTGCGCGTCGTTGCAGTCGTGGCGCGTCATCACGGCGTTGCCCAAGCGCTCGTTCGAACAACTCGACCAAGCGCAGTTCGGTCCCTGGTTGCCCATGCACCTGACGCTGATGCACAACCTGATGCGCGCGGTAAAAGCCTCAGGCATCGTCACCCGCACCGTAAATGCGGCTTTTCCCGATGCGGTCAACCCGATTCTGGCCAGGGTCGGCCTGGCGCCGGATATCGGCGTGGGCAACGTGGCCAACCTGATTCCGGCGGTGCGTTTTTCCATTGCGCGGTTGCTGGAGTGTTGCCCTGCCGATGTACGGGTTCGCTTGTATGCCCAGCACTATTTCAGCCATTACGTCCCGCGCGCCGGGTTGCCGCCACGGGCTAATTACCGTCTGTTGTATGAGGTCCGCGATCAGCCGAACGTGGCGCGGTTGCCTGCCGAAGCGATTTTCTCGGCGGTCCGCTCCGAGTTCCGGCGTCGCGGTGGCGTGGACGGGCAGTTCCTCACCGCGTGTTCAGCGGTCACGGTAATCGAGGGGCTGTTTTCCAGTACGCCGGTGCTGGTGCATGCCCCTGGCCCGCTGGGGTTGCCGGGCGGTTACCCGGTGTGGTTACACGAGGGTCGCATCGAGGTGCAGTTCTCCAACGCCTGCCCCCAGGACGACGCGGTGCGCATCAACACGATCTGCCAGAGCCAGGACGGCATCGACGAGATCCATTGCGACGGTTCGGTCACCTTCAACCCGCAGTGCATGGCCGTGATGCAGGCGATGCTGGGCTACTCGAAGAAAAACATGTCCATCGAACAATCCGCCGAGTTCGCCCGCGAGTTGGCGAGCAAGTACGCGGCGTTCAAAGCACTCAACCTGGCAGGTGCGTGATGAACCAGATGCCCAAGCAGCCGAATGGCCCCATCGCCCGTTATTCCACGCAGTACTCGGCGGATTTTGTCGAGCGCTGGGACGAGTTGATCGATTGGGAAAAACGCAAGGCGGGGGAGAGCGGGTTCTTTGAAAACCTGTTGCGCAACCACGGCGTGCAGTCGGTAATCGACGTCTCGACCGGCAGCGGCTTCCACGCGGTACAGCTTAAGCAGGCCGGGTTCGACGTAGTCGCCACCGACGGCAGCCCCACCATGCTGACCAAGGCGCGCGCGAACTTCCGCCGGTACGGCTTGGCGATACCCTCCCATCATCGCGACTGGCGTGCCCTCGACCCGCAGGAACTGGGGCAGTTCGACGCCGTGGTGTGCCTGGGCAGTTCGTTGTGCCATGTGTTCGAAGCCAGCGAACGCCTGGACGTCCTGCAAACCTTCCGGGCGTTGCTCAAGCCGGGCGGCCTGCTGGTGGTGGATCAACGCAATTTCTTCGCCATTCGCGCCGGCCATTTCAAATCCAGCGGCCACTACTATTACTGCGGCACCCACGTGTCAGTGAGCCTGGGCGAGGTCAACGCGCACCTGTGCGAGTTCATCTACCGCTTTGACAACGCCGAGCAATACCGGCTGCAGGTCTACCCGCTGCTGCCCGGCGAGTTGACCCAGGAGGTGCTGGCCTGTGGGTTTTCGGAGCATGCCAGCTACGGCGATTTCCAGGCCGATTACGACATGATGCAGTGTGACTTTGTCATCCACACCGCGCTCGCCGCGTGAGGGGCGCTATGAATACGCTTGTGCAAGGCAACGCCCGGCCCCTCGATAGCGGGGTGCTGGCGATAGTGCTCACGGGGTTCGTGGCCAGCACTTATGGGTTCGGCGTTTACCTGTTCGCCAACCTGGTGGTGGACATGCGTCGCGACCTCGGCTTCGACTACACCACAGTGGGCTTGATCACCGGTGGCGCGCAGATCGGCTTTCTGCTGTTTTCATCGGTCACCAGCGTAATCAGCCGCTATGTCGCAGGCTGGAAGATCAGCCTGGCGTCCACCGTGATGACGTCCTTGGCGCTGCTGGGGCTGAGTGTCAGCGACACGATCTGGCTCTCCGGCGCGCTATTGATTCTGCTCGGCGGCTGTTCGGCGTCGGTGTACATCCCGCTGGCGGAGATCGTCACCAAAGGCTTCAGCGCCGGCCTGCGCTCACGAGTCATGGGCTTGATTTCCAGCGGCACCAGCTACGGCGTATTTATCAACGGGTTATTGGTGTCGTTTCTGACGATGCACGGCGGCTGGCGCGGGATTTGGCTGACTGCCGGGCTGATCTCGCTGACGCTATGCGTGGTGGCCTGGTACCTGTTACGCAACCTGGCGACGAGCGAGGAGGGCGACGCAGCCGGGGAGCCCGGGCAGACGTCTGACCGCCACGCGCCCTGGCTGAGCCGTTCGTTGTACCTGACGTGGGGCATCGCCTTTCTTAATGGCATGGCGTTGCTGCCGTTCCAGACCTACCTGGCGCCCTACCTGCGCGACGAATTGGGGGTGTCGGTGCAAGACACCGGTTTTATCTGGACCACCCTCGGCGCCGTGGGCATGGCCTCGGGCTTTCTGCTGGGGTGGCTGGCCGACAAAGCGGGCGTGCGCACCTCCCTGGCTCTGTGTTTCCTTAGTGCCGGGGTGGCTGCAACGCTGATGTTTACGTTCAACAACCTGCCGTCGTTCTACCTGGCGGCGTTTTTATTTGCGCTGGCGTTTTATCCGATCTTCGGGCTGGTGCCCAGTTACATCGGGCAAATCGTGCCGGTCAGCCGGCTGACCCAGGCGTTCGGCATCGCCAATGTGCTGATCGGCTTGGGTGGGGTGTACGGCAATTTCCTGGGAGGCTGGTCGAGGGACCTCAGCGGCTCGTTTTCCCACGTCTACTGGGTGGTGGCGCTGCTGCTGTTCGGGCAATACGCAATGGTGTTGCTGTTGGGTAAGCGGGAGTAGCGGTGCCTGCGAACTGGAAAAACGCGGTACTCTGCGTGCTTGCAGCGAGGCCGTATTTTCCCAGGAGCAGGCATGTCGCATTTTACTGGCTCTGCGAACTCGATCCGCCTGATTGGTGGCGCCCTGGTATTGGACTTTATCAATACCACCAACGGACGACGCCCTGGCACGACGCTCAAGGTGATGGAGGAACGGCTCACCAGCTTTCCATTCTTCTTTGAATGGGCGCTGCATGCGTCGCTGGTCTCGCCCCATGAGTTTGAACATTACAAGCCCATGGTGTTTGAGTGGCCTATTGCCTATCAGCCGAACCTGGAGGCGGTGATTGCTTTCAGAGAATGCCTATACGCGGTGTTTTACCCGCTGGCGCTGCACCAGCCCATTTCCGATGCGGCGTTGGCGCAGATCAATCTGACCTTCCAGCAAGGTGTGGCCTGGCGCGAGCTTCGGGCGGTCGACGGTCAACCTGCCTGGGTCTGGAAGCCCTGTACGTCGGCCCAGGAACTGACCACGATGCTGCTCGGGCGCCTGGCGATCGACGCCACGCAATGGTTGGTACCCGGGGCGCTGCAGGGTTTGAAGTGCTGCGGCGCCCATGACTGCGATTGGATATTTCTGGATGTTTCCAAGAACAAGCAGCGCAGATGGTGCCAGATGAGCGTGTGCGGCAGCCGGGAAAAATCCAGTCGACTCAAGCACGGCAGGCCGCCTTAGTCGTCGCGCGGTCAATCACGACGGGTAGCAATTGCTCCACTTAATAGGAAGCATTACTATTCACGCCCGCCTATCCAGTGCCTTCGCGATGATCCCTCAGCCGCCCCGCAGAACAGGCTTTTTCGAGCACTATGAAGAGCTGATCGGGACCTGGACGCGTCGCTTGAGAAACCGTCAGCAGGCCGAAGATCTGGCCCACGACACCTTCGTACGGGTGCTGGAATCCAGTTCCGCCGATGTGCAGCAACCGCGCGCCTATCTGCATCAAACTGCGCGCAACATTGCGGTGGACGCCTATCGTCGCGACGACCGCCGCGACGCCGCATCAGTCGATGCCTTCGTTCAATGCTCGCCCCACGCCGGCGATCCGGAGCATGTCATGCACGCGATCCAGTTGGCGGACTCCATCGAGCGGGCGCTGGCCGAATTGCCGCTCAACTGTCGGCGGATCTTCATTTGGCAGAAAATCGAGGGGCTCACCCAACAGGAAATCGCCGAACGCCTGGGTTTGTCTAAAAACATGGTGGAAAAGTATATGATCCGCACGCTGCGGCATCTGCGCGACCGCCTGGACGCGCCGACACCATGACTCGTATCGAAACAGGATCTTCCGCGATGGACAACCGTGCCCGTGAAGAGGCCGCGCAGTGGTTCGCGCGCGTGCAGGACGGCGAACTGAGCCCCGAGCAAGCCCGACGGTTCGAGGCTTGGCGCGCGGAACATCCAACCCATCAATACGAATTCGACGTGCTGCAAGGCCTGTGGCGGGCCGCCGACCTGCTGCCCGAGGCGCGCTGGCAGGCGTTGTGCGAAGCGCCGGCCGAACGGCCTCGCAAGCCTGCGCTGTGGCGTTATGCGGTGGCGGCCAGCGTCGTCGCGGTCGCCGTGGGCCTGGGTTTGTTCAGCGGGCTCGATCATTCCAAGGTCTACCGCGCCGAATTCAGCACGCGTCTTGGGGAGCATCGCCAAGTGGCCTTGCCGGACGGTTCGCTGATCGACCTCAACAGCCGTAGCGTGGTTGCGGTGACATACGAAAACGCCCGGCGCGGCGTTGAACTCAAACAGGGCGAGGCGATGTTCAGCGTCGAACACGACAGCAGCCGCCCCTTTGTGGTGGCCGCCGGGGCGGGGCAGGTCACGGTCACCGGCACCCGCTTCGATGTGCGCCGCGATGACGACCAGACTCGCGTCGCGGTCGAGGCGGGCACGGTGCAGGTCCAGGGGCGTGTGGCGGAGCAGCGGGTCACCTTGACCGCCGGTCGTGGCACCCATGTGGACCGCCAAGGCGAGGTGGCGACGGCCTACGCGGTAAACGCCGAGGAGCTGACGGCCTGGCGTACCGGCAAATTGGTGTTCAACAACGCCACACTGAGCGACGTGGCCCGGGAAGTGTCGCGCTACCGCGAGCAACCGTTGCGGGTCAGCGCGCCCGCCGTCGCCAACCTGCGCCTGACCAGCGTATTCAAGGCCAACGACACCGACGCCTTGCTCAAGGCTCTGCCGCGCATCCTGCCGGTGGCTTTGCGTACGTTGCCGGACGGTAGCCAGGAAATTATTTCGCGCTGACATTCAGGTTTTTTCCCCGTTCGTCGTCTTCTCCTGCAACTGCAACTGGTTTGCATTAACGGCCGCATACTTTTGCGATCACAGGACAAGGTTCGACGTGAAAAAAATCGCCCTCCACAACAATAAAATCCGCCGCTGGGTGCCCTTGGCCCTGGCGCTCGCCGTCAGCGCCTCGGCCAATGCCGACGACGCAATTCACATCCAGGCCCAACCCTTGGGCGCGGCCCTGAGCCAACTCGGCCAGCAGACGTCCCTGCAAGTATTCTTCAGCCCCGAGCTGGTTGCCGGTAAACGCGCGCCTGCGGTGGACGGCAACCTCAGTGCCGAGCAAGCCTTGCGCCAATTGCTGCAAGGCAGCGGTCTGGACTACCAGATCGACGCCGGTTCGGTGACCCTGCGCCCGCAAACCAGCGGCAGCGGTGAAGCCGGCTCGCCGATTGAGTTGGGCGCCACCGATATCCGGGTCGTCGGCGACTGGCTCGGCGACGCCAATGCCGAAGTGGTGCAGAACCATCCTGGCGCTCGCACGGTTGTCCGCCGCGAAGCCATGGTGGAGCAGGGCGCGATGAATGTCGGCGATGTGCTGCGACGGGTGCCCGGCGTGCAGGTGCAGGAGGCCAACGGCACCGGTGGCAGCGATATTTCCCTCAACGTCGGCGTGCGTGGGCTGACGTCCCGTTTGTCGCCACGCTCCACCGTCCTGATCGACGGTGTGCCAGCCGCGTTCGCGCCTTATGGCCAGCCGCAGTTGTCGATGGCGCCGATTTCCGCCGGCAACCTGGACAGCATCGATGTGGTGCGTGGCGCCGGTTCCGTGCGCTACGGTCCGCAGAACGTCGGTGGCGTGATCAACTTTGTAACCCGGGCGATCCCCGACACGTTCTCCGGCGAAGTCGGCACCACCCTGCAAACCTCCGCCCATGGCGGCTGGAAGCATATCGAGAACGCCTTTATCGGCGGCACGGCCGACAACGGTATCGGCGCTGCGCTGTTGTATTCCGGGGTCAACGGCAACGGTTATCGCAACAGCAACAATGGCAATGATATCGATGACGTGATCCTCAAAACCCATTGGGCGCCGACCGATCAAGACGACTTCTCGTTGAACTTCCACTATTACGATGCCAGCGCCGACATGCCCGGCGGCCTGACCCAACAGCAGTTCGACGCCAACCCGTACCAGTCGGTGCGCGATTGGGACAACTTCAGTGGCCGCCGCAAGGATATGTCCTTCAAGTACATCCGTCAGATCGACGACCGCACTCAGGCCGAAGTGCTGACCTATTACGCCGACAGTTTCCGAGGCAGCAACATCGCCAACCGCGACCTGAAAACCATCAGTTCCTACCCGCGTACCTACTACACCTTCGGTATCGAGCCGCGTGTGTCCCATGTGTTCGACCTAGGGCCTAGCACCCAGGAAGTCAGCGTGGGTTATCGCTACCTCAAAGAAGGCATGCACGAGCAAGCCACCAGCCTCAACCTGGTCAACAACGTGCCGACACCTGGCGGGCAGAGCGACGGTCATGTCTACCAGGACCGCACTGGTGGCACCGAGGCCAATGCGTTCTATATCGATAACAAAGTCGATATCGGCAAGTGGACGATTACCCCGGGCATTCGCTTCGAAAATATTCGCACCGAATGGCATGACCGCCCGGTGATCGCCCTGAACGGCACGCGCACCCCGGAAAAACGCCGCGAAGTGCATAACAATGAACCCCTACCGGCCCTAAGCGTGATGTACCACGTCTCTGATGCCTGGAAACTGTTCGCCAACTACGAAACGTCGTTCGGCAGCCTGCAGTACTTCCAACTGGGGCAGGGTGGCACCGGCAATCAGACGGCCAACGGCCTGAACCCGGAAAAAGCCAAGACCTATGAAATCGGCACGCGCTACAACGACAGCGTGTGGGGTGGCGAAGTGACGCTGTTCTACATCGACTTCGCCGATGAGCTGCAATACGTCAGCAACGATGTGGGCTGGACCAATCTCGGCGCCACCAAGCACGCCGGTGTCGAAGCGTCAGCGCATTACGACCTGGCCAATCTGGACCCGCGCCTGGAAGGCCTGACCGCCAATGCCGGGTTCACCTACACGAAGGCCACCTCCGAGGGCGATGTGCCCTTCAAGGGGCGCGATCTGCCGTTGTACTCCCGCGAAGTGGCGACCCTGGGGCTGCGCTACGACATCAATCGCTGGACCCATAACCTGGACGTCTATGCCCAGTCTGGCCAGCGTGCCCCCGGCACCACCAGCACTTACGTGACTCAAGGCACGGCCGATGGCCAGTTCGGCGATATTCCGGGCTACGTTTCGGTCAACCTGCGCAGCGGCTATGACTTCGGCCCATCCTTGTCGAACCTGAAGTTGGGCGCGGGGGTGAAAAACGTGTTTGACCAGCAGCACTACACGCGCTCCAGCGACAACAACGCCGGACTGTACCTGGGCGAACCGCGTACGTTCTTTGTACAGGCCAGCGTCGGGTTCTGATCCTCGAACGCTTGGGAAATATCGCAGCTCAACAAGGGGCTGCGATTTTTTTTGCCCGTTTCCTACAGGTGTAGCGTGCATCTGGTTGTCCGATCAGGAACCGAATCCGACATCCCCGCCACAGATGGGCTAGCTGCCGCGCTTCGACGCGCCGTCGCAGTGGCAGGCTGAATATCACGCCCCCTTGTGTTGGAGAACATTATGTCGGTATCGACACTTGATAAATCCTTGTCTGCTTCGCCTTCCCATGACCGTTTACAGGACAGTCCCAAAACCGACGTCAAGGCTCGTCGCCCGGCGCCTGAGGCCCTGTCCTTTTCGGACCGCAACATGGCCAACGTCAGTTTCTCTTCGCGAGAAAACAAGGCCGGTCCCGTTTTTGGTGATCCGCAGACGCCGACGGAGCGCCATTATCCTGCGTCTCCCGCTATGCACCACAGCGTGACGGCCATGCGTCCAGGCTTTATGGACCCGTTCCGACACTGGATGCACACTTGCTTCGGTTGGCCTCGGCCGCCACACCGTCCGTGCTCGGGTAATCCTCCGCCACGGCCGCAGCCTGGTTGCGGTAACCCGCCGCCACGCCCAGACCCCACCATCGGTAAACCCTACCCCACGTGGCCGGGCCGGCCTGATTCGGAGTACTCGCTCAAGAGCAATGAACAATTGGCAACGCAGCTGCGCCGTAATTTCAAAGCTTTCATGGACCCTAAAAATCCCGGTTTCGTGAGCATCGACAGCATTCAGACGATGGCCAAAAAAGGTTGGTCCCCGTTTTCCAGCGTCAACGATAACATTCGCCTGGCCAAGGAAATGCTGCGCCGTCCAGAACTGCTGAGCGCCCTCGACCGGCACAGCTCCACCGGCGCACTGGACGGTCTAATCGATCGGCAAAACGTGGACCTGGTCATCGGTGGCAAAAATTACTTCAAATATAAATCCGATAAAGAGTTGGTCGGGGAGCTCCTCAAGCACTTCAACGAATTGAAAGACGGGCCATGGTCTAGGGACATCAATATCCAGGATTTGAGAAACCTGGCGCGAGAGCCTTTGACTGGCGATTCTTCTAGAGACCATCTGGTGCAGTTGGCGCAGGAACTGCTCAAGCGTAACGATCTGGTCACAAGGCTGGATGACCTAGCGAGCCGAGAGTCTGACGAGCGAATCAATCTGCTCGCGCTTTTTATGCTGCGCTCTTGACTGAGCGGCACCGCAACCCGGTTGCGGTGCCTGCCACCGTTTTGTAAGGAACTGATTACGTTGATATGCCACATAGGAAGTACCTGCCGGAGTTGATCAAACCGGCTGATTTTCGGGCTCCGAGCCAGGGCAAACACAATGACTTCGACCTCGTTTCAATCACCTCATCACGGTTTTCACGAACCGTTTCGCAGCCTCCACGATGGCGATCCTGTTCGGTCAGCAGGTGCCTTGGCATCGCCGGACTTGCAGATGTCACCTGCCCTGTATGCCGCCCAAGCACGTCGCATGAAAGCCTTTGCCGGCCAGCGAAAGTTTCAGGCGCCGGTTGCCGATGATTTCTCCCGGGGCATGCTCGCGGCCGGGCAGGCTTCGAATGATGGCATCAAGTCACTCAAGCTCCCAGGGCTGTTCGAGGGCCTGGCCGCTTGGTGGCGCCGCAGGCTCGATTGAATCCGCCGGATGGCGATGTACTTCTGGCCCAGTGGTTACAAACGCTCAAATTTTACCGAGCGCGACTCGCCTGTCCTGCTGGAACCAGGGTTTTCCGAGCACCACTCACTCTTGGCCTGTTGAGTCAGGTGCGCAGCGATCGACCCGATAAGGTTTGGTCCGCGGAATCTAACTATGCTGGAGAAAAAAAATGGCTGACTGGCTGAATAATTTGAGGCAAGTAGCGCCTGGGCCGAATCTGAGCACAGGCAGTGGTCATGCGCATTGCGCAGTCGCTGAGCGCGCGCAGGGCACGTCACTTCCCCCTCAAGAGAGTCAGTTGCTTGATAGTCGATTTCGGAGCAATGGACAGGAGCATTTTGACGCTCGAGACTCATATTCAGGCGGTTCGCAGGTAGGCAACCCGTATGCCCGCTCGGACGACCAAGTGTTGGCGACCCAACTGAACAACGTTTTTCCCATGCTCGGTGATTTCAAGAAGAATGGTCGCCTGACTCTGGGCTCCTTGGAGGCGATTGCGAAAGAGGATCCCAAGGAAAGCAAGGCGCTTGAGCGCACGATCATGCTTGCGCGGGAGATACTCAGCCGCCCGCGGCTGGCCGACGCGATTGTTGCCAAGGGGGGCGAGATAACCTCGGCCAGTCTCGAAAAGGTCGCCAGTTATGCCACAGGCAACACCCATCCCAACACCCAGAGTGCCGACCCGTTTCATTCGAAGACCGACGCACAGGTGGTTCAGGCGTTCAGAGGGATGTTCGATGACTTGCGGGACCCATCGCAAGACTCCAATTTCTTTTTTGAAAAGCACCGCTACGTCAAGAAAGACAAGCTTATCGAGATGAGCAAGGACCCCGACGAAACAGACAAACACGGGCAGGTAGTACGCGACGCGGCCACCGGCTTTCCCAAGAAAAAATACAGCGAGCTGCAGGTCTACATGGCCAAAAACCTGGTGGAGCGGCCAGGTTTGCTGGCATCGCTGGACAGCACCAAGGCCAATGGCACCAACCTGTTCGGTAGCCACAACAATGGCTCGTTGAAGAACTACAGCATTGACCGTTGGTTGAAAAACGACAAGGAAGAAAAGGGACGATAAGGCCCCTGGCTACCTATGAGCTTCTCGATCCAACGCGCAAGCTCATGTCGTTCACACCCGCAGTATTTTTCCGCTGATTGCCACTGCCACCAGCAATATTCCAATCACCAGAAAGGCCGTGGCCAGGCTGCTGCCATGGGCGATGAAGCCGATGGCAGCAGGCCCGGTCAGAATGCCGGCATACCCCAACGTGGTTATGGCCGGCACGGCAATGTGTTCGGGCATGACCTTCTGTTGCCCAACGGCGGTGTAGAGCACCGGCACAATATTCGAGCATCCCGCCCCCACCAATGCGTAGCCGAGCAATGCGACCTCCCAGGCAGAAGACAAGGTGGCGAGGAAGATACCGCTGGCGGCCAGCACACCACCCACAATAATCACCTTCTTCGCGCCCAAGCGCCGCACGATGGCATCGCCGGTCAGGCGCCCGGCCGTCATGGTCAGGGCGAAGGCTGCATAGCCCAGGCCGGCGTAGGCCTCGTCCAGGCCGCGTTCGGCGCTCAGGAACACCGCGCTCCAATCCAACACCGCGCCTTCGGCCAGAAACACGATAAAGCACAGACAGCCGATAAACAGCACTACGCCATGGGGCACCGCAAACGCCGGTCCTGAACTTTCGCTGCCATAAGGCAATAAATGCGGCCCAGCCTTGAGCAGCGCCGCGAGCGTGATCACGATCACCACCAGCGTCGCCTGCAGCGGTGTCAGCCCCATTCCCAGCAAACCAGCAACGCCTGCCGCGCCGACAATCCCGCCCAGGCTGAACAAACCGTGAAACCCGGACATCATGGTTTTGCCGCTGGCCCGTTCGACGATCACCGCCTGCAGGTTCACTGTAGAATCCACGGTGCCCAGCCCGGCGCCAAACAGAAACAACCCGACGATCAATAACGGGATCGAGCTGACCGTGGCCAGCAGCGGCAAGGCCAGGCAGATCATGATCGTGCCGGCCGTGAGTACACGTCGACAGCCAAACCGCGATGCCAGCGCACCCGCCGCCGGCATCGCGATGATCGAACCCACCCCCAGGCACAACAGCAGCAGGCCCAGGGTGCCCTCACTCAGTTCCGCGCGGGCCTTGGCGTACGGCACCAGCGGCGCCCAGGCGGCAATGCCGAAACCGGCGATAAAAAAGGCGATGCGGGTCGACATTTGCTCCAGTCGCCCGGGAACCACGGGCGCTGAGGTGGGGATGGCTGTCATGAAAAGTCCTTGGTTTTGCGTTCAACGAACGATGTCCGGCGCGACATCCTTGCATATCAGGCCCTCGCGAGCGAGCTGGGTTCCCCGATCAGCATTGAGCGTGAATTTTCTTTTTACAAACCTGGAACGCAATCGGTGATGAACGCCACACAGGTGTTGTCGCTTCTGTAGGAGGCGTTCTGGAAGGTGTGTAATCCCCGCACAAGGTGATGAACCCCGGGCTTTGCGCGGTGGCTTACCACCCTCCAGGCCGCTTCGCACAAATGCGCCGTTCTGTAATACGCTGCTGTTCCCCTAAGTCGGAAACCGGACAACAGCATGACTCAGTTCTACGATGCCCGAGGCAATGTGTATGGCGTGGTCAGCCCGGCAGCGCTCCGGCGTCAGGGCGTTCAGCTACCCGACGACCCCGTCCAGGCCGCGCGTACGCGCAAAACCTGGGCCGCCTTGGCCATCGCGTCCGAATGCGGTTGGGGTTCACTGCCGCGTCCAACGGATGCCAAAGACCATCGGTGCGATGGCTTGCTGGTCGGCCCGTTTCAGAACGAGCCGCCATTTGACCTGTTGATCGTTAACACCGACGGTTCCCTGGCTGAGCGCAGTGGCAATGGTTTGACGATTTTTGCCCAGGCACTCACGGATCAGGGCTTGATGACCGACACATGTGAGTTGCGCGTGCACCATGACCAGCCTGACGGGTACTCGCCTGTGGCCACGCACATCGCCCCCGCCGTGCATGACCACACCGCAGGGTTCTGGTTGACCCTGGGCGTGCCCGAGTTCGGGCCATCGGCGGTTGGCGCGCAAGGGGTAGAGCCGGTGCTGCTCGGTGACGCTGAACTGAGCCAGGTGGACGCGCTTGCGGCCATCAATCCGAATTGGACCCACAGTCAGTTCGTGCGCGTGGGCAACCCCCATTGCGTGACCTTGGTCGATCGCATTGCCGACCTGCCGGACAACGGGACAATGCAGCAACCTTCCTTGTTCGGTCCCCTACAGGCCATTGCCTTCGCCCCGCCGATCGGTGGCGGGCAGCCGTGCATGGCTGGAGTTAATTTGCAGTGGGCCGCCAGGCTCCCCGGCAATCGTATGGCGGCGCGAGTCTTTGAGCGAGGTGAAGGCCCCACGGCGTCCTCTGGAACCAGCGCCAGTGCGGTGGCCTGTGCGGCATGGCGAGCGGGCTGGGTAGAGGCTGGCGACGTCGCAGTGGTCATGCCGGGTGGTACTGCGCCAGTGCGCTTGCAAACTCAAGACCATGGGTTGCTGAGCGTCAGTCTGTTCGGGGCTGCACGGCGCCAGGTCTGAGGGTTTCATTGCGCTGACGTCTATAAGTGGGCGTCAGTTTCTTCTTAATTAATTAACTTGTTTTCGCAAGTTGGTGTAGGCCCTTTCGTGCACTTCGGAAGTAGTACTTTGTCGCGATTTATTATTTTGTAAAAGACACTTCCATTACCTCCGTACGAAACTTCTTTTTTGTTTTCCAACAGTCGATTTTTGCCTGAAATCGCTAAGCTTCAGGGCTCTGGCTCAAACTCTTTCGCCAGGTTCTCGACGTTCAGTGGCGGGGTTTCAGTCCACTGATCAATTCAGTTGGGTCATAACCAAAGCGGGTAACAACGGATGGTTAACGCGTTTGTTTCTTCAAGTTTTAAATTGATTCTCCCAGGCGTAAATACCGACTTTCAGGTGCTGGCGTTCAACGGTCAGGAGGTACTGGATCAACCGTTTTTCATTCAAGTGCAAGTGACCAGCGAAAACCCGTCGCTGGAGCTTGAGGCATTGCTGCACCAGCCCGCCTACCTGGATTTCGGCGACGCTGATCAAGGCCTGCACGGTCAGGTATACGCCGTCGGTCGCGATGACCCTGGCCGCCGATTGACCCGCTATCACCTCACCTTGGCGCCGCGTCTGGCCTGTCTGGCCCATCGCTGCGATCAACGGATTTTCCAGCAACGCAGCGTGCCCCAGATCATCGCCGCGGTGCTTGAGCATCACGGCATCCTGGCCGATGCCTACCGGTTCGAATTGGGCCCGGTGATCTATCCGCCGCGTACGTTCTGTGTGCAGTACGCGGAGACCGACCTGCATTTCATCCAGCGGCTGTGCGAGGAGGAGGGGATTCATTACCACTTCCGCCACAGCGAGCATGCCCATGTGCTGGTATTCGGTGATGACCAGACGGTATTTCGACGTCTACCCATGCAACATTATTCGGCCAGCGGCGGGCCCGAGGCGCCGACGCGGGTTATCCAGCGGTTCGATGTGCGCCTGTCCATCCGCAGTCGGCAAACAGTGCGGCGCGACTATGACTTTGAACATCCTTCTCTGCGCCTGCAGGACAGCGCAAGTATCGAGCCCGCGCACCGGCTTGAGGACTACCGTTATCCAGGAGGATTTACCGGCCATGTCCGCGGTGCGCAACTGGCGCGTCGCGGTCTGGAGCGCCATCACAGCGACCGGCATCGTGTCTTGGGCAGGAGTGATCAGCCGGTCCTGCGCAGTGGGCACTTTCTAGAGTTGCAGGATCATCCGGACCCGTCCTGCAACGATCTGTGGCTGATCACCTCGGTCCGTCATGAAGGCTATCAACCTCAAGTGCTGGAAGAAGCCGTCGTTGAGTCCGAGGGGTTTCAGGGTTACCGCAATCGTTTCACCGCGATCCCCTGGCGTTCGACGTATCGACCTCCGCTCAAGCATCCCAAGCCCACCATCAACGGCAGCCAGACCGCTACCGTGACCGGGCCGGCGGGGGAGGACGTGCATTGCGACGACTATGGCCGGGTCAAAGTGTGTTTTCACTGGGACCGTCTGGATAAGCGCGATGACAAAAGCAGTGGTTGGGTGCGGGTGGCATCGGGTTGGGCTGGGGATGGATTCGGCGCCACGATGATCCCGCGGGTGGGCATGGAGGTGGTGGTGACCTTTCTGGAGGGCGACCCGGACCAGCCCTTGATCACCGGCTGTGTGCCCAATGCGCTGCACATGCCTACCTACCCCTTGCCGCAGCACAAAACCCGCAGCGTCCTGCGTAGCCGTAGTTCCCCGGGCGGCGGCGGCTTCAATGAAGTATTCGTGGAGGACCGGCGTGGCGATGAGCTCATTTATCTGCGTGCTCAACGGGATCTGGAGCAACGGGTTGGTCATGACAGCCGCCTGGAGGTGGCGGGCGAGCGGCACGAAACCATTCGGGGCTTGAGTTCGACTCGCCTGGAACACGAAGCGCATCAGCACATCGCCGGCGACCGAAAGGTTGTGTTGCAGGCCAATGACCACCTGCGTGTGCACGGCAGCCGCCAAGTCCATCTTGACCAAAACCTGGTCATTGAAGCCGGTCAAGAAATTCATCTCAAGGCAGGGGCCAGCCTGATCATCGATGCGGGGGCTCAGTTGAGCTTCAAGGCGGGGGGTGAACATCTGGTGATTCAGGCCGGCGGCATTTTCAGCAGTCGACCCGTTGTGGTGGGTGGCATCCCTGCCATCACGCGATCGGCCGCGCCGTTGGCGCCGGGTGAGGATGTCGCAGCACCGCTCGCTCGGGTTGACGGTCCGAAGATGTCCCCTACCCAGGGGATGATCATGAGCCTGGCCAAGCAGTTGGGCGCGGATTTTTGCCCGGTGTGCAAAGGCTGTGGCGAGGGCGTGTGCGATATCAACGGGAGGGCGGCGTGATGGATAACCTGGCTCACCATTGGATGGTTCGCCAACAGCAGGCGGGGCTGCGATTGTGCCTGGTGCTGGATGGCACAAATGAGGCGTGCCAGTCGTTGTTGGCGGTGCGCAGCGTGTCGCAGTATTGCCGCTTCTACGCCCAGACCTCATTGGCGGATTTGGCCGCAGAAGGGCCTGTAGTCCTGCTGCTCGATCATGTCGGCGAGCCCGCGCTGCTCAGCCTTCTACGAACCCCGCAGATGAACTGGGGTTGGCTCGGCAGTGTGGCAAGCGCGGAGCTGTCGAACCTCGCACAGCACTGGCGAGACAGGCTACTGGTAGGGCCGCAGGGGGATCAGGCGCTGTACCGCTTTTATGACAACCGCACCCTTGCGCGGGCCCTCGACCATTTGGCGCCGGAGCAGTGGCCGCCATACCTCGGTCCACTGATCAGCGTGTGCTATTGGCATGAGCAGCGCTGGCATAGCGCCGACAACGCGGCGCCCGGCGAGTACCCAGTACCCGAGCCTGCGCCGTGGCTCAGTACGCCCAACCCGCAAGCCGACGCCATTCTGCACGCTAACATCCTGCGTTACCTGCTCGCCGAACACAGCGAGGACCTGGCGGCACTGTTCGAATTTCAAGACCCGAAAGTCTGGCTTGCCCAGGTGTTGGAACAGGCGCGTGCCTGGCAATGGAACCGGCCGGAACAGCTGGAATTCCTCGTGGTACGGCGCTTGGAAGAAGCCACTCGCGCCAGCAAGGTGCACTGGCCGCCCATGGCCGGAGAATTACCTGAAGACCACTTTCAACGGGTGGTGAAGCAATGGCGCTCAATGGAAAAAGCCGATGAGTAAACGAAGATGGTGCGCACTGTTGGCGCTGAGTATGAGCGGGCTAGTGGGCTGCACGATGAAACCGCTGGACAGCTTTACGCTGGAAGTGGATTTGCCGGCGGACTTTGAACTTAAAACCGCAGCCAACTACGGGCCCGCGACGGGCGAAACCTGCACTCTACCCAGGCGTCGAGGTAAACGGCCCGAGCGGAAGGTTTTTTTTACGGACTACAAGCCGGTGGCCAACCGGGTGAGCTATGAGCTGCCGTTGGGTGAAAAGGTGGAAGGGTGTCCGTTGGTGTTGCGTAGTGTGGAGTTGGGTTTTTCAGCGAAATGGGGACTTCGGAGAACGGATGTGGGGGGAGACATTGGCGATATTTCAATCCTCGATCGTTTAGAGACTGATACACGATGGATGCCTGATTCGGGAGTTCAGGAATTAAGAGGGGAGTGTGAGTGGAGGTTTCGGACTGTCGGCCCTTTTCACGGAATTAGGAAAATCCTGAAATGCCATTCACTGAGCGCCACCGGCCAAGTGCAGAAAACGCGGGCGGGAGGATTTGCGCAACGAGATGACCTGTCGGGGAAAACGCTCAGAATGGTGCTGAATTTATCGGAAGTTGAAAGACCTGCTGTTGACAACAATTGGATCGCTGTCCCAGGCGGCTGGAAGCGCTGCCGTGGGGAGGGTTTCGAAGACACTTATGCGTTTTGCAACGGTGATAACTCTCATTTCAAACCCATAACAATGCCAGATGGCCGGGTCTGTGATGTCTATCCATCATGTAACTAAGGAGCCAATCTATGGATCTGGATGCACGGAAGCACCCATTTTTCAGTAACAGCAAACCTGCTTGCCCATTACGGGGGGATTGGTTGAGTTTTTGCCTGGTCGATGAGTTTGGAGTAGGGAACAGCTATGGCGGCTTACCCTATACGGTCTACGACAGTGCAGGGCAAAAGCATGAGGGCAGACTTGACGCAGATGGATTCGCAAAGTTACGAGATATATATTGCGGTCCCGTCACTCTCATTTTTGACGATCTGTACACGGGGGCAGAGCGGCTGTATCAATGGTTGATGAGGCGCCCCACTTATCGGTTGCCTATTACCGAACTTCAGTTTCGTGCCGAGCGCACGCGATTTGCTGCCGCTGACGGTCGTCGTATTGAACACAATCCTGCTCGGCAGCGGGCAGACAAGTTTTATCAAGTCGAAGTGCGCGATTTAGTAAGGCACGTTGCTCATTTGCCCCCAACCGCTCCTCGTGTTCATCAACCGCAACGCCATGCCCTGAAAATGCTGGCTGACCTGGGATTCGGCGTACCTGAGCCAATGTTGGCGGGAGTCGTTCTGTTTCCCAACAACCACACGGTGCTGGAAGTGCGCCCGCTACGCGCTTTGCGCCCGGCTCTTTCGAGTGAGGACAACTTTTGTGCCTTGAACCTGTATCAGCTGTCATTGATGGCGGCCTTGAGTTATTGCGATTTTGGTCAGGAACCTCCAAAAAAGCCTGTGGATCAAGTCCGTTTTCCGCTGAATCCAAGTGTAGGCAATCTATTTGCCGAACAGCTTTCCAACTACGAGGAAGCCTGGAAAATTGATCCAGAACAGGTACAGCGTTTTTTTCCCCTTTATGAAGAGGTCCCCTATTCGCAACGATTTGAGATTCTTCCTTTCGACCCGTATTTGTATCCACAGAATCGTCCGGAACTTGAGAATAAGCAGGAGCATCCCGCAAATTTGCACTTTTTCGATGACGAAAAATTCGGCACCGATACTCAAGCGTTCATTACCCATCACGATGAGGTAATCCTGATTTCTGTGCGTGGTACGTTCAGTAATGCCGACGTCCTGCGAGATGCAGATGCTCACCAAGTATCTTTCGTCGAAGGTATTGGGAAGGCCCACCAAGGTTTTTATGAGGCTTATCGGGCGATGCGGGATTTCGTCTTGCGTTATCTCGATCAGTTCCACAACGGCCAGCGCATCGTCATTTGCGGTCACAGCCTTGGTGGTGCTATCGCATTATTATTGGCAGAAGGCTTGCGCAGAGTCCCGGACGCTCGCTACAACATCCTCCTCTACACCTACGGCGCTCCCCGCGCCGCCGATTCCGAATTCGTCGCCGGTGCATCCGCTCTGGTCCATCACCGTATCGTCAACCATAACGATCCGGTCCCCAGCGTTCCGGCGCCGTGGATGAACACTACCGCCAAACTGTGGGTTCCCGGTGCGGTCACCTTGTTCAGCGCGCCCACGCCGGGCGGGCTGTTGTTCGCGGCCGGTCTGGTGCGCGTCGGTGGCAATCCTTATCAACACCATGGCGAACAACAGCATTTCATGCCGATCACACTGCCCGACGGCACCCCGTCCTCGGTGTTATGGAAGCCCGGTTGTGAGTCCATTCAGGAGGCCGGGGTCAACCGTGCATTGAAACTGCATGGCGACACGCCCCTGCGTGAGAATTTCTTGAGGCAACTGTTCCAGGCGAGTCAGCACTTCATGACCGCCAGCTATATCCCGGCCGCCTGGGCCACATTACGGCGTTGGCAGCAGGCCTTGGACAGTCAGGGTTCGCTGGTGACCCAGCGCGAGTACGAGCTGGTGGATCGGGCGCTGGAAACCATGCGTCAGCAATTGCGCGACAAGCGGAGTGAGCTGGACCGCAGGCCTGTGCCAAATGGGCGCAGCCATGTCCCCGAACACTATCATCAGGCCCTCAATGCCGAGATCGACCGCTTGCACACTAGCCGTCGACGCCTGGAGAGCCTGCGCTGGCGTCGCCTGGAGGCACGCGATGTGTACGGCAGCCATGCGCAGTCCGTGCACCTGCAAGGCTGCCTAAACCGTTGGTTCAGCCATCGTGAAAACCGCGAGTTGCCGCCAGTGGCCAGCATCCCTGCGGCGGCGCCCAGCGAGCGGGGCAGGGCACATCCACTGGATATCGACTCGATTGTCTGAAGCGCCGGCTTACATGAACGCGACCTGGGCCGGCTGGCGTTTCATCAGTACTTTGCCGTTGCGGATCGAGTAGAGCGGCAGGCCCTGGCTGCGGATTACCTCGTAGTCGCTGTCTGCCGAGAGGATCAACAAGTTGGCGGGGCGCCCAGGTTCCAGGCCGTAGCGCTCGCCCAGGGCCATCGCCTTGGCGCTGTTGTCGGTGACCAGGTCCAGAGCACTTTGCAGGTTGCGATAGCCGAGCATGTGGCAGATATGCAGACCGGCTTCCAGCACGCGTAGGATGTTGCCGTTGCCCAGGGGGTACCAGGGATCGACGATGGAGTCCTGGCCAAAGCACACGTTCATGCCGGCCTCCAGTAACTCGTTCACTCGGGTCACACCCCGGCGCTTCGGAAAGCTATCGAAGCGCCCTTGTAGATGGATGCTCTCGGTGGGGCAGGAAACGAAGCTGATGCCGGAATGCCCCAGCAGGCGAAAGAGTTTGGCGCAGTAGGCGTTGTCGTAGGAGCCCATGGCGGTGGTGTGGCTGGCGGTGACGCGTGCGCCCATGTCGCGGCTGCGGGCTTCTTCGGCAAGCACTTCAAGAAAACGTGAGTGCGGGTCATCGGTTTCGTCGCAGTGCACGTCCACCAGGCAGCCGGTGCGTTCGGCCAGGTCCATCAGGAACTTCACCGAACTCACGCCCTGGTCGCGGGTGTATTCGAAGTGCGGAATGCCGCCGACCACATCGGCACCCAGACGGATGGCTTCCTCCATCAATTCGCGGCCGTTGGCGTAGGACTCGATGCCCTCCTGGGGAAACGCCACGATCTGCAGATCGATCAGGTGTGCGCTTTCCTCGCGCACCTGCAACATGGCCTTGAGCGCCGTGAGCTGCGGGTCGGTGACGTCGACGTGGGTGCGTACATGCTGGATGCCGTGGGCGGCCAGGGCTTGGATGGTTTGTTTGGCGCGGGTGCGGGTGTCTTCCTGGGTGATCGTGGCTTTGCGTTCGCCCCAGCATTCGATGCCTTCGAACAAGGTGCCGCTCATGTTCCAGCGTGGCTCGCCGGCGGTGAGAGTGGCATCGAGGTGGATGTGCGGTTCGACAAAGGGCGGGATCACCAGGTTGCCGGCAGCGTCCAGATCATCGGTCCCCAGGGATGGCACGTTGGTTTGTGCGGTGATGCTGGCGATCCGGCCGTTTTCCAGGTGCAGATCATGCAGGCCTTCACGGTGGCGCAGGCGAGCGTTGATGATGTGCATGGGCAAGTTCCTCTTGGCTAAAAACAATCAGGCAGATAGCCGCCAGATCATCAGGGCGATACCGATGTCCAGGCGGTCATAGGCGTTGTCCAGCGTCAACCCGCACAGGGCTTCGATGCGCTGGATTCGGTGTGTCAGGGTGTTGCGATGTACGGCCAGGCGCTGGGCGGCGGCCATCAGATTACCATTCTCGTGAAACCAAGCTTCCAAGGTCGGCATCAAGCTGGGGCCGTGCTGCAAGTCGTGACGCAGCAAAGGGCCCAGGCGCTCCTTGAGGAATTGGTCGAGCAGCGCGCGATCACGCACCCCGCTGAGCAACTTGAGCACTCCCAGTTCGTCGTACACGCACAGCCCGGCGCGCTCGCGGAAGCGTCGCGCGGCGGCCAGGGCCTGACGCGCTTCATCCTGGGCCTGGGCCAGGCGGGCCGCCGGGTGCGCGGCGGCGCTCAGGCCGATAAACAATTTGAGCGGGGCCAGGCGCAGGTTCAATGGGCTCAACCACTGCGCCAGTTGATTGCGGTTGACCAAGGCGGCCACAGCGTCCGGCGCCGGCAGCAGCAGGGTCCATTGCCCGGCGCGGCCCAGGATCGGTACGGTCGGTGACCACTGGCGCAAACGCCGACCGATCGCGTCGTGTTGCCGCGTTAGGTGCGCCTCCACCTGCGCCGCATCGCCCTGGGCAAACAGCGCTTCACTGCCCTCCAACTGCAACTGCACGACCTGCCAGTGCCCCGTCAGCGGCATGCCCAATTGCGCGGCGCGGTGCAGCAGGATGTCCAGGGACTGATAGTCGCCGGCCAGCAAGCGCTCCAGCACATCGTGCCGCGAGCGTCCCAATTGCTCGGACTGGATCAGCGCCGAGCCGATGGCTTGGGTCACCAGCACCATCTTCAGCGAATAGGGCTGCTCGATCAGCGGCATACCGGCAGCCGCGGCGGCGTCCAGCACGCGCAGGGGGATGGCCTGGATATACGTCGGCCCGGTGAGCACCACCAGCCCGGCGACCTGGCGTTGACAGGCCTCCTCCAGCAGTTGCAGCAGGTTGGCCTCATCGCGGGGATGGTTGATACCGGTGACAAACACCAGCTCACCGCCCAGCACCCATTCGGCGATCCCGCTGTTTTCCGCCACATAGGGCCAGCGCACGGGGTTATCCAGGCCCGTCTGGCCGGCACGCAGGGTCAGGGATTCCAAACCCGGCAGCGCCAGCACATCGGCGACGGTCAAGCTCATGCCTGGACGTCAGCCAATGGCGCACGTACCCGCAGGAGGGCGCTCAATATGATGTAGGTCAGCGATGCCGCGACAATCCCTACCAGCGGCGCTACCCACGGCGAGTTGAAGGCCAGCACAGTGCCCACCGCGTAGGCGAGGAGCCCCGGCCAGTTGAACGCGGGCAAGCGTGTTTGCGCCAGGCGTGGGTATTGACCACGGTAGCGGTAGAAGAAGTCCGCCATGATCACCCCTCCGATCGGCGGGATCACCGTGCCTAGCAGGATCAGGTACGGCACCAGCATGTCGTACATGCCCAGCAGCGCCAGCAATGTGCCGATCACCGCGCCGGCGAGGGTCACGGTCTTGCGGCGTTTGGTGCGCAGCAAATTGCAGCCGGCCACCGCGAAGTTATAGATGGTGTTGTCCTGGGTGCTCCAGATATTGAGCAGCAGCATCGCCATCGCAGCCATGGCAAAACCCTGCAATAGCAACACTTCCACCACATCCGGCTGTTGATAGACGATGGCGCCATAAGCCCCGATCAGCACCATCAGCCCATTGCCGACAAAGAAACCAATCAGGCTGGCCAGCACCGCCACCTTGGCCGAGCGGGAAAACCGCGTCCAATTGGTAGCCTGGGTCGCGCCGCTGACAAAGGTGCCGAACACCAGAGTAATGGCCGTGGACAGATCAAGTTGACCGGTTGGCACCACCGCCAGCAACCCTTGCAGTCCGCCGACTTTCACCGTAGCCACCCACATCGACAACACCAGCAGGATGCCCATGGCCGGCACTGCGATGTACGACAGAATCTCCAGCCCGCGATAGCCCACGTAGGCGGTGGCGCAGAACACCAGGCCGAACAGCACCATCAACACCAGCACGCTGCCCTGGCTCAGTTCGAAATACTTGCCGAGCACCACGGCGGCGGTGGCGGTGCCCCAGGCGTACCAGCCGATCTGGGTAAAACCGAGGATCAGGTCGCTGAGCTTGCTACCCACCTCGCCAAAGCAGAAACGCCCCATCAACACCGAGTTCAAACCGCTCTTGAAGGCGATATAGCCCAGGCCTGCGGCGTAAATACCCAATAGCAGGTTACCGAGGGCCACGACACCGAGCATCTCGGTGAAACTGAACGCCACCCCCAATTTGCCGCCGGCAAACATGGTTGCGGTAAAAAAAGTGAAGCCCAGCAGCACCATGGCGGTGGACGCCAGGCCTTTACGTGCATGCATCGGGACTTCGCTCAAGGGGTAGTCATTGCCGGATTCTTGCTGCGTCATGTGCCTTGCTCCCTGAATGAGTGACGCAGGCCCATTGCACCACGCGTGCCAAGCCGACAGCAGTGGTGGACGCACGGCGCCGGTTGTGCAGCATGCACAATTTTGCGCGCCAAACAGGAGGGCTAAGCTCAAAGCACTGTTCGCCATGCCCAGTAGGGCACGAAAGCGGTGCAGGGGTGATACAAAATGGATCAGTCGAACAAGGTCTGTGTGGTCTCGCCGCGATGAAACGCAAACGCCGCCTGCAGATCGCTTTCGATGGTGCGCCCACGGGACAACGGCGGAAGATCGTCCAGGCTGAAAAAGCCCACCTCAGTGGTTTCGATACCGGCCACCGGCGCTGACTGATCGATGGGCTCACACAGGAAATACAACTTGTAGAAGTCCCGCACATCCGGCCGATACAAGCCTTTGGCTTTGTGCGTCACGCTGTACAGCGCCCGCGCCGTTACTGTCAGCCCGGCCTCTTCATAAATCTCCTTGATGATGTTTTCCGACGCCGACAGGCCAATATCGGCATAACCCCCCGGTAGCGCCCAGCAACCGTCGGTGGCTTCGCGCACCAGTAAAATCCGCTCCCCCTCGATGACGGCACCGCGCACGTCAATCATCGGCGTCGAATAGCGCTGGGCGAAATCCGGCACCAGACCGGTGATGCGCTCAAGGGGCACATCGCCCAGCTGCGCAAGCATGCTGTGGGCGATCCGGGCGATTTCTTCCAGGCGTTCGCGCTCGAAATCATCGGTGCAAAAATGCAACCCCGTGGACGCCAACGCTTGCAGGCGCTTGGCCTGGGCCAGCCACGTGTTCTCCATTGCATTCTCCTTGATTGCAGGCAAAAGGGCTGGCTGAAAGGGTGCAACGCCAGGCACAAAAAAACCACCGCAAGGATGGTTTTTTTACCGCGCCGGTTTATTCGCCGCGGTAGATGCAGCCGCTGGTGCAGGTTTCGTGGATACGGATCGCGCTCAGCTCAGGCAGCAACGGTTTGAGTTCATTCCAGATCCACTTGGCCAGCACTTCGCTGGTGGGGTTTTCCAGGCCGGGAATGTCGTTGAGGTAGTTGTGGTCCAGACGTTCGTAGAGCGGCTTGAAAATCGCCTTGATCTCCGAAAAGTCGCGAATCCAACCGGTATGGGGATCCAGGTCGCCACTCAGGTGGATCGCCACCTTGAACGAATGCCCATGCAGGCGCCCGCATTTATGGCCGTCCGGCACGTGCGGCAGGCGGTGGGCGGACTCGAAGGTAAATTCTTTGAAGATTTCCACAGTGTTTTAAGCTCGGTCAGTATCTGGCAGGCGGCGAGTTTAACAGCTTGCTCCCTCGCCGCGCATACCGCTGGGTCACAGCGCCTGCAAGCGTTCGCCCAGGCCGCCGTTGTCGCCCAACTGCAGAAACTCATCCCCCAGCCGCCGGCTCTCGCTCATCGCGGTTTGCCAGTATTTGTGGCGGCTCGGGTCGTCGCCCATAAAGCGTTTGAAGTCGCTGCGGTCCGGCAGTTTGCCGTGGGGCAGGCGCGCCAGGTAGTCCCTTGAGGGCGCGAGCAGTAACACGTCCTGCAAGCCCTGAGGGTTGCTGCGCCGCCACGGCAGGCCCTTGTCGAACCAGCCGGGGATGACCCGGTCGGTGAAATGCGGGTACAGCACGATGTCGTCGCCGTGGTAGGGCAGGTCGAGGTGGTAGTCCAGCAGGCCGCCGTCGCGGTAGGTGCCTTGGCCCGCGCCGGGCAGGTCGCGTACGCCTTGCATCACCATGGGGATCGAGCCCGACGCCAACAACGCCTGGCGCAGGTTGCCCACTTCCAGTTCGAGGAAGCGCGATGGGAAGTCCTTGAGCGGATGCACCGGCGGCGGCTGGCGCGGGTCGTGGACGATCAGGCGTTCGAAGTGCCGCGACAGACGTGCGCGACCGCGCAGGTTGTCGGCAATCACCGACGACAGGCCCAGGCCCAGGCGTCCGCGATGGTCATCGGCGAGCAGGCCGTGGCTTTTGACCACCATGATGTTGAGTCGGTAGTCGGGGTTGTCCAGCACCCGCGCATCCCGGCCGGCCAGCAGGTCGTCGAGCATGCGCACGCAGCTCTGGCTGACTTGGGCCATGGTCACGCCTTTGGCGAAATGTTGCGCGTTATACAGGCGACCGAGGTCCAGCAGGCCCTGCACCGGGTCGGGCAGGCATGCGCTGGCAAAGCGCCAGGAGCCGATGGACGCGCCGATCAGCGCGCGCTGCCGTGGCGCACGCGGCAGCCAGTCGCCGAACAGCGCCAGGTCCAGGCCCTGGATGCCCAGGGCCTTGGGCCCGCCGGCCGCGCCGGGAAGAATGCCGACATCCGCCGGCTTTAGGCCCTGCTCACGAATACGTGCCAACGCGCGCGTGCCGGCCTTGAGGGTCAGCGCGGGGAATTTGATGTGGATGGCTGTCATACCGATCTCTGTTGAAGCGGGGTGTAGGAGCACGCGTGCTCGCGAAAAACGTTAACCATACCGCGTGAATCCGGAATAAACACCGTCGTTTGTCGCGTCGGCTTGGAATTGCCATGGTGGCAATTCAGTTTCAGTTAAGTTGCAGTCGTTACCGTGTCCGGCGTAGGAAAACATTGTGTAACGGAGACTTATCATGAAGCGCCTCACAGCTCTGGTCGCCGCCGGTATCATCGCTTCCACGGCGACCCAGGCCGGAGCCGTGGACCCCGACAAACCACTGACCGTGCCTGCCACTGTTACAATTGTCGCCTTCGATCAATTGGAAGCCACCGCCCTGGCCCTGCACCCTGGTTCGACCTTACTCGACACCGACCTGGACGAGGCCTATGGCAAGTACATCTATGAAGTCGAACTGCAAGACCTCGACGGCATTGAATGGGATGTTGAATTGGACGCGCTCACCGGGCAGGTTCTCAAGAATCATCAGGATACGTAATGAAGGTAAATTTACGCGCCAGCAGCCGATGGCCGCTGGTGCTCATGGTGTTCTGCTCAAGCCTGGCGGCGCGCGACCTCAATCAAGATGAAGCCCTGGCGCTGCGGCAGCAGGGCGTGATCCTGCCGCTGGAACAGCTGTTGCAACAGGCCATGGCGCGCCATCCCGGCTCGCGCCTGCTGGAAGCCGAGCTTGAAAAAAAACACGGGCAATATGCCTATGAAGTGGAACTGGTGACCACCGACGGCGTGGTGCGCGAAATCAAGCTGGACGCCACCAGCGGCGTGCTGATCAAAGACGAGGAAGACTGATGCGCCTGCTTCTGGTGGAAGACAACGTACCCCTGGCCGATGAACTGCTGGCCGGCTTGCAGCGCCAAGGCTATGCCGTCGACTGGCTGGCCGATGGGCGCGACGCCGCATACCAGGGCCGCACCGAGCCCTACGACCTGATCATCCTCGACCTCGGCCTGCCCGGTCTGCCGGGGCTTGAGGTGCTGGCGCAATGGCGCGCGGCGGCGCTGGCCACCCCGGTGCTGGTCCTTACTGCCCGCGATTCCTGGGCCGAGCGTATCGAAGGGCTCAAGGCCGGTGCCGATGACTACCTGAGTAAACCCTTTCATCCCGAAGAACTGCACCTGCGCATCCAGGCGTTGCTGCGTCGTTCCCACGGTCAAGCCAACCAACCCACCCTGCAAGCCGCCGGCCTGCACCTCGACGAGGGGCGCCAGTGCGTGCTGCGCGATGGCGAAGAGGTCCAACTGACCGCCGCCGAGTTTCGTCTGCTGCGCTATTTCATGCTGCACCCTGAGCAAATCCTGTCCAAAAGCCATCTGGCCGAGCATCTGTATGACGGCGAAACCGAGCGCGATTCCAATGTGCTGGAGGTGCACGTCAATCACCTGCGCCGCAAGTTGGGCCGCAGCGTGATCGAAACCCGGCGCGGCCAGGGTTACCGGTTTGGCGCCAACCCCGCATGAGGTCGATTCAACGGCGCCTGAGCCTGGGGCTGATCAGTGTGATGGTGATCGTCGGCGTGGTGCTGGCGCAGACCAGTCTGTGGTTGTTCGAAGCCGGTCTGCAGCGATATCTGGAGGCAGGGCTGCGCAACGACACGGAAAACCTGCTGGTGGCTCTGGTGCGCGGGCCTAACGGCGTACAGCTGGACGAGCATCGTCTGTCACCGGCTTACCAGCGGCCGTTTTCGGGCCATTACTTTCGTATCGATTTTGCCGACACCCACTGGCGCTCTCGCTCACTATGGGATCAGGAACTGCCGCGCCTGCCCGAGGCGGGTCTGAAGGGCAACCTGCAGCTGGGGCCTGAAGGCCAGCAACTGCTGGTGCTACGTTCGGACTACAAGCGCTTTGGTCAGTCGATTTCCATCAGCGTGGCCCAGGATTACACGCCAGTGCGCGAAAGCTTTCGCCTGATGCGTCAGATCGGTCTGGTGCTGGGCTTGGCGGCGTTGCTGCTGGTGCTGGTGCTACAACGGGTGACTGTGCGCCGCGCCTTGCGCCCGCTGGAAACCGCGCGCAACCAGATCGCCCAATTGCAGCAAGGCCAACGCTCGCAGCTCGACACTCAGGTGCCGTTGGAGCTGGAACCGCTGGTGGCGCAGATCAACCACCTGCTGGCCCACACCGAAGACAGCCTCAAGCGTTCCCGCAATGCCCTGGGCAACCTTGGCCATGCGCTGAAAACCCCATTGGCGGTATTGCTGAGCGCGGCATCCAGCGAGGCGCTCAAAGACCATCCCAAGCTGAGCGCCTTGTTGCGCGAGCAATTGGAGCAAGTGCAGCAACGCCTCAATCGTGAACTGAACCGCGCCCGTCTGGCTGGCGAAACCCTGCCCGGCGCCTTGTTCGACTGCGAACAGGAACTGCCTGGCCTGCTCGCCACCTTGAACATGATCCATGGCGAACACTTGGACCTCAGCTACCATGCCGCCTCCGGCCTGCACTTGCCTTGGGATCGCGAAGACCTGCTGGAGTTGCTGGGCAATCTGCTGGACAACGCCTGCAAATGGGCGGATGCCGAGGTGCGCCTGAGCATTGATGAAACCCCCCACAGCTATTGGCTTGCGGTGGAAGACGACGGCCCCGGCATCCCCGAAGCCCAGCGCGATCAGGTGCTCAGCCGTGGCGCGCGTCTGGATGAGCAGATCGACGGTCACGGCTTGGGCCTGGGGATCGTGCGCGATATCGCCGAGGTGTGGGGCGGGGTGTTGCGGTTGCAGGACAGCCCCTTGGGCGGTTTAAAAGTGCTGGTCGAATTACCCAAGCGCCATGCCTGACAGGCGGCAAACGGGAGCAAGCTCCCGCCCACCCTGGGTGGCCTTCAAGCGTCAGACCCGGAACTGATCCATCAACCCCTGTTGTTGATTGGCCAGGCTGTTCAGCGCCTGGCTCACCCGCGCCGATTCATTGGCCTGCTCCGACAGCGATTCGGTCACATCGCGGATGGTCGCCACGTTGTGGTTGATCTCTTCGGCGACGGCGCTTTGCTCCTCCGCGGCACTGGCGATTTGCAGGTTCATATCGCTGATCACGGTGACCGCGTCGCCGATCTGGCGCAGTGCGGTGACGGCCTGGCCGACCTGTTCGACACTGCCCTGGGCCTGGCGATAACTGCTGCCCATGGCACCGACCACGTCGGTGGTGCCGCTCTGCAAGTGCTCGATCACCAGGCGGGTTTCCTCCACCGATGCCTGGGTGCGTTGCGCCAGGTTGCGCACTTCGTCGGCCACTACTGCGAAGCCACGTCCGGCCTCACCGGCACGGGCGGCTTCAATCGCGGCATTGAGCGCCAGCAGATTGGTCTGCTCGGCGATGCCTCGGATCACTTCCAGCACCGAACCGATCTTCTCGCTGTTGGCCGAAAGGCCTTCGACCTGGGTCATGGCGGTGCTCATGTCCGCCGCCAGTTGACCGATATTGGCGGTGGTGCGGTCTATCACGTTGAGGCCATCGCGCGTCGCCTGGTCGGCCTCGCGCGCTGCCTGAGCCGCCTGTGCCGCGCTGCGGGCCACGTCCTGGGCGGTGGCGCTCATTTCATGGGAAGCGGTGGCCACCTGGTCGACCTGGCGGTACTGCTGCTCCATGCCGGCGCTGGTCTGGGTGGCGATCGCGGCCGACTGGTCGGCGGTGCCACGGGCGTCTTGTACCGAGCGTTTGACCTCGGCAATGATCGGCTGCAGTTTGTCGAGGAAACGGTTGAACCAGCCGGCCAGTTGCCCCAGTTCATCGCGTTTGTCATAGGCCAGGCGCCGCGTCAGGTCGCCTTCGCCGCTGGCGATGTCTTCGAGCATGTGCGCCACCCCCAAGATCGGCCGGGTCACGCTGCGCGCCATCAGCCATACCAGAATCAGGCCGATCACCGCTGCCAGCAGGCCCAGGCTCAGTTCCAGCAGGGTGCCGCGCGTGTTGTCCGCATCCATTTGTGCCTTGAGGGCTTCGGCGGGACCTACCAGGACTTTTTCCGGCACGTCCAGCAATACGCCCCATGGCTTGCCGTCGGGAATCGGTGCGAACGGCGCCAGCACTTTCAGTTGATGTTCGGTGTGCAGGCTGCTGATGCCCGTGCTGCCGGCCAGGGCTCCGATCAGTTGAGCGCCGCTGCGGCGGTCGACCTGGTCCAAACGCTGGCTGAGTTTGCTCGCGTCCGCGCTGTAGCCGGCGAGCAGGCCGGTGGGGCTGAGGATGCTGACGTGGGTCTGGCCGTCGTACAGCTTGGCGCTGGCTTGTTGGCTCACGGCCTGCAAACTGTTGAGGTTGATGTCCACCGACAGCGACGCGATGACTTTGCCGTTGGCCATCAACGGAAACACGATGCTGGTCATCAGTACGTTCTGGCCGTTGATCACATAAAAGTAGGGTTCGATCACGCAAGGCTTGAGGGTGCTGCGCGGGCAGGTGAACCAGGCGTTGGCCTTTTCGCCACTAGGGCCGACGGTGGTGTCGGTCATGTCGCTTTCCGGCAATGCCATGGAGGTCAACTGGCCGGGTGTCGGCTGCGACCAATACAGTGCGAAGCGGCCCTTGTCGTTGCTGCCCAGCTCGGTTTGGCCGGCGAACAGCTCATCCTTGCCGTCCAGCGCATTGGCTTCGAACACCAAGGACAGACCCAACAGGTCCGGGTTGGCCTGCAACGCGGCTCTGACTTGGCGGGTCAGGTCTTCGCGGGTGTCGAAGGCGTCCAGAAAGCGTTTCTCCGCCTGCTCGCGCAAGAACAGCACCTGGCGGGCAAAGCCATGGCCATATTGATAAGCGTCCATGAATTGCCGACGGATACCCAGCGCCTGCACCTCGCCCTGGGCCTCGATACGCGCCTGGGCGGCTTCATTGAGCATCTGCATGCTGGAGGCTTTGACCTGCTCGGAACTCTGCGCCATGCGGTACAGCGACAAACCCACCAGCAGGCTCACGATTCCCAGCAGGCAGAGGCCGGCGAGCAGGGTGATTTTCCATTGAATGGAGAGTTGTCTGAGCGACATCGGACATCCTTACCTGAAAACACAAAGAGCCCGTTTATCGGCCGCAGGAAGATTTTCTTTATTCAAACGATCAATTTAAACCTGCCGGAGCGGCGCGTCCCTCGGCAGCGGCTTTTGACATGGGGCCGCGCCTGCTGCAAAGTGCCCGCCCTCTAATAAGACCTCCTTGAAGCCTGCACACTGGCCGCCCTCCGATGGGGCGCTGGGGCGCGGGCATGCCTGTTTTTCTGTTTCTGCTTGAGGTAACCATGATTAACGCAGTCATCGCCGCGGTCGGCACCATGCTGGTGCTTAGCCTGTCCCGCGTGCATGTGGTCATCGCCATTATTGTCGGCGCCCTGGTGGGCGGTCTCACCGGCGGCCTGGGGATCGAAGCCACCCTCAGCGCCTTCAACGGCGGCCTCGGTGGGGGCGCGACGGTGGCGTTGTCCTACGCCTTGCTCGGTGCATTCGCGGTGGCCATCGCCAAGTCCGGCCTGGCCCATGCCCTGGCCGACAAGGCCCTGCTGTTGGTGGACCGCCAGGACGCCAGCGGCGGCAGTCACGTCAAATGGCTGCTGATCGGTCTGCTGTGGGTGGTGGCGATTGCATCGCAAAACATCCTGCCGATTCACATTGCGTTTATCCCGCTGCTGGTGCCGCCGCTGCTGTATGTGCTGACCAAGCTGCAATTGGATCGGCGCTTGATCGCCTGTGTGATGACCTTCGGCCTGATCACGCCGTACATGTTCCTGCCGGTGGGCTTCGGCAATATCTTCCTTAACCAGATCCTGTTGGCCAACGTGGCCAAGAGCGGCGTGGACGTCAGCCAGGTCAACGTGACCCACGCCATGGGCCTGCCGGCGCTGGGCATGGTGGTCGGCCTGCTGGTGGCGGTGTTTATCAGCTACCGCAAAAAGCGCGTGTACGACCTGGCGAAAATCGAGCGGGTCGAGCAGGTGGCGGTGCAGTACAACCCGCTGACCCTGCTGGTGGCCGGCGTGGCGATTGCCTCGGCGTTCATCATTCAACTGTGGCTGGATTCGATGATCATCGGTGCGCTGGCCGGGTTCCTGATCTTCTCGGCCTCGGGCATCGTGCGCTGGCGCGAGACCGACGACCTGTTCACCGAAGGCATGAAGATGATGGCAATGATCGGCTTCATCATGATCGCAGCCTCGGGGTTCGCCGAAGTGCTCAAGGCCACTGGAGACGTGCGTTCGCTGGTGGAAACTTCGGCCGCGTTCATCGGCCATAGCCGTGGGGTCGGCGCGCTGCTGATGTTGCTGGTGGGCCTACTGGTGACCATGGGGATTGGTTCGTCGTTTTCCACGGTGCCGATCCTGGCCGCGATCTTCGTGCCGTTGTGCGTACAGTTGGGCTTCAGCCCGCTGGCCATTGTGTGCATCGTTGGCACGGCGGGGGCCCTGGGCGATGCCGGCTCGCCTGCGTCGGACTCCACCCTCGGTCCGACTTCCGGCCTGAATATCGACGGTCAGCACCACCACATCTGGGACACCGTGGTGCCAACATTCCTGCACTACAACATCCCGTTGCTGGCGTTTGGCTGGCTGGCGGCGATGTCCCTTTGACCCCATGCCTCTGTAGGAACGAGCGCGCTCGCGCCTACAGATAGTTTTCCATCGGCCGATACCCTCTCAAGTCGCTTAATAAGAGAGAAAAGCCATGCGTCTGAGTCTGAAGGCCAAAGTCCTGTCCCTCGCCGTTGTGCCGGTGTTGCTGTTCGCGCTGGTCATCAGCCTCACCACGGTGTGGATCCTCCAGGGCCAGGCGCGCAGTGAGGTGGATGAAACCCGCCAGCGCTTGCTCAATAACGCTAAGGCCACTTTGCAAAGTTACGTGGAAGTGGCTATGAGCACCGTCAAGCCGCTCTACGATGCCGCCGCGCCTGGCGATACGGCGGCGCGGGCCGAGGTGGTCAAGCTGCTGTCCAACATCAGCTACGGCAAGGACGGTTACTTCTTCGGCTACGACTCCGAGACCATCCGCCTGTTCAAGGGCAATAGCCCCGACGGCGTGGGCAAGAGTTTCAAAGACAACCGCGACCCCAATGGCGTCTACGTCAACCGCGACCTGGTCAAGGTCGGCAAGGACGGTAGTCATTACCTGCAATACAGCTCGACCCAGCCGGGGCAGACCGAACTGGTGCCCAAGCTTGGCTACACCGATTACCTGCCCAAGTGGGATATGGTCATCGGTACCTCGGTCAACCTCGACGGCATCGAAGCCCAGGTGGCGGTGGTCGAGGCCAAGGTCAAAGCGCGCATGGAAGGTGTTTTGCTGAGTATCCTCGGCGTGGCCGTGGTGGTGTTGCTGGTGATCGCCGCTGCGGGCATGGTGCTGGCCAATACCATTTTGCGTCCGTTGCATTTGATGAAAGCCAACCTCGACGATATTGCCGCCGGCGAGGGTGACCTGACTCGGCGCCTGGCCATCACCAGCCAGGACGAGTTGGGCGAGCTGGCCGGCGCGTTCAACCGGTTTGTCGACAAAATCCACGGCCTGGTGCGCCAGATCACCGAAATGACCGCTCAGCTCACCGGCCTGGTGGGCCAGGTGTCCGACCAGGCCCACCGCTCGGAGCAGGCCATGGAGCGCCAGCGCCACGAGACGGACCAGGTCGCCACCGCCATCAATCAAATGTCGTCCGCCGCCCAGGAAGTGGCGCGCAGTGCCCAGGGCGCCTCGGTGGCCGCGCAGCAGACCGACGCCGAAGGCCAGGCCGCCAAGCGCGTGGTGGACGGCAGCATCGCGCAGATCCACGCGTTGGTGAACGACATCCGCAGCAGCGGCGTGTCCCTCGACAGCCTGCAACAGGATGTGACGTCGATTGTCAGCGTGTTGAGTGTGATCCGCTCGATTGCCGAGCAGACCAACCTGTTGGCCCTTAACGCCGCCATCGAGGCCGCGCGGGCCGGGGAGGCCGGTCGTGGCTTTGCGGTGGTGGCCGACGAAGTGCGCGCCCTGGCCAGCCGCACCCAGACCAGCACCCAAGAAATCCAGGGCATGATCGACCGCCTGCAAACCGGCACCGAAGCCGCCGTGGAAGCCATGCGCCGTTCCAGCGAGGCCGGCGATGGCACCTCGGCCCAGGCCAACCAGGCCGGAGCGTCGCTGGACACCATGGCCCAGCTGATTGCCACCATCAATTCAATGAACGCCCAGATCGCCAGCGCCGCCGAAGAACAGACCGCCGTGGCCGAAGAGATCAACCGCAGCGTGCATCAGATTGCCTCGGCGGTGGACAGCGTGGCCGATGAAACCCAGCTGGGGGCCCAGACGTCGCGCAGCCTGGCGGACCTGGGCCAGCGCCTGGGGCAACTGGTCGGTCAGTTCAGGATCTGATCAAACGTCGCGCATCAACAAGCCAAAGCGCAAATCCATCTCAACGGGCAGCGGTATATACACCGTGTGCCCGTCCCCCGGCGCTACGTCGATGGCTTCGTCCTTGGCGTTGCGCAGGCTGGCCAAGTCGAAGTGAAAATTGCCGGTGGGCGTCATCAATTCCAGGTGATTGCCCACGGCGAAGCGGTTCTTGACCTTGACCTCGGCCAGCTCGCCCCGGCGTTCGCCGGTCAGTTCGCCGACAAACTGCTGGCGCTCGGAGACGGAACTGCCGTTCTGGTAGTTCTGGTACTCATCGTGGACGTGCCGGCGCAGGAAACCTTCGGTGTAGCCGCGCTGGGCCAAAGAGTCGAGGTCGGTCATCAGGTTGCGGTCGAACGCGCGACCGGCCACCGCATCGTCGATGGCGCGGCGATACACCTGGGTGGTGCGCGCGCAATAGAAGTGCGACTTGGTGCGGCCTTCGATCTTCAGCGAGTGCACGCCCATATGGGTCAGGCGCTCCACATGCTGTACGGCGCGTAGGTCCTTGGCGTTCATGATGTAGGTGCCGTGCTCGTCCTCGAACGCAGGCATCTGCTCGTCGGGGCGGTTGGCTTCCTGTAACAGAAACACCTGATCGGTGGGCGCACCGATACCCAGGGTCGGTTCCGGCGCGTATTGCTGCACGATCTCGCCGGTGGCGTTTTCCACCGCCGGAGTGGCCTGGTACTTCCAGCGGCAGGCATTGGTGCAGGTGCCCTGGTTGGCGTCGCGCTTGTTCATATAGCCCGAGAGCAGGCAGCGCCCGGAATAAGCCATGCACAGGGCGCCGTGGACAAACACTTCCAGCTCCATGGCCGGCACCTGTTCACGGATTTCGCCGATCTCCTCCAGCGACAATTCCCGCGACAGAATCACCCGGCAGATCCCTTGCTGCTGCCAGAACTCCACGCTCGCCCAGTTCACCGTATTGGCCTGCACCGACAAGTGAATCGGCATCTGCGGAAAGTGTCGGCGCACCAGCATGATCAGCCCTGGATCGGACATGATCAGCGCATCCGGGCCCATGGCGATCACCGGTGCCAGGTCCTTGAGGAAGGTCTTGAGCTTGGCGTTGTGCGGCGCGATGTTCACCACCACATAGAAGCGCTTGCCCTGGGCATGCGCTTCCTGGATACCCAGGGCCAGGTTGGCGTGATCGAACTCGTTATTGCGCACCCGCAGGCTGTAACGCGGTTGGCCGGCGTACACCGCATCGGCGCCGTAGGCGAAGGCGTAGCGCATATTTTTCAGGGTGCCGGCGGGGGCGAGCAGTTCGGGAGCGATAACAGTGGGCATGGCGTAGGGTCGCAAAAAGGCGCGAGAGTAGTGCAGGGCGGGCGCAGGTTTATTGATCCAAGTCATTGAGACCACTGCTGTGCAAAGCAACGCGCCCGCATTCGCGAACGCGGTTATAAAAGCTTAGGAGAAGACGATCCGGGTGCTCTTGAGTGGGGTCCAAGGCGGGGAGTTCGCGGGCGTGCGATAAATAAGGGCACTCCCAGGTTTCGCAGCGGACTAAGCATCAGGGCCTACACAGGCCCAATGCTTTTCTGACATGGACCGGACATGAACCAAACCACCCTGCAATTCAAAACCCTGTTGTTACTGCTGGTCCTGGTGACCGTTGCCTTTATCTGGATATTACTGCCGTTTTATGGCGCGGTGTTCTGGGCGGTGATCCTCGGCATTATCTTTGCGCCCATGCAGCGCCGCGTGCAGCTGAAATTCGGCTGGAACCGTAACCTTACCTCCCTGGCCACCCTGACTGCGTGTTTGATCGTCGCGATTTTGCCGGTGATCATCACCAGTGCCTTGTTGGTACAAGAGGGGGCCACGCTGTACAAGAACATCGAAAGCGGCAAGCTGGATGTGGCGGGCTATATCGAGCAGTTCAAGAATTTCCTGCCGCCGTACTTCCAGCATCTGCTGGATCGCTTCGGCATGGGCAACCTGGAAGGGCTGCGTGAGAAAATCGTAAAAAGCGCGATGCAGGGCAGCCAATTTTTCGCCACTCAGGCGTTCAGCTTCGGTCAGGGCACCTTCGATTTTCTGGTGAGCTTTTTCATCATGCTGTATCTGCTGTTTTTCTTTTTGCGCGACGGCCCGGAGCTGGTACGCAAGGTGCGCACCGCCGTGCCGTTGGCCGAACCGCAAAAGCGTCGCCTGCAGCTCAAGTTCAACCGCGTGGTGCGGGCCACGGTCAAGGGCAACGTGCTGGTGGCCGTGACTCAGGGCGCGTTGGGAGGGTTGATTTTCTGGTTCCTGGACATTCCCAGCGCGCTGCTATGGGCGGTGCTGATGGCATTTCTTTCACTGCTGCCGGCGGTGGGCGCGGGCATTGTATGGGGGCCGGTGGCGGCATATTTCCTGATGAGCGGGGCGATCTGGCAGGGCGTGGTGCTGGCGTTGTTCGGCGTGTTTGTGATCGGCCTGGTGGACAACGTGCTGCGCCCGATCCTGGTGGGCAAGGACACCAAGATGCCGGATTACCTGATCCTGATCTCGACCCTGGGCGGCTTGTCAGTGTTTGGCCTTAACGGGTTTGTGATCGGACCGCTGGTGGCGGCGCTGTTCATGTCCAGTTGGGCGCTGTTTGTCGAGAGCAAGCCGCGGGTCAAGTTGCCATTGCCGTAAACCGGTAGCGTCAGGCTTCCAACTGGTAGGTGGTGGCTTTCAATTGGTGTTCGGCGGCTTTCAACGATGTCAGCGGGCCGGTGATCGGCTCGCCTTCGCGTACCAAGTACCAGCAAGCCAACACCCCCGAGGCGCGCAGAGCGGCGGGGACGGCACTGCCGATGACGGACATGATATGAACAGTGGGCATAAGGACCTCCAATCGTGGTAGGGGTCACCTTACGGGCCATGGCGGCTGAGGAAAAATCAACTGTCTCGATAGTCGACATTGATGCCACGCGTCAGTCCACCACTTGATCCAGCATGCTCACCACTTCCTGCTCGTTGAGCAGGCCCTTGCGCACCAGGTTTTCCGCAAGCAAGGCGAGGAACTTCGCGCTGCGGTGACCTTCCAGGTGCTTGAGTTCGGTCAGGGCGCTGTACACCTTGCTGGAGGTGCAAAGGCCGGCGGTGCGGTGTGGGTTTTGTGTGGGCATGGTTAATCGTCCTTAATTGTTATTGGGTGGACAGGCTCGATAGTGAAAGGGTTATGTGACGCAAACATGACAGCGCGAGCCCTGTTCGAGCAAGTAGACATTGGTGTCTATCATGTGCGATTGCGCACCAGACATTGTCTCCATAGCGACCTTGACGCGATAAAACCGGACTCGGCGCAAAAAAAAGGCCTCGCACGATTGCGAGGCCAGTTTCAGATCGAACGGTTACCAGCCACGACGGTAGTAACCATGGGGCGGGCCATAGTAACCGCGCGGTGGGCCGTAATAGACCGGCGCCGGGCGGTAATACACTTGCTGTTGCACATACACAGGCGGCGGTGGAGCGTAGTAGACCGGCGGCGGAGCGGCGTAGACAGGCTGCGGCTGCACATACACCGGTTGCTGCACGTAGACTTCGCGGGGTTGGCTGGCCACCACCGAGCCCACCACGGCGGCGCCGACCAACGCACCCAAGGCAGCCGGCCCCGCCCATCCACCACCGTGGGCGGAGGCTTGGCCAGCCATAGCGAGTGCACCTACCAGCAAGGCGATCTTGGGGATTGTACGAATCATGGTCATTCCTCGGTTAGCCCCTGCGCTCGTGTCCTGCCATCAATGGACTCAAGTCATGTCGCGGGGATACTTTTAAGACAACGTATTTCTGAAAAACAGCACGGCCGCTAGGTAAAGGTTGTGTAAGGTCTGTACCGATTTGCTTACTCACAGGAGTTTTCCATGCAGATGCACCCCAACAAGGACACCCAGCTGTGCATGTCACTGTCGGCGCGCCCCGGTAATTTCGGCTTGCGGTTTCATAACCATCTGTACGAGCAGTTGGGTCTGAATTTTTACTATAAGGCCTTCAGCAGCCAGGATTTGCCCGGCGCGATCGGCGGTATCCGGGCCTTGGGGATCCGGGGTTGCGGGGTGTCCATGCCATTCAAGGAGGCGGCCATTGCCTTGGTGGACGAACTCGACGATTCGGTTCAAGCCATCGATTCGTTAAACACCATCGTCAACACCCACGGCCATCTCAAGGCCTACAACACAGACTACATCGCCGTCGAGCAACTGCTGAAAAAGCATGCGGTCCCACAGGATTCCACCTTCGCCCTGCGTGGCAGCGGCGGCATGGCCAAGGCCGTGGCCAGTGCCCTGCGCGACGGTGGCTACGCCAACGGCGTGATCGTGGCGCGTAACGAGAGAGCGGGGCGCGCGCTGGCCCAGCACCTGGGGTACGCCTGGCAGGCGGATATGACCGGTCTGCGTCCGCAAATGCTGATAAACGTCACGCCCATCGGCATGACCGGCGGCGCGGAGGCGGAGGCATTGGCGTTTGACGCAGACATTATCGAGACTGCGCGGACTGTCTTCGATGTGGTGGCGATTCCCGCCGAAACACCGTTGATTGTGCATGCCCGAGCCAACGGCAAACAGGTAATTACCGGGTTGGAAGTAATCGCCATCCAGGCGTTGGAACAGTTCGTGCTCTATACCGGCGTGCGGCCGACCCAGGAACAATTCGAAAAAGCAGTGGCCTTCGCCCGTCTCTGAAAAAGCACTGGGAAGCTGGATATAGCTCCATCAGACATGGAGGTATTGTTCGGCTCACCGCCATCGGGGGCAAGCCCCCTCCCACAGGTTTGACCGCGTTCACTCGAACTCAGTGACCCAACGCACGGCGCGCCGAGCTCAAGGCAAAATGCAGATCCAAGGTGGGAGGGGGCTTGCCCCCGATATAGGTCCATCGGGAGATGAGGGTGTTGGCTTCACACCGCCATCGGGGGCAAGCCCCCTCCCACAGGTTTGACCGCGTTCACTCGAGCTCGGTGAGCCAACGGTCGGCGCGCCAAGCTCAAGGCAAGCGCAGATCCAAGGTGGGAGGGGGCTTGCACCCGATATAGGTCCATCAGGCGATGAGGGTATTGACTGGCTCACTGCCTTCGGGGGCAAGCCCATCCCACAGGTTTGACCGCGTTCATTCGAACTCGATGACCCAACGGACGGCGCGCCAAGCTCAAGGCAAGCGCAGATCCAAGGTGGGAGGGGGGCTTGCCCCCGATATAGGTCCATCAGGCGATGAGGGTATTGACTGGCTCACCGCCCTCGGGGGCAAGCCCCTTCCACAGGTTGGACAGCGCTCACTCGAGCTCGGGTCCCAACGGTCGGCGCGCCAAGCTCAAGGCAAGCGTAGATCCAAGGTGGGAGGGGGCTTGCCCCCGATATAGATCTATCAGGCGATGAGGGTGTTGGCTGGCTCACCGCCATCGGCCCCCCGGCCCCACCTATTACTGAGTCAGGCCTGTTCCAACTGTGCCAAGCGTTCCTCCAGCGCGGCGATTCGCGCTTCCAGCTCTTCGATACGTTCGGCGGACACCCCGCTGGTGCCACGCTCCACCGGGCTTGCCCGCGCCGCGATAATCGCCTCGATATCCGCCGGATCGCCCAGCGCGTGGGTGTACCGGTCTTCCCGCTGCCCAGCCTGACGCGGTACCAGCACCGCCAGCCCGCGGGCGATCAGGCGTTCGAGCTGGTGCACGACCTGTTCGACGTCCTCGAAATCATGCATGCGAGCGCTGCGAGTGAGCAGTTCGTTGACCGTCTGCGGGCCGCGCAGGAACAACAACCCGATCAGGATCACCTGGGCCGGTACCAGTTCCAGCGCCTTGTCCACCCGATGTTCCCAGCGGTCGGCACGGCTGCCCATCACCAGACGAGTGAAGCCTTGGCCCTCCAGCGCACGCAGGCTCTGGCCCACCTGGCCCTGGCTGAGGTTCATCACCGGCTCGCGGCTGGTTTTCTGGTTGCAGGCCAATACCAGAGCGTTGAGAGTCAGGGGGTAGGTTTCCGGGTTGGTCGCCTGTTTTTCGATCAGGCAGCCCAGCAGGCGGATTTCCGTGCTGTTCAGGCGCGGCTCAGGGGTATCGGTGTCGTGCTCGGCGGTCATCGCGCGTTCCCTATGCAGTGAAGGTCCTTAGCCTATCCCTGAAAAAATAAAAGACAAGCAGCGGGCATGGCTATAATCGCCGCTGGTTGCAACCCCGCCATTACCGATGAGAGTGCCATGACTATTTCCCTGTACGCCGCCTCCGTTCCTGTGTTCAAACAAATGCTCAACGCCCTGAGCGATGTGCTGAACAAGGCCGAAGCCCACGCTACGGCCAAGAACATCGAGCCCAATGCCTTGCTGCAAGCGCGTCTGTTTCCTGACATGTTCCCGCTGGTGCGCCAGGTGCAGATCGCCGTCGACTTCGCCAAGGGCGTTTCTGCGCGCCTGGCCGAGATCGAAGTGCCTAAATATGACGACAACGAAGTGACCTTCGCCGACCTGCAAGCCCTGATCGCCAAGGTGCTGGCCTTTATCGACACCCTCAAGGCCGAGCAAATCGACGGCAAGGAAGGCATCGAAATCGTCACCCGTCCAGGCACCCCGAAAGAGAAGCGCTTCAGCGGCCAGTCCTACTTGCTGACATACGGCCTGCCGCAGTTCTTCTTCCACGTCACCACCGCGTATGCGCTGCTGCGTCACAACGGCGTGGAAGTGGGCAAGCGCGACTACATGGGCGCTTTCTAAGCTCAAGCGTCAAAAAAGCCCGGTGTCGTTCCACGTTGAACGGCACCGGGTTTTTTTATGGGTGGCGGTTATGAATTCCCTGACCTTGTCGGAAAAGGTTACAGAAGGGCGGTGAACCAAGTCTTTCTGCCGCGGCACTCACCAGGCGATGAGGCATGTGCCTCCCCCCAATCCCCGTGAGTGTATGAGAGGCTTTAGATGATCACGACGCCCCACCTGTCAGCTGCTGTATCGCGTTTTTCTTCGTCGCACACGTCCTCGCCTGTGCTGGATAGTCAGGGCGCCTCTTCGGTTTTGCCCGGCCCGAACACCCGTGTCCGGCGAGAGGCATCGGGCGAGGCAACGGCGGTGGGCCAAACCCCGCCCTCGGAAGCAAATGAAGGAAGCACTGAACAGGCGCAGAGCGCCGATAAACGCGATGCGGGCAATCGACGCGACCTTGAGAAGTTCGTGCATGGGTTGCTGAACGTGTACGTAAAAGGCGACAAGTATCTGGATGAACAGGCGGCTTTGCATGCTTACCGATATCCGGGGGGCCGGCCTTACGACCGCGCCCAAGGGTTCACCAATTATTTGCGCAGTCAATGGATCCAACTGGACCCTGATTCCGGCTTTCAACTCAATAACGAGTCAAAGGCCGGGCAGCGCGTGAATCTTTTAGATTTCATTGATGGCCTTGGCTGGGAGCGACCGACCACGATGGCCGAGGTGCGGAATATGAGCGGGGCCGTGTTCCGCCTTTATCGGTCCTCGCCGTTGCCATCCGGCGATCTGGGCGGTGGGTTGTCCTGGCCGATTCCCCTTGATCAATCCACCCAAAAAGCGATTCACGAGGCTTCCAGCTCCGACGTGTATCGTTCGCTCCAGCACGGTGACCTGCCGGCGACGAATAACGGAGCGGTGCTGATGCTTCAACGCCATCAATGGTCAGATGCCGAGCTGAAGGATCCGCGCACCGCCCTGCTGAACATGATCAATGCACCGGCCGCACGAACGGTAGGTGAGCAGCTGCGGGCGCGGTTCAACGGGGCCGGCAGTCCTCAGGATTGGCTGCTTTCAATGCTTCAGGTGGGGGCCAATGGCCATTCGGTGATGCATCCAAACGAAAAAAACAAGCTGGCCGGCTATGATCTGTCCCAGCGCGATAATTGGGGTAAACCCTTGTCGTCGGTGGTGAAAGGGCTGACTGACCATCTGGCGCAGACCTACGGCCGAAACGCGCCAGTCGTAGCGTATTTGTTACTGTCACACCACGCGCCAGAGCTGCTGGTCAAAGACGTTCCAGCTTCTATCACCTATGGTTCGCCGGGATGGGTTGGCCTCAAAGCCATCGTCGCCAAGGCCAACTTCCACACGCCTGGCTCGGCAGCAGGGCAGACCTATGAGGCGTTGGTCAAGAACGACCTTGAGCCCGTTAGCAGCGCCGAAAGAGACGTGGAAGCCTTGGCGGGGCGGGAGGCGTTGATCCACTGGGCCGTAGCGGACGGTGCAATTGCAAAGCGCGATGACAACAATTACACGGACGACGAAATTGAGAGGGCGCGCACGCTCTCCAGCGAACGCTTGGAGACCCTGAAAAAAGCCTCCGACGCGCAACGTGAGCCATTAGTGCCCCGTAAGGAAAAAGCGCTGCAGATCCTCAAGGAGCATTTATCGGGGAAATTCCCTAATGTCGATTTTGAAGCCAAGGTGCTGATGCCCACCGAGGCTCATCAGTATTTGCGGGGGCCTTATTCGATTCTGGATATTTATCTCGAACCGCAATTGCATACCCGCTGGTACTCCACTGACCCTGCAGTGCCCTTTGCTGACATGTTCGAAACGTTCCGGCGCATTCCGCCCATCGACAACTATGAAAAGGAAGTCTCCGACTACTACGACGCGCTCCAGGAGGCCATGGGTGTCACGGTCAAACACTTGATGTCCCAACTGCCTGTGCAGGACAGAGAAGCCCTGGAGTATGGCGAGCTGAGCGTTTATGCCGAAGAAAAAACCACCTCGAGTCGTGAGAGTTGGGGAAAGTATCGGGGGCCTGAAAAAAGGGTGAGTGAGCAGCCCGCTGATAGCCGTTCGTTATTGTTCGTCACGAAGTATGGGGCAACCAAAACGGTCTATGAGGTCAACCCCCAGCAGGGTTATATCCGCAAGCGCACTGATTTGACGGGCGACCTGAAACCGGGTCTGAAGGGTGAATGGTCCGGTCCCTTGACTGAGCGAGCCAATCCTGGCGTCAGGCGAATCTACAGCCGCCCGTCGATTCGCGAAGTGGTGGCAGATGGAGAAGAGGCACAGCAGAAACGACGCGCACGGGAAAAGGCCCCGGGGCCTGTGCAAACCTTCACGTCTGACCGGACTCAGTACATCACCGATACCGTGCTGAGCAATATCTTCAAACCCGGAGAGCGAGAAGTGCTAGTCCAGAAAGCCAGGGGCATCACCACATTCGATACCGAAGTGACGGTGTTTGAAGAGATACAGGCGGTGACCCGGACCTTGGTGCCTTTTGCGTCCGCTATCGATAGGTTTCAAAAGGGAAAGGTAGGCGAGGGGCTTGGTTTTCTGGCATTTGACGTGTTGGGGTTTGCGGTGGGAGGCATTTTCGCAGGGGCTAAAATCGCGAGGCTGGGCCCCGGGCTTTCAGGCCGGGCTGGCGGCATCCTGACACGGGGTGCGATCAGCGCGGCCAACCCGTTTGCCGGAGGAAAAGCCATCGTCTCCAGAGGCCTGCCTTGGTGGCAGTCGGCATGGGGCAAAGGGACCTCCACCTGGCGCATCATTGCGGCGAATCGCGGTGTGGACCGGGCTCATCAGGATAAAAAAGATGGCGTCACCGTCGGCACTTATACAAATACCCTCGGCGACTCAATACGTATCACGGCTCAGTTGGATGAAATAACCGGGAAATGGTACGGCTATGATCGGACAACCCGTTCGCGTTTTGGCGTACCGCTTGAAGGCTTCAGTCCTGATAGCACCAGTGCTTGATGCTTTCGCCCCGGGACAGCCCTTGAACAGGCCGTCCCGGGGGATCGGTTATCTTTGTTTGCCCAGGCACGCTGCCGCAGTGAACAGCACATCGGTGGACGAATTGAGCGCGGTTTCCGCCGAATCCTGCAGTACACCGATGATGAAACCTACGGCGACCACCTGCATGGCGATCTCACTCGGGATGCCGAACAGGCTGCACGCCAGGGGAATCAGCAACAACGAACCGCCGGCCACGCCCGAGGCGCCGCAGGCACAAATGGCCGCGACCACGCTGAGTAACACGGCGGTCGGCAGGTCGACACTGATGCCCAGTGTGTGCACGGCGGCCAGGCTCAGCACGGTAATGGTGATCGCGGCGCCGGCCATGTTGATGGTGGCGCCCAGCGGGATCGACACCGAATAGGTGTCCTCATGCAGGCCGAGGCGCTCGCTCAATGCAAGGTTGACTGGAATGTTCGCCGCCGAGCTGCGGGTGAAGAACGCAGTGATGCCGCTTTCGCGCAGGCACAGCAGTACCAGCGGGTACGGGTTGCGGCGCAGTTTCCAGAACACAATGGCCGGGTTGATCACCAGCGCGACGAACAGCATGCAGCCGATCAGCACCACCAGCAGATGGGCGTAGCCGAGCAGGGCGCTGAACCCGGAGGTGGCCAAGGTGGAGGCCACCAGGCCGAAAATGCCCAGCGGCGCAAAGCGAATCACCACGCGCACAATCAAGGTCACGCCGTTGGACAGGTCATCGAGCACAGTGCGGGTGGTTTCGCCGGCATGCCGGATCGCGATGCCCATGCCAATGGCCCAGGCCAGGATGCCGATGAAATTGGCATTCATCAGCGCGCTTACCGGATTGTCCACCACGCTCAGCAACAGGCTTTGCAAAACTTCGCCGATACCGCCGGGCGCGCTCACTGTGGCGTCATGGGTGGCCAACACCAGTGTTGACGGGAACCACATGCTGGCGACCACCGCGACCACGGCGGCGGCGAACGTGCCGAGCAAATACAGGAACAGGATTGGGCGAATATGGGTTTCCTGGCCGTGCTTATGGTTGGCGATCGACGCCATTACCAGCACAAACACTAGAATCGGCGCCACGGCCTTGAGCGCGGTGACGAACACCTTGCCGATAAACCCGGTGGCTTTGGCTGCTTCGGGCAGTAGCAATGCCAGGAGAATCCCGGCGATCAAGCCGATAACGATTTGCGTGACCAGGCTGACGCGGGTCAGGCGTTTAAGGAGCGAAGGGGCAGCAGTCATAAAGAGGTTGTCTCTAGTTTTTTTAATGTGCGCAGCCCCATGAGCAGAAGGGGCTGTAGGAAGCAGGGCGCGAAGTCTAGCATGCTGTGGTGCGTGCTCTGGCGGCTGCGGCATCGCGTCACCCGCTTTGGCCAAAGCCGGACATACTCTGTTAAGCTTCTGGCCTCTCACCTTTCCTATCCGTCAGCGGGCCCTTCGGGCTGTCGTTGATGTCGTTGTTTCTGGAGTTTTCATGCTGTTTCCCATCCTGCTGCTGTCGGCCGCCGGTTTTACCGTGCTGACCACGGAATTCATCATTGTCGGGCTGCTGCCATCGATTGCCCGCGACCTGAATGTCAGCGTGTCCCAAGCCGGGCTGTTGGTGACCTTGTTTGCGTTTACCGTGGCGGCGTTCGGGCCGTTTCTGACGGCCTATTGCGCGCGTTTCCCACGCAAGCGTCTGTTTATCAGCATTCTGATTCTGTTCGGCGCGGCCAACGCCGTGGCCGCGCTGGCGCCGAATATCTGGGTGATGGCATTGGCACGACTGATCCCGGCCCTGGGCTTGCCGGTGTTCTGGGCCTTGGCAAGCGAGACGGCGGTGGACATCGTCGGCCCGGACTACGCCGGGCGCGCCATTGAGAAGATCGGTTTCGGCATCGTCTGCGCCACGGTGTTCGGCATCCCAGTGGGCACGTTGATTTCCGATGCGTTCGGCTGGCGCACGGCGTTCGCCATTCTGGCGGTGGTGGCCCTGGCCAAGGCCTTGCTGTTGTTCATCTACCTGCCGGTAACCCGGCCGAAGAACGATCAAGTGAGTCTGCGCTCGCAGTTCAAGATCCTGCGCAACCCCTTGATGCAGGGCCATATCCTGCTGTCGATCCTGGTATTCAGCGGTATGTTCACTGCCTATACCTACCTGGCGGACATCCTTGAACGCCTGGCCGGCTTCGATGGCACGTTAGTGGGCTGGTGTCTGATGGGCTTTGGCGCGGTGGGCTTGCTTGGCAATGCCTTGGGCGGCCGTGCGGTGGATCGCCATCCGTTGATCGCATCCATGGTGTTCTGCGGGTTTATGATCGCGGGCATGGTCGCGCTGGTGCCGGCCATTCATTCCACCATCGGCCTGGCGGCGGCGATGGCGGTGTGGGGTGTGACCCAGGCGGCGCTGTTCCTGGTCAGCCATGTGCGGCTGATGAAGGCCGCGCCCCATGCGCCGGCGTTCGCCGCGTCGCTGAACATTGCCGGGGCCAACCTGGGCATCGGCTTGGGGGCGATGGTCGGTGGTCATGTGATCGATACCTTCGGCCTCGGCAGCCTGGGGTTCGCGGCGTCTGGGTTTATCCTGGTGTCGATCCTGCTGGCGCTGTGGCTGATGACCGCCAGGCAGCCGGTGGCGTCCAACGCCTGAGCGGTCAGGGCAGGGCAGTGAACAATTCGCGCCGCGCGCCTTCGGTAATCGCCACGATGCCCGGGTGCTTGACCTTGCGCTCCACCGAGATCGCATAGAACGACTCGGTGACCGCGTCGGTCTGGCCGATCAGCGCCACACCGTACTGGCGCACCACCTCGTCGGCAATCACGCTGGGGGCGATGAAAATCCCGCTGCCGGATTGGCCAAACGCCTGCATCAAGGCGCTGTCGTCGAACTCGCCGATGATCTTCGGCTGGATCTGCTGCTCGGCGAACCAGCGCTGCAAGCGGCTACGCACTACGGTTTCCGCGCCGGGAATCAGCAGCGGCGCGCCGTGCAGGCACTGTGGGAATGGGCCGGTATGGCGGTCGGCCAATGCTTGGGTGGCGAAAAAACTGATGCCGCACTCTCCCAGTTTCTGGCTGTAGCCTTTGATATCCAGGTGCGTGGGCATGGGGCTGTCGGAAATCACCAGGTCCAAGCGCTGGATCGCCAGATCCGCCAGCAGGCGCTCGAGTTTGTCCTCGCGGCAGGTAATACGCAGCGGCTCGCTCAATTCCATGGTCGGTGCGATCAGCCGATAAACGATGGATTTGGGCACCACATCCGCCACTCCGACCCGAAACACAATCTGCTGCTCCTTGGGCTGCGCGCGCAGCATGGCTTCCAACTCATTGCCGGTCTGGAACATCTGTTCGGCATAGGGCAGCGCTTGCCGCCCGGCTTCGGTCAGCTCCAGTTGGCGCCCGACCCGCTGAAACAACGCGATGCCGAACGTCTGTTCAAGCAGGCTGAGTTGCCCGCTGATGGTCTGGGGCGTGAGGTTTAATTGCTCGCACGCACGCACGATGCTGCCGGTTTTGGCCACGACCCAGAAGTAATGCAGTTGTCGATAATTAAGCATGAGGGTGGTCACTTCGTAAAAAGCGAAGTATACGCGGGAAAAATACGAATTTTGCTGAAGTGTTGCTCTGCATAGAATGCGTCGCTATCGCGGGGCCACTATTGGGACCCAAGCGTTCTAACGAGGGATACAGCATGAAACTCAATTCTTTCGGCGCGGCCTCGTTGCTTGCGCTTTCATTGGTGATGATCAGCGGTTGCGATCAGGTCGAAAAAAGTGCGCAGCAGGTGATCGGCAAGGCCTCGGAATCGGCCAAGCAGGCAATCGACGATACCCAGAAAGCCGCCGAGCAAGCCCTGAGTGAAGCCACCCAAGGCCTGATCAACCCGCAGAAGAAAGACGATCAGGCTGATAAAACCGACGAATCGAATAGCCAAGAAACCTAATTCTCCAGCACACCACCAGGACTGACCTATGGATTACCTTGTACAACTGGCCGCCAGCCCCACCGCGTGGATCGCCCTGGCGACCTTGATCGTGATGGAAATCGTGCTGGGCATCGATAACCTGATCTTTATCTCGATCCTCACCAACAAATTGCCGGAGAAGCACCGGGCCAAGGCGCGGCGCATCGGTATCAGCATGGCCCTGGTCCTGCGCCTGGGCTTGTTGAGCACCATCGCCTTTATCGTGCAGCTCACTGCGCCGGTGTTCGAGGTGTTCGGGCAGGCGTTTTCGTGGAAGGACATGATCCTGATCGCCGGTGGCCTGTTCCTGGTGTGGAAGGCTACCACCGAGATCCATCACAGCATGGACCCGGAGCCCGAAGAGAAAGAAAGCACCAGCAACGCCGTGACCATCGGTTTTGCGGCGGCCATCGGGCAGATCCTGTTGCTGGACCTGGTGTTTTCCATCGACAGCATCATCACGGCGGTGGGCATGACCGAACACTTGCCGATCATGATCATTGCCGTGGTGACCTCGGTGATCGTGATGCTGGTCGCGGCCGAACCGCTGGCCAAGTTCATCAACGACAACCCGACGGTGGTGATGCTGGCCCTGGGCTTCCTGATCATGATCGGCATGACTTTGATCGCCGAAGGCTTTGGCGCCCATGTGCCTAAAGGCTATGTGTACGCAGCCATGGCGTTCTCGGCGGCCATTGAGTGCCTGAATATCGCCCGGCGCAACCGCCATAAGCGTTTGCTCGCTGCGCGTCAGTAAACCCTGAAACAAACAGGCCGGCTGTGCTCATAAGAGCCCAGCCGGCCTTTTGCTGTCTGGTAGAATCCGCGCACTTGATAGTTTGAGGTCCAGCATGAACGAGCCGATTCGCCTTACCCAATACAGCCACGGCGCGGGTTGTGGCTGCAAGATTTCACCCCAGGTCCTGGAAGTGATCCTCGCCGGCAGCGGTGCGCAGAACCTCGACCCCAACCTGTGGGTGGGCAATGCTTCGCGGGACGACGCGGCGGTGTACGCCATCGACGACGAGCGCGGTGTGGTCTCCACCACCGACTTTTTCATGCCGATCGTCGACGATCCCTTCGATTTCGGTCGAATTGCCGCCACAAACGCCATCAGTGATATCTACGCCATGGGTGGCGATCCATTGATGGCCATTGCGATCCTGGGCTGGCCGGTGAATGTGCTGGCCCCGGAAGTGGCCCGCGAGGTCATCCGTGGTGGTCGCTCGGTCTGCGATGCGGCCGGTATCCCCCTGGCGGGCGGGCACTCCATCGACGCGCCGGAGCCGATTTTTGGCCTGGCGGTCACCGGCATCGTGCAAAAGCGCCATATGAAGCGCAACGACACCGCTACCGCCGGCTGCAGGCTCTACCTGACCAAGCCCCTGGGCATCGGCATCCTCACCACGGCCGAGAAGAAGGGCAAGTTGCGCGAGGCCGATATCGGCCTGGCTCGCGACTGGATGTGCACCCTCAACAAGCCCGGGAGCCGCTTCGGTAAACTGGCCGGCGTCACCGCCATGACCGATGTCACCGGTTTCGGCCTGTTGGGGCATCTGGTGGAAATGGCGGATGGCAGCGGCCTGACCGCACGCATCGAGTACGCCAATGTCCCACGCCTGCCGGGGATCGAGGACTACCTAGACCAGGGCTGTATGCCCGGCGGCACCCTGCGCAACTTCGACAGCTACGCCAGCAAGCTCGGGCGTTTGCAGGAACTGCACAAGCGCGTGCTGTGCGACCCGCAGACCAGTGGCGGCCTGCTGATCGCGGTCACCCCCGAAGGCGACGCCGATTTCCACGCTGTGGCCGCCGAACTGGGCCTGAACCTGGCGCCTATCGGTGAACTGGTCGAGCGACAGACCCACGCGGTAGAGGTGGTTTGATGGCAACTGACATCACCGACTATCGCAGCATTTTCCTTAACGACCGGCCGATGATGGATACCCGCGCGCCGGTGGAGTTCGTCAAAGGCGCCTTTCCGGGCGTGGTCAACCTGCCGCTGATGACCGATGACGAACGCCAGCGCGTCGGCACCTGCTACAAGGAGCAAGGCCAGCAAGCCGCCATTGTCCTGGGGCATGAACTGGTATCCGGCGCGATCAAGGCCGAGCGCATCGAACGCTGGGCGCAGTTCGCTCAGGCTCATCCTGATGGCTATCTGTACTGCTTTCGTGGCGGGCTGCGCTCGCAGATTGTGCAGCAGTGGCTCAAGACAGAGGCCGGTATCGACTACCCGCGCGTCGGCGGGGGTTACAAAGCCATGCGTACGTTTTTGCTCGAAACCATGGAGCAAGGCACCCAACAGTGTGATTTTGTGTTGCTCGGCGGCATGACCGGCACCGGCAAGACCGAAGTCCTCGGCCACTTGCGCAACGCCCTGGACCTGGAAGGCCACGCCAACCACCGCGGTTCCAGCTTCGGCAAACGGGCCACGGCGCAACCGTCCAACATCGACTTCGAGAATCGCCTGGCTGTGGACCTGCTGAAAAAACGCGCGGCCGGTATCGAGCAGTTCGTGGTGGAGGACGAAAGCCGCATGATAGGCAGTTGCGCGCTGCCGTTGCCGTTGCACAAAGGCATGCAAACGTATCCGATGGTGTGGCTGGAAGACAGCCTGCAAGGGCGCGTCGAACGTATCCTGCGCGACTACGTGGTTGACCTGTGTGCCGAGTTCATTGCCACGTTTGGCGAACAGGGCCAGACGCTGTTCGGCGAGCGGCTGACCCAGAGCCTGGCCAATATCCACAAGCGCCTCGGGGGCGAACGGTTCCAACGCTTGCAGGCGATTCTGCAGGACGCCCTGGCCGAACAGGCGCGCAGCGGCGCCGTGGACCTGCACCGTGGCTGGATCGAAGGCCTGCTGCGCGAGTACTACGACCCGATGTACGCCTTCCAGCGCGAAAGCAAAGGCGCCCGCATCGAATTTGCGGGCGAGCAGGGGGCAGTGGTGGAATATTTGCGCGAGCGCAGTACGCGGCGCGAGTGAGGGGGATACCGGGGCCTATCGCGCCGCGTTGCCTGTGGCAGGGGGCTTGCCCTAATGCCAGTCTGTTAAGGCTCAGTTGACCCAGCCCAGGCGATAGCTATCAAAGGTGGGAGGGGGCTTGCCCCCGATAGCGCCCTCAGCCCCCCCACCGCATGTTTAAAGCACCACCACCGCAATCAACCCGCACACCACGCCCATCAGCATGGTCAGCCCGGCCACCGTTACCAGCACCCGCGCGTCGAAATCCTTGCGCAGCATCAGCAGGGACGGCAGGCTCACGCTCGGCAACGTCATCAGCAAGGCCACGGCCGGGCCGGTGCCCATGCCCAGGGTCATCATGGTTTGTACGATAGGGATCTCGGCCGCCGTAGGAATAACGAACAATGTGCCGACGATCGCCAGCGGCACGAGCCACACCAGGCTGTTGGCCATGGCTCCGTCTACGTGAGGGAACAGCCACACCCGCGCGGCACCGAGGATCAGCACGGCCAGGATGTACACCGGAATGGTGCTCCAGAACAGCTGCCACAGCGTCCGCATCCAGCGGCTGAAAAAGGGTTGAGCTTCGACCTGGCTCACATCGGCCACCGCTTCCAGCGCGGCTTCCGGTACCTGATCGGGGCGTGCGATGCGCTGCGCCACCAACGACACCCCCACCACCAGCACAATGCCCGCCACCAGACGCAGCGCGGTAAACCCCCAGCCCAGCACAAAGCCCATGAACACCAGCGTCGCCGGATTCAGTACCGGGTTGGCGATCCAGAATGCCAGCGCCGCGCCCACCGACACCTGTTGCCGACGCATGCTCGCCGCCACCGGCGCCGCGCAGCAGCTGCACATCATCCCCGGCAAGGCAAACAGCCCGCCGCGTACGGTCGAGCCCAGCCCGGCCCGGCCGAACAGGCGCAGCAGCCAGTCGCGCGGGATCAGCACTTGCAGCAGCGAACCGAGGATTACCGCCAGGACTGCGGCTTTCCAGATCGCCAGGAAATACACCTGGGCATAGGCCAACGCCGCCGCCAGGGGCGAGCTTTGCTGATCATTGAGAATCGAGGCGCCGATGCTGTGGTTGTCGGCGGCCACAAACGCCTTGAAGTAGTAGGGCGACCACTTGACGTAGTAGAGGCCGACACAGGCCACCAGCAGGAACAGCGCCGGTTTCCACCAGAACGACCAGCCCCGGACGGGCTGGGTGGAGAGAAGGTTGGACATGGGGATGATCCGCAGATGAGTCGATAGCCGCGCATCATACGCTGTCAACTGTCGGCGCTCACCTGTGTCGGCTCTGGGCAGTTCTGTTCGCCGTCGTTCAGGCCCTGTTTGTAGTTGCGGCTCAGCAACGAGGCCTTGCCGTTGTGCCAGGTCAGCGTCAATACGTAAAGGGTGTCGTAGTCGCTGCCGGACCAGTCGTCGGTGATGGTGTGCTTCTCGCCCGACGCCTCACTCGCCACCTTGTTGATCAACTCCGGCAGATAGCCATGGGACCAGGCGGTGTAGATGGTGGCGTTGTGGTATTTGTCTTCGACCAACTCATCGGCCAGGTCGCTGGTGTCATTGGCCGAGAAATTGATGTTGACCGGCAGGCCCAGCTTGATGGCGCTGGGGCTGATGGTCATCAGTGGGCGAATGTAGCTGTAGGAATTATCCAGCTCGCCTTCCTCGACATTGCGCGTCGGGTTAGCGGCGAACACAAAATCCGCCGGGCCGAATTTTTCCGGCAACACCGTGGCCAGGTTCATCGCGCGGTTCAGGCCCTGGCAATTGAGTTGGCCCAGGCCGCCGGCGGGTTTTTCGCCGTGGCGCAGGAATACCAAGGTCTGCACGCCGTCCACCGGCTGAGCGCGGCTTTCCGGCGCGTCGAGGAGGGCCGCTGTGGCACCGCCGACCAGCAGCAGCGGTAACGTGATGTAGGAATAGCGTTTGAGTCGTTGCACAAGGCGCAGAGGCTTGATCGTCATTTTTAGGTTCGAGTCTTCATGCGTCGCGTTAAGGCGGACACGCCTGGCCCCAGTGACGCACGTGCGTCCCGAGGTGTTCCTTGTCTATCTAGCCAGGTGCCTCCCTTCACCCTATGAGCGCCTTTAAGAGTGCGGCGGGGCGTATTGGTTCGCCCGGACGGGATAATAGCCAGGCGATGTTGCGCATTGATGACCCATGCACGACAGCGCGGGGATGACTATCATGAGGGCTTTCTGCCTCAGGGACTGTCCCGATGAACGCACTTGCCGCATTCCCGATCAACAGCAAATGGCCCGCACAGCACCCCGAACGCTTGCAACTGTATTCGCTGCCTACGCCCAACGGCGTCAAAGTCTCGATCATGCTCGAAGAACTGGGCCTGCCGTATGAGGCGCACAAGATCAATTTCGAAACTCAGGACCAATTGTCCCCCGAGTTCCTGTCTCTGAACCCCAACAACAAGATCCCCGCGATCATCGATCCCAACGGCCCGGGCGGTCAGCCGCTGGCGTTGTTCGAGTCGGGGGCGATCCTGATTTACCTGGCGGAAAAAACCAGCCAGTTGCTCTCCGAAGACCCGGCCACCCGTTACGAGACAATCCAATGGCTGATGTTCCAGATGGGCGGCATCGGCCCGATGTTCGGCCAGCTGGGGTTCTTCAACAAATTTGCCGGTAAGGACTACGAAGACAAACGTCCCCGCGATCGCTATGCCGCCGAGTCGCGGCGGTTGCTGCAGGTGCTGGAAAAACGCCTGCTGGGCCGCACCTGGCTTATGGGCGATGACTACAGCATCGCCGACATCGCCACCTTCCCTTGGATCCGTAACTTGATCGGCTTTTATGAGTCCGGCGATCTGGTAGGCATTGCCGATTTCCCTAACGTCCTGCGCGCGCTCGACGGTTTTGTCGCACGCCCGGCCGTGATCCGTGGCCTGAATATTCCGAGTTGATCCATGCCGACTTTCGATTTCAAACAACTGGATGTATTCAGCAGCGTATCGCTCAAGGGCAACCCGCTGGCCGTCGTCCTCGGTGCAGACAGCCTCAGCGACCAACAGATGGCCGACTTCGCCAAGTGGACGAACCTCAGTGAAACCACGTTTTTGCTGACTCCGCGCGACCCTCGTGCCGACTACCGAGTAAGGATCTTTACCACGTTGCAGGAGTTGCCGTTCGCCGGCCACCCGACGCTGGGCACTTGCCACGCATGGCTCCAGGCTGGCGGCGTGCCCAAAGGCGAGGAGATTATCCAGGAGTGTGAAATCGGCCTGGTGCGTATCCGTCGCCAAGGCGCCGAGTTGGCGTTTATTGCGCCGCCGTTGTTACGCTCCGGTGCCGTCGACGCGCCGCTGCTTGAGCGTGTACGCCTGGGGTTGGGGCTGCCGCCGGACAGCATCCTGCGCAGTCAGTGGGTCGACAATGGTGCAGGGTGGCTTGCGCTCATGTTGGCTGATCGTGACCAGCTCCTGGCGTTGCAGCCGGACTATTCACAGCTATTGGGGTTAGCCGTCGGCGTGATCGCCCCGTGCAACCCGGTACGCGACGACGTGGACGCGCAGTTTGAGGTGCGTGCTTTTGTCGCAGGCGATGGCGCCCAGGAAGACCCGGCCACCGGCAGCCTGAATGCCGGCGTCGCGCAATGGCTGCTCAGCGAAGGGCTTGCGCCGCCGTGCTACGTGGTCAGTCAGGGCACGGCCATGGGGCGTGCGGGGCGTATTCGCGTTGAACGTCAAGGCGATGAAATCTGGGTCGGTGGCGCAGTCGCCGTGTGCATCGAAGGGCGTCTACAGCTCTAGATCAATACATTATTGCGCCCCTGGCAATACACTGTTGGCCCCTCGGCGTTTGTGCTGCCGGGGCCAAGGGGCATAAGCTTTCGCCCCAAAGATTTCTGCCATTTTTTCAGGAAAGCCATGACCAGCCAGTTCCCCCAAGCCCGTCCACGCCGCCTGCGCCGCTCCCCGGAGCTGCGTGGTCTGTTCCAGGAAACCGAGTTCACCCTCAACGACCTGGTGCTGCCGATTTTTGTCGAGGAAGAAATCGACGACTTCGTGCCGATTACCAGCATGCCGGGCGTGCGACGCATCCCTGAGAAAAAACTGGCCGGCGAGATCGAGCGGTTTGCCCGTGCCGGCATCAAGTCGGTGATGACCTTCGGTGTGTCCCACCATCTGGACGCCAATGGCAGCGACACCTGGAAAGAACGCGGCCTGGTCTCGCGCATGTCCTCGATCATCAAGGACGCCGTGCCGGAGATGGTGGTGATGTCCGACACCTGCTTCTGCGAATACACCGACCACGGCCACTGCGGCGTGATGCACGGCGCCCACGTCGACAACGACGCGACCCTGGTCAACCTCGGCAAACAAGCCGTGGCCGCCGCCCGCGCCGGTGCTGATGTGATTGCACCGTCGGCGGCCATGGACGGCCAGGTCCAGGCCATCCGCCGCGCCCTCGACGACGCCGGCTTCACCCATATCCCGATCATGGCGTACTCCACCAAATTCGCCTCGGCCCTCTACGGACCATTCCGCGAAGCCGGCGGCAGCGCGCTCAAGGGCGACCGCAAAAGCTACCAAATGAACCCCATGAACCGCCGCGAAGCCGTGCGCGAATCCCTGCTCGACGAACAGGAAGGCGCCGACGCGCTGATGGTCAAACCGGCCGGCGCCTACCTCGACATCATCCGCGACATCCGCGAAGCCTCGCGCCTGCCAGTGGCGGCGTATCAGGTGAGCGGTGAATACGCGATGATCAAGTTTGGGGCTCAGGCGGGGGCGATTGATGAGGATCGAGTAGTGCGCGAGACGCTGGGGTCAATCAAGCGTGCGGGGGCGGATTTGATCTTCACGTACTTTGCGATGGATTTGGCGTTGGCGGGGATCTGAAGACAACGCGAGACCGTTGTGGTGAGCAGGCTTGCCCTGCGTTGGGCTGCGTAGCAGCCCATGACTTGCAAATAGAAGACTAATTTATTTGACGGTAAATAATATTCCCATAATTAATAAATCTTTCCATTGAATGCGCTATTTTTTAGGGTTGCCGTTACTTAATGCTGATGCAACATGTTTTAACCATGTTCTGCCATCGTTCCATTCGTTGAGGTAATAGTAGTAGCAACCCATCTCGGAGAATAGAAAGTCTTCAAGTTCTTTCTCGGTTTTCTCAGTGGAAATTAATCTGTCCAGTTCTCGTTGCACTATCGTCTTTGTCTCTTCAGAGGAGTCAGAGATAAAGTAATTAATCACGCCATCTGCGCTTTTGTGATCATCCACCCAATCTTGATTGAAATATCCAGCGAGAAATTGCTGTAACTCAGGGTAGTCTTGGTTCATGGGTTTGGAAAGCCTGTGTGTATGCGGTAGCCATTGGGCATGTTTTTGTCTCTTCGAATGATTAAGTAAATTTCTTTTCCTGGAACTGGTGTTGTAGTTTTCTTTTTAATACTGGTGCCTATTGGTTCTTTGGGCTTTTGGATGATCACCAACTGGTTGTTGCTTCCTTTGAGAAAGTTATTAGTTTTAGTTTTGTTTTCGTTGATTGCACTTGATATAGCGAGCTCTGCTGAGGTCCGGTCGTGAAAGGTAGAGGCCGCAGGGATGTTTGGTTACTGCTTCAAACGGTCAAGCAACTATTTGTTAGTTCTCCCAACGTGCTTTTCCATCAGATGTCCTCCTGCCGCTTCGTGTGCGGCTAAACCTCCTCCTGGCACTATTACGCTATACGGCCCCTCAGGGCAGTTCGTTTTTTTACAGCTCAGCCCCAGCGGATCTATCCACCCCGTAAGCGTGCTCGGGCCTTGAGCCTGTTTTGTGGTGAGCAGGCTTGCCCTGCGTTGGGCTGCGTAGCAGCCCTAAACCAGGCACCTTCCCCCGAGATATCACGTCGCCCTGACAGGGGCGGTTTCACGGCCCGCTGTGAATGAGATTGCTTGTGATGAGCTGCCTTTTAAGTGCTTCGCTATTTTCTCTGGTTAAATATCTTTATTGGTTTTGCTTTTCGGACAGGTAGCTGTCGAATTTGTGAATTATGTGGTTCAGCCACAGCGGTCCAGACGTCCACTCATGGGGGTAGTAATAGTAGCAATATTGCTCGTGCAATAGCTTTTCCAGAAAGTCTGATTCGTTTTGGTAAGAGTTAATTAGATCTATAATCTAATTTTTTACTGACATGATAACTTCCTTGGATGAGTCTAGTAGGAAACTATCAATGACGTCGTCAGCTGTTGCATGTTCCTCTGGCCAGTCTTGGTTAAAATAAGCACCAAAAAATTGTTGAAGTTCGGTTAATTGTTCACTCATTTTTCTATTGGATATCCAGTTAGTAGTAGGTAACCATCGGGCATCTTGGGTTTTTTTATTAGTATTAGCATGAACTTATAGACAGGGACTGAGTCTCTTGTGCCTCTTATAACGCTCAGCCCTACCCGCGTCGGCGCAGCGCAGGGGAGTGGGTTGCGGTCGGTTTAGTGGGGGGAGAGTGTGGTAATGAACGCTCGCCACAGGAGTGGGTTGTGAGAGGGAGTGGTGGTGTTACCACGTTGACTGGTCTTCAAGGCTGGCTTTTTGGAGGTCGTCTTTCCAGACTTCGTTGGCGAGCCTATAAATGTCGGCGAAGAAGCCTCGTGGGTTGGCGATTTCTGTTTCATTCCAGGTCATAGTTATATATTCGTCGTAATCGCTTTCGAATGGTTTCGAGAAGTCAAACTTGGGGTTGTCTAATGCATCACGTAGTGCAGATATCAGTACAAAGCGATGTCTGTATGATAGATGCATAAGATCTTTAAAAATATAAGAGGTTATAATTTTTTCTCTATCTTTTTCATTGTTTGGGTCGTATTTCCATAATTCTTTTCCAACTGTGCTCTCAAGGTCGTATATCGATAAGGCTCCGATTATGTGAGAGATGTTCGGAATGTAAGGCGTGTTCATGAATGGGCATTTCAGCATTGTGAGTTCACTTAGGGAATGCGGTGAATGGTCTGGTTATATTGTTTCTATCGAATCTAATCTCTGCTCTATTCATATTTTCAATGTGCCTCGGGTTGTTTACGTCCTTGCTGTTGGGTTTGTAGCCACGTCCTGCTCCGGGTAGCTCTACCACGACCACAGGGTTACCTATTCCATCGAAACCTGTAGGAGATGGCGCATTCCCCTGCATTCTACCTATCGCCTTATTTATGGCGTGAAGTTGCATTTTCCAAGACTTAAATTGTGAGCTGGAGGCTACAGGCCCTATTTCCCTGGTGGTTGGGTTTGTTCCATCTATAGAACGTTGCTTTAAGGCCCTGCTCTCTGTCGCTTTTCTCGTTCGGGTTGTATTTTTCCAGTTCTTTGCCGCGGCTTTCCTCTTGATCATAAACATCAAATACTCCAATAAGCCACTTGAGGTCCGCATCGAAAGGTGCATTTGTGAATGGGTTTTTCAACATCATTTCTTCTCGCTTGGGAATGCTGTGAATGGTCGGCTATTATCATTCCTGTCAAATTTTACCTTGAACCAATTTAAGTTTTCGTTAAGGTGCGGATTTTGCGTGTTTGTCCTATTAGGTCGATTGATTGCGGTCGGTCTAGAGGGTGAGAGTGTGAAGAGGCGGCGTTACGCCGACGCTCATATCCTAGGAATGAGCCCCGTAAGTTTGCTGGGAACTTGAGCCTGTTGTTGTGGTAAGCAGGCTTGCCCTGCGCTGGGCTGCGTAGCAGCCCTAAACGTGGTTTTAAGCGCTGTCGCCTATGTTTGGAGATAGATAGTGGTGGTGTGAACTCAAGTATCGTTCAGATACTCGTGGGGTAGAGCCGGATTCTTGCTGTGCTCACTTGAACCCAACCTGTTTTTTCAGCTATCGGTTTCTCAAGGTCAATAAGGATGATTGAGTCGTTGATTTTTAATGCTGCACATTCTTCATCCTGATTTTTAATCATCTCAGCCGTTATTTGGGTGACGCCATTTATAGTGGTGATATGTGGTGTTTTCTTGTTCGAAAGCTTGATGTTCTTCCCCCAGGAAAAAACATCATCCAGATCGAATTCCACATCCAGAATTTCATTGTTCTCTGGAGCGGTTCCGCTCCATAGCGCAGTGGCATTTCCAGATGGCGATTGGAATTTCACATATAAAGTGCCTTTCACAGAAAATGCTTCGGTAATATGTATTTTCATTTCACTTCTTCGATAGTGGGACTCTGACAACTGTGTTATTCACGTTCATTGTGTTGCTTTTAAGCTCTAGCGTCCACGTTTCCTCATGATAGTGATGTTTGCTCGGCTTACTGTTCATCTCATGAGCGCCGTAACGAATACTTCTTTTCGCGTCGCTAGAAACTATTCTGTCACTATCAGGGGTGCCCGTTCTTGGATGGATGTTTGAATGTGGCCCAGGCCCTAGAAACTTTTCCCATTTTTGAGTGGTTTCTTCCGGCTTAATAGATTTATTAGCATAAATTTCCTTGTGGTAGCCCATTACAGGCGCATTGTTTGTGCTGATTTGGCTTAGCGGTATTCTTTTGTCGACAGTAGTTTTTACAAAAGAGTTTTCAGCATTGCTGTTCGGCTTGCATTTATCTTCACCAGGGCATGGGCTTAGCCCTAGCGGATCCACCCATCCCGTCGGATTGGGCACATACCGATACCCATTGATCCCACCCGCCAACTTCACCGGGTCCGGCGTCAGGTAGCGACCAGTATCCGGATTGTAGTAGCGATGGCGGTTGTAGTGCAGGCCGCTTTCTTCGTCGAAGTATTGGCCCTGGAAGCGCAGTGGGTTGTCGAGTTTGCCTACGTCGAGGCGGGCGATTTCGCCGTAGGCGCGGTAGTGGGCGGACCAGGCGATATCGCCCTCGGGGGTGGTGAGTTCCTGGGGTGTGCCGAGGTGGTCGAGTTGGTAGTGGTAGGGCTGGGTGTGGTCTGGACCGAAGCCTTCCAGTAGGACTAGCGGCCGGAAGCTGTCGGGTTCGTAGAGGTAGCTGCGGTGGCGGCCCACTTGGTGTTCGGCGATAAGTGTGTCGCCTTGCCAGAAAAATTCGCTGGTGATGCCGTCGACGGTTTTGCTGATACGTCGGCCAAATGGGTCGTAGCGGTAGCTGGCGGTTTGGCCGTTAGGCCGGGTGATTTCGATCAGCCGGTGCTGGCTGTCATAGCGGTATTCGGTGACGAGTTGCTGGCCTTTGCCGCGGCGTTCCTGGGTCAGGTTGCCGAAGGCGTCGTAGGTGTAGTGGCGGTCGCCCTGGATCAGCAGGCGGTTGCCGGCGACGA